>NZ_JAJDNA010000073.1 GCF_022340925.1 Thiocapsa sp.
CTAGGGAGATCGGGCTAGCCCGAAAGGATTAGGGAATCGGGGCTATGGCGTCCTGTCTGCAGACCTACTATACCAGTAGGGTATGGGGAGGGTGAGGGCGAGAGCGCGGCGCACGCTGTATCCGGGTCATCCCTCCTCGCACCGGCTCTTGGAGCTGTGGTCCGCGCTGAACGCGGCGCCTCCCAAGGCCCCAAGAATCGCGGAATCGGTTGCGTGGAGGGAGAGCCACCATGAAGACGATCGTGCCATTGTTTGTGTTGGTGTGTACAACCAGCGCCCCGCTGATCGCTGCGGACGTGCGCGACATCGAGATCAGACGGCTGTTTGAGCCGACGCCGGCGGAGTTGCGGCAGGAGGGTGCCGGGCGGATCTATATCTACGAGGGACTGACTGAAGCCGACATCGCCCGCGCCATGGACTCCGAGTTTGAACGGGTCGAGTCGATGATGTTCATTCGCATTCCGGTGACGGACGGGCAAGGCGAGGTCGTCAAGGATCCGGATACGGGCCAGACGCAGTATTACGATGACGGGTGCTGACCAGGGCCGCAGCACGGCACCGCCACTCACATCCCGATCCCCGGCCACTGAATGCTCGCCTGGAGAAAGAAGCGCCGGTCGAAGACGTTTCCGGGCCTCTCGAAGACATAGTCGGGCCGAAACTCATAGTAGGCCTCGCCCGTGAGGTTCTGGGCGATCAGCGCAAGCTCGACCGCCGTGTCCCCGATGGTTAGCTTCTTCGAAAGCCTCGCGTCGAGTCGCGTGTAGGCGTCGACCGCCCCTCCCTCGCCCAGCCACCGCATGTCGCTCAGGTGATAGAGGGCCAGGGTGCCCTGCCAGCCTGGCGAGAGCTTGCGGGTGACCTGGAGCGCCAGGGTGTGACGAGGGGTCGCATCGTCAAAGGATTCCCACTCGATCGGGTCTCCCGAGGCATCGATTCGGGTGAATTCCGATCCGTGCGTCTTGGCATGGGAATAAGCGGCAAAGAGCAGCGTTTCGCGATCTGGAGCCCATCGCAGCTGTGCCTCGATGCCGTCGGTGTCCCAGTGCCCGTTCTCGCCGGACCAGATGGTCGTTCGATTGGGGTCGCGGGCACCGGACGCGGCGTCACGGAGCTCCTCGTGAAACAGCGTGACATCGAAACGAAGCTCGCGAGCAGGCGATTCCAAGAGATAACCGAGCTCGTAGCTGGTCAGCTGCTCGGGCGCCAGACCCGGCCCCGTCGCCTTGACGAGCTGGCGCAGAAAGGTCCCGTCGGACAACACCAGGGGGTAATCCGCGAGCTGCTCGCCCGCGCTGAAGACCCTGTAGTTGCGGCTCAGGCTTGCTCGCAGTGCCTGGCGGTCGGCAAAGCGCCAATTGACCCCGAGCCGCGGCGACGTATAGGTATCCGCGATCTCGTGGAATTCGGTCAACGCGTTGACGTTGAGGTGCAGGGACTCGATCGGGCGCCATTCGGCGACCGCCAACAGGCGCCCGGACCAAGCGGACACCTGACCGCCGGAGCCCGCCAGATAGAGGTCCGATTCAATCACGTCGTAGCGGGCGCCCACTCCCCATAGGAATCGCCAAGCCTTGCCAGGGGCCAGCGTGTGCTCGAGCTCGAGGTCGAATCGCTCCGCGGTGGTATCGAGGAATCCCAGGGGGAGGAAAAGATCAGGGGCGAGGAAGAAATTGTAGCTGTCGTCCTGCGTGGTGATGCGATGGGTGAAGGCCACGCGGTGGCCTGAGCCGTCCGGCCGGGTATCCCGCCAGGTGATTGTCTGGTAGCTGTCTTTGAGCTTGATATCGCGAAACGGCTCCGTCGGCGTGCCCACCCCGTCGGCGCCGGTCTCTCCATCCGAGTAGCCGACCTCGATATCCAGGGTGCCGTTCGGACCCAGATCCAGATCCCCGTGCAGACGCAGGTTGTGGATCCGCTTGTGATCGTCGATGCTGTCGAAGCCGTCGTCCCGGGTGTACTGAAAGGTCGCGACGGCATCCATGGGCCCCAGTCTGTCGCCGATGCGGGCGACCCCGATCGCCGTCTCCAGGGAGCCCGCCGTCGCCCGCAGATAGGTTCCGGCGAGCTCGAACGGCCTGCGGGTGATGATGTTGATGCTGCCGAACATGGCATTGCTCCCAAGCGCCGGCGCATTAGGGCTGCGCACCACCTCGATCCGCTCGATGTCATCCAATGCCACGCCGACGAGATTCCACTCGACGGCCGAATTCGTCGGCAGATACACTGAGTTTCCGTTGACGAGCACCTCAAGGCGCCGCTCGAGCTGATCGCTGACGCCGTGGCGGGTGGCTGTGTACCGAGCACCGGTGGCGTGGGCGACCTGAAAGCCCGGTACCAGCCGCAACAGATCCGGGATTGTGGTGGCCGTGGAGGCCTCGATGATCGCCCGGTCGAGGATCGTCACCGAGGCGGGCGTGTCGAGCAGGGCGCTGGGCAGGCGGGTGGCCGTTGAGACGGTCGGGATCGGCGCGAAGAAGTCCAGCTCGCTGGGCAGATCGGCGGTCCAGGCCGGTGATGAGGCGGCCAAGAGCAGCCAGAGGGTCGGCGCGCACCGAGACGCCGTCATCGCAGGGGCGAGTCCGCTGCGCCGTCTCGATGGTGGGGGGCGGGGACCCCCTCCTCGCCCAGAAGGGCCAGGTCGCCTGGCCGCTCCCGCGCCTGGCAGCCCCCATACCGACAGCGCCCCACGACCGTCGCAAGCCAAAAAAACGGTGGGAAGGTGAGCAGACAAGGGAATGACGGCCACCATCGCTTTCCAAGCCAATGCAGAGTATTGAACAGACGTGCAGCCTGGGCAAGCATTGACCGCCGGATCGCGCCCTCTACCGCGCCGCTGCGGTCCCGAGTCGGAAGGGCCGGCTTCTCCCGGATGAGCGTTGTGGAGATCCCGCCGCCGCGGTTTCTGGCGACCTGAATCGCCCGGCGGGCTATCATTAGCCGCCCGAAGAACAGCGACCAGGAGCCGATCATGGATCTCAGCCCCCGAGAGAAGGATAAGCTACTGCTCTTTACGGCCGGCCTGCTCGCCGAGCGACGCAAGGCGCGCGGCGTCCGATTGAACTATCCCGAGGCGATCGCCTACATCAGCTGTGCGATCCTGGAGGGCGCGCGCGACGGGCGAACGGTCGCCGAGCTGATGGATTACGGACGTACCCTCTTGACCCGAGAAGAGGTCATGGAGGGCATCCCCGAGATGATTCACGAGGTTCAGGTGGAGGCGACCTTTCCGGACGGCACCAAGCTGGTCACGGTGCACCAGCCGATCGTCTGACCGCCTTTGCGGAGCGCGACCGCCGCCCCTTGGCCGACCCTTGGTGCGGCCCCCGGCGTGACCCGGTCGGGCCGCGCACCGACCGGCAGGCAAAACCCATCAGGAGTAGGCCCATGACCCCAGGCGAAATCATCACCGCGCCCGGCGACATCGAGCTCAACGCCGGTCGACCCCGCATCACCATCCAGGTGGCCAACACCGGCGACCGCCCGATCCAGGTGGGATCGCATTACCACTTCTACGAGACCAACGCGGCGCTCGTCTTCGATCGTGAGTCCACGCGTGGTTGGCGGCTCGACATCCCCGCCGGGACGGCCGTGCGCTTCGAGCCCGGCCAGTCGCGGACGGTCTCCCTGGTGCCCTACGCCGGCGATCGCGTGGTCTACGGCTTCAATGGGGGGGTGATGGGTGCCCTCGACGGAGGTGAATCATGAGCAAGATCAGCAGGGCGGCCTATGCCTCCATGTATGGCCCGACCGTCGGCGATCGGGTTCGTCTGGGCGATACGGAGCTCTTCATCCAGGTCGAGGAGGACCGGACCCGGTATGGCGATGAGGTCAAGTTCGGGGGCGGCAAGGTCATCCGCGACGGGATGGGTCAGTGCCAGCGCCAGGCCGACGAGGTCGTGGATCTGGTCATCACCAATGCCCTGATCCTCGATCACTGGGGGATCGTCAAGGCCGACGTCGGGATCAAGACCGGACGCATCGTCGGGATCGGCAAGGCAGGCAACCCGGACACCCAGGCCGGTGTGGACATCCTGGTCGGACCGGGGACCGAGGTCATCGCCGCCGAGGGCCAGATTCTCACTGCCGGCGGCATCGACGCCCATATCCACTTCATCTGTCCCCAGCAGGTCGAAGAGGCCCTGATGTCCGGTATCACGACGATGCTCGGCGGCGGCACTGGGCCGGCGACCGGGACCAATGCCACCACCTGCACGCCGGGCCCGTGGAACATCCGCCGCATGCTCCAGGCGGGCGAGGCGCTGCCGGTCAACCTGGGATTCCTGGGCAAGGGCAACGGCAGCCTGCCGAATGCCTTGGAGGAGCAGGTGCGCGCCGGTGCCATGGGGCTGAAGCTGCACGAGGACTGGGGGACCACCCCGGCGGCGATCGACTGTTGCCTGGGCGTCGCCGAGAAGATGGACGTGCAGGTGGCGATCCACACCGACACCCTCAACGAATCCGGCTTCGTCGAGGACACCATCGCCGCGTTCAAGGATCGCAGCATCCACACCTATCACACCGAGGGGGCCGGGGGCGGTCATGCCCCCGATATCATCAAAGCCGCGGGCCTGCCCAACGTCCTGCCGTCGTCGACCAATCCGACTCGTCCCTACACGGTCAACACGGTCGACGAGCACCTGGACATGCTGATGGTCTGCCATCATCTCTCCCCTTCCATCCCGGAGGATGTCGCCTTCGCCGAGTCGCGCATCCGTCGCGAAACCATCGCGGCGGAGGACATCCTGCACGACCTTGGCGCCTTCTCCATGATTGCCTCGGATTCTCAGGCGATGGGACGGGTGGGGGAGGTGATCTGCCGAACCTGGCAGACCGCCCACAAAATGAAGGTGCAGCGCGGCACCCTTGCGGGCGACCCCGCCGAGCACGACAACCTCCGTGCCAAACGCTATGTCGCGAAATACACCATCAACCCGGCGATCACCCACGGCATCGCCCACGAGGTGGGCTCGGTGGAGGTCGGGAAGCTGGCGGACCTTGTCCTCTGGAGACCCGCCTTCTTCGGGGCCAAGCCCAGTCTCGTCCTCAAGGGCGGCATGATCGCCGGCGCGCCGATGGGAGACCCCAATGCCTCCATCCCGACACCGCAGCCGGTTCACTATCGACCCATGTTCGGTGCCCTGGGCGTCGCCCTGAGCGCGACCTGCATGACCTTCGTCTCGCAGTGGGCGCTGGAGGCGGGCGAGCCGCAGCGGCTCGATCTCAAGCGGCTTGTCGGGATCACCCGCGACAGCCGTCTGGTGCGCAAGTCGAGCATGATCCACAACGACTATCAGCCGATCATCGAGGTCGACCCGCAGACCTACCAGGTCCGCGCGGACGGGCAGCTCCTGACCTGCGAGCCGGCCCGCGTGCTGCCGTTGGCCCAGCGGTATTTCCTGTTCTGAGCGAAACCCTGTTCAAGGCAGCACGATCTGCACCGTCTCGGAGGGGCGGAGCAGCTCGTTGGGGCGGCGGTCGAAGATGATGTCGAGGTAGTAGACGGCGCCCTCCAGCTCGACGCGCACGGCCTGCACCCCGAGGCTGTAGATGCGGCCCTCGCGCATGGCGCCGTTGACGCCGATCCGCGCGGGCTGGCCCGGCTTGAAGCGTCGCAGGGTGCTGGCGGTCACCAGCGCGCGCGCCAGCATCCGATCGTCCGGGGCGATCACGATCAGCGGCTCCTGCTGGAGGGTCTTGTAGATCACCGCTCCGTTCCAGACCCGACTGGAGACCACGACCCCGTCGAACGGTGCGCGCAGCTCGGTATGCTCCAGGGCCACCTGGCTGGATGCCTCGGCCGCCTTCGCCGCTTCCTCTTCCGCCGTTGCGGCGACCTGATTGAGCTCGGCGTCCTTGAGCTCCTCGATCGCGATCAGGCCGCGATCGAACAGCTCCCGACTGCGGGTGAGCGCGCGCCCGGCCTTCTCGACCTCGACCCGAGCCCGGGCGACCCGAGCCTTGGCCTCGAGCAGCCTTGCCCGGGCCTCGCGTTGATCCATACGCAGCAGGAGATCCCCCTTGGAGACATGCTGGCCGGCGCTCACGAGGACCTCTTCGACCACGCCGTTCTCGACCACCCGCATCTCGACCTCGTGGACCCATTCGAGCCAGCCCTTAAGCTCCTGTTCCCCCGCGGCCTGCGCGGAACAGATCAGCAGGCCGACCGCCGTGAGCCAGGCATGTCTCTTCATGGCTCCGCCCCTCCGTCACCCGGGATGGGTCGCCCGGTGAGGGCGTTCAGCTCCGCCCAGGCCAATGCGCGGCAGTAGGCAACGCGTTGGATCTGCAGCCGGGTCTGGGTCTGTTGGCTCATGGAATAGCCGAGGTCGGCGGTCACCTCCTGCTCATAGAGGGCGCGGCTCTCGTCGAGCTTCAGGTCGCGCCAGGCCGACTCGGTGCCCAAGTTGCGCTCCGCCGCCGACAAGGCCCGCAGGCGCAGCAACAGCTCCAGGACCTGTTGGCGAAGCTCCAGCTGCACGAGATCCCGGTCGGCATTCGAGCGACCCGCAGTCAGGGCGCGCACGGCTGGGTTCTCGGACGCCTGCGTCAGGATCTCGTCGGCAGTCGGGAGGCTCTGCGGCGGGGCGCTCACAGCGGGCTCCAGGAGGTTGCGCGGCAGATCGGTGGGGTCTCCGAGTGCCTGTGCGAGCAATGTCCGTGTCAGCTGCTGGCTGATCTCGCTCGCGGTGCGCCGATGGAGGATCTCCTGATAGACGGATTCGAGCTCCAGGACGCGGAGCGCCGAGAGCTGGCCGAGCTCGCTGCGGACGGAGGCCCGATCGAACTGGACGTAGGCGACGGCCATCGCCTCGTTGTTGCTGGCGAAGCTGAGATCGGCAAGGAGGACGTCGAAGAACCGCGCCATGATCTCCAGTCGCTGCGCGTCCTGCGCGCTGATCAGCGGGTCGAGCGGCTGATTGCGGTCGGGGTCGGCGACGTCGGAGTTGCGAAAGGCGAGACGTTGACAGTCCAGATAGAGCGGTTGGCGTCGCGGCAGCCGGGCGGAAAGATCGTCGGACGCGGCGATCCGGGGGTGGCGGGAGGCGGCCTGCAAGGCCTGCTCCAGGCCGAGGGGATCTGAGACGGCCGGGGCCGGAGCGGGCAACAGCGCTGCCAGCGCTGCAAGAACAGCCAGGCATGGAATCGTCACTCGGCGAGCCGGGACGCTCATCGGCGGGGATGCTTCTCAGATCTGGGACGCGTCATCGGTTCGGAGCGACGTCCTGAATCGTCTTGTTCATGGGGTCTTGGCGGGGAGGTTCCCATGGGCGCAGAGCTTACGTGCAGTGCACTCGGCTGCTCAAGCGATCGAGGGAGCGGCCTGGCGACGCATCGCCTGTCGATCCGAGGATGACCTGGCGCCAATCGAGGCTCCGGAGGGGCCGGGGGGTATCCGCTTCGGCGGGGGCGCGTCTCGGGCAACGCGGGCTGCAACCCCTTCACGGGCGCCCACACCTTGGTCACCACCGCACGCGATCAGGTCGTGCCGGAGTGATCCGCGCCCAAGGATGCGCTTGAGCCCACTCGAACCTTGAGGTCGGGCCCCAGGCCAGGCGCGACGGCGACCGGCAGCATGGCCCGGGGGCGCCCACGCCCATCAACGGACCGGTTATACTGGCGTCTTCCGGGCTGCCGAGGATCAAGGGAGGCGTGCATGTACTGCTGGGCGAGAACGCTCTTGTACCTCACCGTGACGGTGCTCGGGATCGCGAGCCTGGTCGGTGCCTGCGGGCAGAAGGGTCCGCTCTATCTGCCGGAGGAGACCACTGCCGTTTCCGAATCGCCCGGCGCGGATGTCCCGACCCCGTCGCCCGCGCCGTCCGACGCGGCGGCCGCCTCTGACACGCCCTAGCCGAGAGTCCGCCAGAGACTGCATGGATCATTTCAACTATCGCAATGATGCCCTCCATGCCGAGGAGGTTCCCCTCGCGGACATCGCCGCGCGCTTTGGCACACCCTGCTACGTCTATTCCCGCGCCACCCTGGAGCGCCATTGGCGGGCCTTCGACCGCGCCTTTCGTGACCATCCCCGTCTGATCTGCTTCGCGGTCAAGGCCAACTCCAATCTGGCGGTCCTGAATGTGCTGGCCCGCCTGGGCTCTGGATTCGACATCGTGTCGAGAGGCGAGTTGGAGCGGGTGCTCGCGGCCGGGGGTGACCCGTCCAAGGTGATCTTCTCGGGCGTGGGCAAGCGCGAGGACGAGATGCGTCTTGCCCTGGAGGTCGGGATCCGCTGCTTCAATGTGGAGTCCGAATCCGAGTTGCTCCGGCTCGATCGCATCGCGCGCGGGCTCGGCGTCGTCGCACCCGTGTCCCTTCGTGTCAACCCGGATGTCGATGCCCATACCCACCCCTACATCGCCACCGGTCTCAGGGAGAACAAGTTCGGGATCGACATCCATGCGGCGGAGGAGGTCTATGCTCGCGCCTCGTCCATGTCCAATCTCCGCGTGAACGGCATCGCTTGCCATATCGGATCTCAGCTCACCGATCTCGCCCCCTTCATCGACGCTCTGTCTCGGGTGTTGGTCTTGGCGGAGCGTCTCGGCGAGATGGGTATCCCGATCTCCCATCTGGATCTCGGCGGCGGACTCGGGATCCGTTACACCGATGAGCATCCGCCAGAGCCGGCGGCCTATGCGGCGGCCCTGAGCTACCAACTGGGCGATCGTCCCTATGAGGTCGTTCTCGAGCCCGGACGCGCCATCGCGGGCAACGCCGGTGTGCTCCTGACCCGCGTGGAGTATCTCAAATACAACGGTCAGCGGCGTTTCGCGATCCTGGATGCGGCGATGAACGACCTGCTTCGCCCTGCGCTCTATCAAGCCGTGCAGGAGATCGTGCCGGTCGTGCGCGATTCCGACGCCGAGCAGGCCCGCTACGACCTGGTCGGGCCGGTGTGCGAAACCGGGGACTTTATTGGCAGGGGCCGTCATCTGGCGCTGAGCGAGGGCGACCTGCTGGCGGTTCGTGGCTCCGGGGCCTATGGGTTCACCATGAGCTCCAACTACAACAGTCGACCGCGCGCACCCGAGGTCATGGTCGAGGGCGATCGCGTCCATCTGGTGCGCGAGCGCGAGACCATCGCCAGCCTCTTCGCCGGAGAATCCGTGTTGCCGTCATGAAGCGCCGCCCCGAACCCGAGTTGATGGACACGCACGAGCAGGCCATCGCCTACGCCCAGGCGGACTTCACCGAGTCCAATACCCTCTTCATCGAGCTGTTGCGCAAGCTCGCCCCCGGCCCGCTCGACGGTGCCCGGGCGCTCGACCTGGGCTGTGGGCCGGCGGATATCAGCATCCGCTTTCTGCGTGCCTATCCTCAGGCGAGATGCGATGCCTTGGATGGCTCCCAGCCGATGCTCGATCTCGCACGGGCCGCGCTCGACCGATCGCCCGGTGTCGTCTCGCGCTGTCGTTTGATCTGCGATCAACTGCCCTCGGCGTCGTTGCCCAGCCACCATTACGACCTGATCCTCTCGAATAGTCTGCTACACCATCTGCACGACCCCGGGGTGTTGTGGCGTACGCTCCTGGAGACCGGAAAACCCGGCGCCCCCGTCCTTATCATGGACCTGATGCGTCCGGCATCCGCGGGATGGGTCGAGGCGCTGGTCTCGACCTATGCCGAAGGGGAGCCGGAGGTTCTCCGGAGCGACTTCCGGAGCTCGCTGTTCGCGGCCTTCGAGCCAGCGGAGGTCTGCGATCAACTGGTCGCCGCCGGCCTGACCGAGCTCTCCGTCGCGGTGGTCAGCGACCGGCATCTCGCCGTCTCAGGACGCCTGCCGCGATGAGGCTCGGCTTCAGCAAGATGCAGGGTCTGGGCAACGACTTCGTGGTCCTGGATGGTACCGGGCAAGCCATAGAGCTCGACCCCGCGACCGTCCGCCGGCTCGCCGACCGCCGTTTCGGGATCGGCTGCGACCAGGTCTTGATCGTTGAGCCGGCCCGCCTGAGCGGAACCCGGTTTCACTATCGCATCTTCAATGCCGACGGCTCAGAGGTTGAGCAGTGCGGGAACGGTGCCCGTTGCTTCGCCCGTTTCGTGCGCGAGCGGGGGCTCACCGAGGCGGACGCGATTCCGGTGGGCACCGCCGCCGGACCCATCCGGCTTTTTATGGAGGCGGACGGACAGGTGCGCGTCGATATGGGGGCGCCCGAGCTCGCGCCTGAGCGGATCCCCTTCCTGGCCGATCGGCAGGCCGTCGCCTATCCGTTGGATGTCGCGGGTGAGCAACTGAGCATCGGGGCCTTGTCGATGGGGAATCCGCACGCGGTGATCCTGGTCGACGACCTCGACTCGGCACCTGTGAAGCGCCTGGGGCCGCTCGTCGGGTCCCATGAGCGATTCCCAAGCGGTGTCAACGTCGGATTCATGCAGATCCTGCGGCGGGACCACCTGCGCCTTCGGGTCTTCGAGCGCGGCGTCGGGGAGACCCTGGCCTGTGGGACCGGCGCCTGTGCCGCGGTTGTCCATGCGCGACAGCTTGGTCGAGTGGATACGCGGGTGCGGGTTGGCTTGCCCGGCGGGGATCTCGTGATCGAATGGGCCGGTTCGCCAGATGTCGTCTGGATGACGGGACCGGCCGTGCATGTCTTTCGAGGGGAGATTGAGCTATGAGAGGATCAGCGTGAGCAGACAAGAGGCAGAGCAGTCCGCTGCCGAGGACCCGGACCTCGAGGCCAGGGTTGCCGAATACCTTGTACAGAATCCGACCTTTTTCGATCGCAATCCTCAGGTCTTGGCGGCCCTAGAGGTCCCGCACGCGTCTGGCGGGGCGGTCTCCCTGATCGAGCAGCAGGTCCGCCTGCTGCGCAGCCAGCTGGAGGCGGAGCGCAATCGGCTCACACACCTGATCTCACGCGCGCGCGAGTACGAGTCCCTCTCCGGCCGCCTCCACAACCTGGTCTTGAAGCTGATCGCGGCACAGGATTCTGAGCAGGTCTGCGATCTTCTCAAGGATGCCCTCCTGAGCGAGTTTTCCGCCGAGGCGATGACGCTCAAGCTGTTTCAAGCCGAGTCCGAGACGGGGTCCGGGGCGGATCCCCTGACCCTGTCCTTCCGCGACTTCCTCGATCGTCACCATGCCCTGTGTGGCCCTTTGGACTGCGAGAAGGCGCGGATCCTGTTCGGCGCGGCCGGCGCCGAGATCCGCTCGGCCGCACTGGTGCCCGTCCGGGCCGATGGGCATGCCGGGGTCTTGGCGATCGGCAGTCACGACGCGGAGCGTTTTCGCGCGGACATGGCCACCGACCTGCTCGATCGACTTGGTGAGATCCTTGGCCAGAAGCTGCGGGTCATGCCCCTGGGGCACTGTGACGAGGGCCCCGAGGTGATCTCCGTGCCCTCGGCCGAATGAGTCGTCCGCGGACCAGACCGTGACCACCGCAGAGACACTTCGGGGACGGTATCCACCTGTGGGCGTGTCTTGCGGAGCCAGCCGTGCGCGGGACCGATTCTATGATGCCGCCTCGTGTATTCCCGCGCCGGCCGGCCGCACGGGCCTGCCGCGCGCTCGCGGCTGGGCTCGGACGACGCCGACATGAGCGCGCCGAAGGACCTGACAGCGGCATTCCTCAGCCATCTCGCCCATGAGCGACGTCTGTCCGCGCAGACCCTGACGGCCTACCGGCGCGACCTGGAACGTCTAAGCACCTGGCTGGCCGACGCCGGGGCGGGCGCGATCGATCGGCTCGACGAGCAGACGGTGCGACAGTTTCTCGCCTGGCGCCATCGTCGCGGGGCATCCGGAAAGACCCTGCAACGGGAGCTCTCCAGCCTGCGCAGTCTTTATCGCTGGCTGCTGCGCGAAGGGCTCGCCGCGTCCAACCCCGCGCTCGGGGTCCGGGCGCCAAAGAGTCCGCGTCGTCTGCCGGCGACACTCGACGCAGACCAGCTCTGTCGCCTGCTGGATCATCCGGGTGAAGAAGACCTCCTGGCGATCCGCGACCGCGCGATGATCGAGCTCTTGTATTCCTCGGGTTTGCGGCTCGCCGAGCTGGTCGCGGTCAACCTTGGCGATATCGATATGGCCGAGGGGGAGCTCGCGGTCCTGGGTAAGGGGGCCAAGACGCGGCGCGTCCCCGTCGGAGCCAAGGCGCGCGAGGCGGTCCGGCGCTGGATGCTGGTGCGCTCCAATCTGGCTGGCGGGGACGAGCCCGCGCTCTTCACCAGCAGCCGTGGAAGGCGTATCCATCCCCGCACGGTCGAGGCGCGTCTCGCCCAATGGGCGCGCTCCCAAGGCGCGACGCGCGACCTGCATCCGCACCTGCTGCGCCACAGCTTCGCGACCCATCTGCTGGAGTCGTCCGGCGATCTGCGCGCCGTTCAGGAGCTGCTCGGACACGCCGACATCGGCACCACGCAGGTCTATACGCACCTCGACTTCCAGCACCTGGCCCAGGTCTATGACCAGTCCCACCCGCGCGCGAAGAAGAAGCCTAAACGGCCTCCGGGGTAGCATCCGCTGCCCTCGTCCTGGCCCGCCCCGTATCCATCAGCAGCAGACACGGTCTGGCGAAGGCAGCCATTCAGCGCGTCCCCCGGGGAGCAAGATGCACCGCCATTTGCAGGCGCTCACGCGCCCGGAGATGAAGGAGTGGGGGAGACCGCCTCTTGCGGTCCCTGAATCTGATTCATTGTGGCGTTTTCCCAGATGATGCCGTCTGATCCCTGACCATGCTGCTCTCACCCAAGCACCGCTTTCTCTTCGTGCATATCGCCAAGACCGGCGGGACCAGTGTCCGCGCCGCGTTGGAAGGGCTGCGATGGCGCGATCCCTGGTATTGGCCGATGTTTCTCTGCAGCCGTCTGAGCCACCTCAGCGGTCACCGCATCGCCACCAAGCTTCCCCGTCACGCGAAGGCGATCGCCGCCAAGGAGATGCTGCCGAAGGCGTACTTCGACCAGCTCTTCAAGTTCGCCTTCGTACGCAACCCCTGGGATCTGCAGGTCAGCTCGTTCCACCATATCCGCCGCGAGCGGCCCCAGTACCTTGGCGGGCACGCGGATTTCGAGGGCTTCCTGCGCTGGAAGCTGGATCCGGAACGGCCCTACCAATACCACCTGGACACGTCGATCGAGTTGCAGAGCGACTACTTGATCGACCTTCGTGGGCGTTTGATCGTGGATTTCATCGGCCGCTATGAGCGTCTGCAGGAGGACTTCGAGACCGCCTGTGAGCACATCGGCATCCCTGTGCCCGCGTTGCCTCATGCCCGCAGGGCGACCGACCGCCGCCAGGATTATCGTCTCTACTACACGGATGCGACCGCCGAGCTGGTCGCGCGGCATTTTTCCGCGGATCTCGAGCTGCTCGGCTATCGTTTCGGTTCCGAGTGACGCCGTGCGGTCCGCCAGGTGCGCAGCCGGCTCAATGCGAATCCGACGGCTCACATGCTCTGCGGTTCGCTGCTCTGAGCGCGGGTCTCTGCTCGGGGCGCGATCGCGCGCAGCCGGAGCGCGTTCTCGGCGGCAAAGTCGGCGATCCGCGGGAGCATGCGGGTCAGGATTCGGTTCACTGCCACCACGCCGCCATAAGCGTCTTCGGATGTTGCGAGCTCGGTGTCGGCGAACACCTGCGTCGCCAGGACCCGGCGCCCGTTCGGGTCGACGAGACCGACGCGGAGCTCCACGCGGGCCAGGCTTGGACGCGTGCGGAAGTCCTGATAGAGGGACTCGATGAGGGTGTCGAGGCGAAGATCCGCGCTGATGCCGAGCGCCTCCTCGCTCACCGCCCCGAATGCAGCGTTTCCCCTCAGAGCCGTGACCAGCAGAGGGCCGAGCATGGCGGCAGGCGCGTCCACCCATTCGTGCTCCGCGAAGTGGTCGATCCGGTAGTCCTGCTCGAGGTACGCCATACGGCGGGTGGAATAGCCCGCGGCGGCCTTCGGCTCGGCGACCAGGAGGGTCGGCCTGGCCCCCGCCGGATGCCCGGGTTCGCGATCACGCTGCGGCAGGTCCGGAGCCAGCAGATAGGTCATGGGTGGCGATTCCGGCGGCCGCGGCAAGACCCCGGCGCAACTGCCCAGCAGGACCAAGACCGGAAGCACGGCGAGAACCTGGGCCTTGAGTTTCAGACCTCGCATCAGCGCTCCCCCGGGCCGGGGCGGCGGGTTCGGCCGTAGAGGAGCAGATTCGGTTCCTGCTCCAGGTCGGTTGCCAGGCGGTCCAGCCGGCCGGTGAGACCGCGAAGGTCCCTCAACAGGGCGACCAGCTCCGGCATCCCGTCCCGTGTCAGGGCCGTGACCCCCGGGGCGGCCTGCGCGGTCAGACCATCCAGCCGGCGCGCCGCCTGACCGATCGCGCTCGCCGCTGCCGCCGCGGCATCCAGGGTCTCGCCCGCGCGCTCCGCCAGTGCCGGGAGCCGCCCGACCGCGCGGGACAGGTCATCCAGCACGGGGCCGAGTCGTTCCAGGTGGTCATCGAGGGTCCCGGCGGCCTGAGACAGGTGAGCGGTGGCTTGCCGCGCGTCCTGGAGGCCGGCCCCGATCGTCGCCCGCTCGTCCTCGCCGACCAGCCCCCGCAGGGAGGCCAGGGTGTCCCGAAGCTCCGCCGCCGCGCCCTTGGCCTCATCCAGCAGCTCGGTGCCCGTTCGTTGCAGCTTGGCCAGGTCCGACGGGACCGCGCGGATCACCGGGTAGTCCGCTCCTGGCTCAGTCTGCAGCGGCGGACTCCCCGGCTCCCCGCCGTGCAGCTCGATGAAATACACGAGCCCGGTCAGGCCCTGGCTCGCCAGACTGGCGGTGGTGTCCACATTGATCGGCACATCCCGCCGCACGTCGATCAGCAGCCGGATCCGGCGCGGATCCCCGGGGTCAATGCCCACCTCGCGCACCTTGCCCACGTCCACGCCCTGGTACTTGACGAGGGACTCGCCGGCGATCCCCGCCACTGACTCGGGCGGGTAGATTGCGAAGGTGCGGTCGTCCCCCGCGGGTCCGACGCCCACCAGCCACAGCGTGGTCACCACGAAGACCCCCGTCAGGGCGACGACGAAGAGTCCGACGAGTGCATAGCTTACCCGCGGTTCCAAGTCAGGCTCCTTGCCGCGCGCGCCCGGGGTCCCTGAAAGAAGGCCGCGATCGCCGGGTCGTCCGATGCGCTCAGCTCGCCCATGGTTGCGGTGGCCAGTATCCGCCGCTCAGCGAGAAAAGCCACCCGGTCGGAGACCCGCCACAGGGTATCCAGATCGTGGGTGGTCATGACCACCGTCAAATCCAGGGAGCGGTGCAGGTCCAGGATCAGGTCGTCAAGTGCATCGGCGCCGATGGGGTCCAGACCCGTTCCCGGCTCGTCGAGGACCAGCAGGTCCGGGTCCATGGCCAGCGCCCTGGCCAAGGCGGCGCGCTTATGCATGCCCCCGCTGAGCTGGCGGGGGTATTTATGGGCCGCATCCGCGGGCAGACCGGCCAGAAGCAGCTTGAGCATGGCGATGTCGCGGATCACGGCGTCGGGCAGGTCCGTCTGCTCCTTCATTGGAACGGCTATATTCTCCAGTGCAGTGAGCGAGTTAAATAGTGCGCCGTGCTGGAACATGATGCCGATCCGGCGGCGCAGGCGGTTCGCCGTGGACTCGTCCAGATCGACCGCATCTTCCCCGAACAGGCGCACCTGCCCCGCAGTCGGGCGTGCAAGCAGGATCATCTCCCGCAGCAGCACCGACTTGCCGGAGCCGCTCGCCCCCACCAGCGCCAGGATCTCGCCCCGATTCACGGTGAGGTTCAGGCCCTCATGGATGCAGGCCGCACCGAAACAGGTCCGAATTCCCCGAAGCTCTACAGGGTGTGGCCTCGTGCGATCGGGTACCGGATCGCGCGGTCCTGGACGCTCTCCGGCCAAGGTCAGATCCCCATCCAGCTATAGACGACCGAAAAGGCGGCGTCCAGGACGATCACCATGACGATCGCCTGGACCACGCTGGTCGTGGTATGCCGGCCCACGCTGTCGGCGCCACCGCGCACCTTGAACCCGTGGTAACAGCCCACGGAGGCGATGGCCGCGGCGAACACCGGGGCCTTGGCCACCCCTGTCATCAGTGAGTTGATGGACACTGCCTCCGGTATGCGTCGCATGAAGGTATCGGGGCTGACGTCCAGCATCAGGGCGGACATCACCATCCCCCCGGCCACCGCCGCCATGTCCGCGAAGACGGTGAGCAAGGGCAGCGCGACCACCAGACCCGAGATCTTGGGCAGCACCAGCAGATCGATGGGCGACACCCCGATGCTGCGCAGCGCGTCGACTTCCTCGGTGACCTGCATGGTCCCGATCTGTGCCGCGTACGCGGAGCCGCTTCGCCCGGCCACCACAATCGCCGTCATCAGCGGGCCAAGCTCCCGAAGCACGGTGATGGTCACCAGATCCACGACATAGAGGTTACCCCCATAGACGCGGAGCTGCACCCCGGACTGGTAGGCGATCACCACCCCGAGCAGGAACGAGAGCATGCCCAGGACCGGCACGGCGCGCACCCCGTCCTGCTCCACCACCAGCAGGATCTGGCGCCAGCGCAACCGCGCCGGCCGCAGAAGGCTGCGCAGGAAAGCCAAGGACGTTTCACCGCCGAAAGAGAGCATCGAGAAGCCTTGCAGCACCCACTCCCAGGCATCCCGGCCGAGCCGCTCCAGGCCTGCAGCGCGACGGGGCAACTCGAGGGCGGCCAGACTGTCGGCCTGCGCTGCGAGCCGTTCCCGCACCAGACCGAGCAGGGCCAGATGCCGATCGTCAAACCCGCTGAGCCGGGCCTCGCGTCCATCGCCCTTCAGCCTTTCAATGAGGCGATAAAGCAGGAGCGCCCCTGCCGTATCGAGCGCCGTCAGGCTGCTTCCGTCGACGTCCACGGGCTCCGCCGTCTGTCCTGACCCTGCGGCCGCCGCACTGATTCCGTCGAGGGCGGCGGTCGTCCAATGACCGGTCAGCCGCAGGCGGCGACGATCCGTGCTCCATTCGAAGCCCGCCGCAGTCTGCGCCGGCGTTCCGGCCGTGCGGGTCTGGAAGCGATGCTTGGGCGGCGTCACGGACATCACCTCGGGGAAGGACGAAGACTGCGATCCGAGACCTTACACCATCGGCCTGAACATCTCACCACAGGGCGCTGGACCCGGCCGATCACGATGGCAACAATGACGCGAATCCACGACGAGACGAAGCCAATGGAACCCACCCAGACCCGTTCACAGCTGACTGGGGAGCTCGTGGAGCTTGCCCTGCGTGATCTGGCGGAAGGCAACGCTGAGCTTCTGCGGCACGCCCTGGCCGACCTGCATCCCGACGAGATCGCGGACCTGCTCGAGGGCATGCCGCCCGAGCAACGCCGGCTGACCTGGGGTCTCGTACCCGAGCCGATGCGCGGCGAGGTGCTCAGCTACCTCCACGATGAGGCCCGTGCATCTCTCATCGATGAGATGGAGCCCGAGGAGCTGGTCGTCGCCGCCGGGCAGATGGACGACGAGGACCTGGCCGACGTCCTCGAGGAGCTGCCGCGCGACCTCACCGAGACCATCCTCGCCGCTCTCGAGCGCGACCATCGCGACCGCGTCGAGGCGGTGCTCAGCTACCCGGAAGGCACCGCGGGACGCCTCATGAGCGCCAATGTCATCAGTGTGCGCGCCGACGTCACGCTGGCCGTCGTGCTGCGCTGGCTGCGCCGTCACCGCGAGCTGCCGCCTCACACCGACGCGATCATGGTGCTGGCCGAAGACGGACGCTACCGCGGCAAGCTCGACATCGCGGACTTGGTGACGCGTGACCCCGACCTGACCGTCATCGCGGTCATGCAGCCCGATGCGGCAACGGTGCGGGCGACCGCCAGCGAACGCGAGGTCGCCGCGCTCTTCGAGCGCCGCGACCTCATCTCGGTTGCGGTTCTGGACGACAACGAACGCCTGCTCGGGCGGATCACCGTCGACGACGTGATCGACGTCATCCGCGGGGAGGCCGACCGTCGGTTGCTGCAGAGCGCCGGCCTCGAGGAGCAGGAGGACCTGTTCGCGCCGATCTTGCCGAGCGCTCGGCGCCGTGGGCTTTGGCTCGGCATCAACCTGCTGACCGTGTTCGCGGCTGCCGGCGTGATCGGCCTCTTCGAGGGCACCCTCGAGAAGATCGTCGCGCTGGCGGTGTTGATGCCCGTGGTCGCCAGCATGGGGGGGATCGCCGGCAGCCAGACGCTGACGTTGACCATCCGCGGCTTGGCGTTGGATCAGATCGCCGACTCCAATGTCCGCTGGCTGATGTACAAGGAGGTCGCGGTCGGCGCCCTGAACGGGGTTGTCTGGGCAACCCTGGTCGCGCTCGTCGCCTGGTTCTGGTTCGGCAGCAGCGGCATCGCCGCTGTCATCGCGGCTGCCATGGTCCTGAATCTGCTCGCGGCGGCGATCTCGGGCATCCTGGTGCCCCTGGTACTGCAGCGACTCGGGATTGATCCAGCCCTTTCGGGCTCAGTGATCCTGACGACGGTCACGGACATCATCGGCTTTCTGAGCTTTCTCGGGCTTGCGACCCTGTTCCTGATCTAGGCGCCTGTCTGACCTGAGGCCGATCGACTGCGCCGGCGGGAGAGCGGCCCATATCCGCCCGAAGTCTCGTGACATAGGCCCACCGTGCGCCTCAAAACCGGAACGCAATGGCCGCGCTTTCCCACTCCCTCGCTTCGATCCGCCTAGGTCCGACGGGCTCGTGCCGCCGTCTCCGGTCAAGCCTCGGCAATCTCAGTCTCTCGGCACCAGGTCCCGATAGGCATGCCAGGTCGCGTGGCCGACCAGAGGAACGGCGAGAAAGAGGCCGACATAGAGGGTCAGGAGGCCGGCCCCGACAATGAGTACAAGCAGCGTGGCCCACAGGAGCATGGGCACCCAGTTGTGGGTGACCGCCCGGACGCTCGTCCGCATCGCCGTGAAGGCATCGACCTGGCGGTCGATCAGCATCGGGATCGTGATGGCGCTGATGCAGAAGGCACAGGCCGCGAAGAATGCACCGACCAGGGTCAGGGCGATGACCAGGGCCATGTGCTGACCCGAAAGCAGCACGACGGGGATGAAGCTCGAAAAAGGTGGAAAGGGGTCATGGAAGAGCATGATGAAGAGGAACACGGATGCCAGGATCCAGAGCTGCATCGTCATCACCAGGAAACCGATTGCCACCCCCAATTGGCCCTGATTACGCCTGAACGCCTCCAGCGCCTGGCAGCTAGACACCGGCTCGCCGCGTTCCAGGTGGGCGCTCATCTGGTAGAGACCGATCGCCAGGAGCGGTGCCATCAGAAAGAAACCGGCCGTCAGAAACGGGATCAGAAAGGTCAAGTGACCGATGATGGTGAGGAAGACGATGAGGCCGCTGATCAGCACGATCATCGCGCCGTACCGCAGGCTGTAGAAGGGCGCGGTCTTGATGTCCTGCCAGCCCTTTGCGAGCCATTGCCAAGGGTGGTCCAGGGTGATCGTATTGACGCGCGGATCCTCCTGGTGCGGGCTGTCGGCGGCGGCTGTGTTGTCCATCCGAAGTCCTCCGGTGGTGGCATGAGAACGGGCGGGCGCCGTGCGGGACGATCGATTCAGACAGGTTGGCCCGGCATCAAACGGCCTCTCGGCCAAGGCCCGGGTCCCGACGGCCGAGGCGTCCAGGCCCCGCGAGCCGCTTAGATTCTACAAGCTGGGCCGAAAAGGCAAGCGCTGACGACGCAAAGGCGGATCCGCCGCGAAGTCGATCATGCCCGGGTCAGCGTCGGTGGATGCCGCGCCGCATGCAATCCGAACTTGGTTTAGACTCGGGCACCATCGTCAAATCGTCAAACAGAGCTTGGATTCCCCCACCATGTCCGCCGCCGACTACCAGCAGATCCAAGAGGGCCTCTACTGCATCGACACCGGTCTCTACCGTCACGGCCTTGCCGCCTGCTATCTGGTGCGCTCCGGCGACCGCCTCGCGTTCGTCGATACCGGCGCGGCAAACTCCGTCCCGGGCCTGTTGGGCGTCATTGCGGACCTCGGCCTGACACCGCGGCATGTGGACTACGTCATCCCCACCCACGTCCATCTCGACCATGGCGGCGGCGCCGGGGGTCTGATGGCGGCCTGTCCGAATGCCCGCCTGGTCGTCCATGCCAAGGGTGCGCCACACCTGATCGATCCCAGCCGGCTCATCGCGGGCTCCATCGACGTCTACGGGGAGGAGGCCTTCGCGCGTGACTTCGGTGCGCCCACCCCGGTGCCCGCGGAGCGGGTCGTCATCCCGGCAGATGCCGCCACGTTCGATCTCGCCGGCCGCAGCCTCCGTTTTCTCGACACCCCGGGTCATGCCAATCACCATGGTTGCATCTATGACCAGGCGAGCCATGGCTTCTTCACCGGCGACACCTTCGGGATCTCCTATCGCGAATTCGATACCGCGGCAGGTCCGTGGCTGTTTGCCCCGACCACGCCGGTCGCGTTCGACCCGGATGCCTGGCTCGCGAGCCTTGACAAACTCATGCGCTATGAGCCCAGGACGATGTATCTGACTCATTATGGCCCTGTCGATGACCCCGCCGATCTCGTCGACGACCTGCGGGCCAGTATCCGCGCCCTGGCCGAGATCGCGCTGACCGAGGAGGGTCGCGCCGACCCCGGTCGGGAGGCCCGCCTGCAGACCGCCGTGGGCGCCTACCTGATCGGCAGTGCGCGCGGCCATGGGGTCGAGCTTCCGGACGAGAGCGTCGCGCAGCTCCTGCGTCTGGACACGGCGCTCAACGCGCAAGGTCTCGAGGTTTGGCTCAAACGGCGCGAGAAGCCTAGGTAAGGCCCCGCCGCCCTTGATCGTTCTCGCGACCCTGAACGCCCGCTATGCGCATGCCTCGCTGGCATGCCCTATGGGTGGGCTTGAGTGGGCGTTCCATCCTAAGCCCGACAGGCTCCTAGGGGCTTGGCACCAGGAAGGGGGGCTGGCAAACGGATTCGGCGCGGCGTCAACCGACGCTTCCAGAATCAAGGTCGCGGGGCCTCGCCTCTCCCGAAACAGGCGTCGACCAATCCCCTGATCTCGCCCGCTTTCTTCTCGATGTCTTGGACCAACGCAAATTGGATCTGCGCCTTGTCGAGGTTCTGGCCGCGCTCCGAGACCTTGAAATAGCGGTCGCCCTCGAGGTGATCGGTCAGGAAACGCAGGCCCAGCTCGAAGGGCATGAGTCGGATCGCCTCGCCGATCAGGTCGATCTCGTCCGCGGTCAGCCAGTCCCGTGTCTCCTGAGCATAGGCATTCAGGATCGGCTCGGCGAGCGCGAGATCGAACGACACCTGGCTGTGGCCGTGGGCGGATTCCCCGCTGCGATTGCAGCAGGAACGCAGGCAGTCGCCGACATCCTGCAGGATCAGGCCGGGTTGCAGGGTGTCGAGGTCGATCAAGGCCAGCCCGCGCCCGTCGGCCCGGCCGAGAAGGATATTGTCGAGCTTGGGATCTCCGTGCATCACACGCAGCGGGATGCGGCCCTGGGCATGGGCCTCGGCGAGTCGCGCCGCGATCCGTCGGCGTGCCATCACGAGCTTGATGCAGGCCTCGACCTCCGCGTCTCCGCGGAGTCGGCCGGCCTGAGGAAGGATCGCCATGAAACGGGCCAGATAGCCGGGTGTGTCGTGGAAACCGGGCAGGGAGACGCCCACGGCATCCGGCGGCAGGGACTGCACCAAGGTGTGGAAACGACCCAGGAGCGCGCCGATCTGGAGCCCCTGCTCGGGCCGTTCGATGCGCGCCAGCGTCACCGCATCCTCGATGAACTCCATCAGGCGCCAGACGTGGCCCTCGGTGTCCCGCAGTGACAGTTGGCCACCCTGGGTCGGGATCAGTGCCGGGATTCGCAGACCGGGGCTCTGCTGCCGACTCGCATGCAGGCTGAGGGCTTGGATATTGGCCGCGATCCTCTGCGGATCCGGAAACACCGCGGTATTGATCCGCTGAAGCAGATAGTGCTTCGTGCCGGCTTCGACCCGATAGGTGTCGTTGATCAGCCCACTGCCGTAAGGCTCGACGATGCGAGTCGCCCATGGTACCTCGAAGGCACTGGCAATGGCCCGCAGTTGGTCGTCGGGGGGCGCCGCGGGCCGAAGCATGGACGCCGGTCGGTGCCCCGGTGCGCTCGATCCCCGCATCTCAGTAGGAGCGCCGAACGTCCAGGACGCTCGGGATCTGTTGCAGGCGGGACAGGATCTTCTCCAGATGGGCCATGTCCTTGACCTCGAGGGTGAAGCGCATGGCGGCCGTATCCGTGGATCGCTCCGAATGGGTGTTGACGCCGAGGACGTCCACTTCATCGTCCGAGAGGACCGAGGAGACGTCCCGCAGCAGACCCTTGCGGTCCGCGGCGATTACCAGCACATCCACCGGGTAGCCGGCTTGGGTGGGATGATCCGCCCAGTGCACGCCGATCAGGCGCTCGGCCTCCGCAGGCGGCAGGTGCCGCATGTTGCCGCAATCCATGCGGTGGATGGTGACGCCGCGCCCGCGCGTCACAAACCCGATGATGGGATCGTTGGGGACCGGCTTGCAGCACTGGGCCATGTGTGTCATGAGGTCATCGACACCTTCCACGACGACATCGGCGGTCGGTTCGGTGCGGTGTTTCTGTGGCAGGCGCGGCTTGGGCTCCGGTTCTTTCGGCTGCTCGGTGCTGCGCTCGCCGACCTGTCGCGCGGCCTGGCCGACGGCCAGATCGCCGCGTCCGATTGCCGCGAGGAGGTCCTCGGCCCGCTTGAAGTTGAAGCGAGCCGCGAGCTCTTCCAGGTTCGGTTTGTCGAGGATGCCGAGACGGGTGAGCTCGCGGTCGAGCGCGCTGCGGCCGACTTGGAGATGCTGATCGTGATCCAGTTGCTTGAACCACTGGCGGACCCGGTTGCGCGCGCGCGCCGTGGTCAGATAGCCGTGATGCGGACTCAACCAATCGCGGCTGGGAGCGGCGTTCTTCTGGGTCAGGATCTCCACGGTGTCACCGCTGCGTAGCTCCTGGCTCAGGGGGACGATCCGCCCGTTCACGCGTGCCCCTCGACACCGGTTGCCGACCTCGGAGTGGATGGCGTAAGCGAAGTCCAAGGCGGTGGCGCCCTTGGGCAGCTCGATCACCTTGGACTGCGGGGTCAGGACGTAGATGTGCACCGGCTCGAGCTCGGCCTTGAAGCGCTCGAGGAAGTCGCTGGCCTCGTCGCCCTCGTTCTTCAGCTCGAGCCAGCTTCGCATCCAGATCACGCGCCGCTGGAACTCCGCGTCGTGCCCCTTGGCCTCCTTGTAGGACCAGTGGGCTGCAACCCCGAGCTCGGCGTGGCGATGCATCTCAGGGGTACGGATCTGCACCTCCAGCGGCTTGTCCTCGGGACCGATCACAGCGGTATGCAGCGACTGATACATGTTGCCCTTGGGGGTGGCGATATAGTCGTCGAACTCCTTGGGGATGTGTTTCCAGAGTCCATGCACCAAGCCGAGCGCGGCATAGCAGTCGGCGACCGTGTCGACCAGGATCCGCACCGCGCGGAGGTCAAAGATCTCGGCGATATCTACCTCTTTACGCTGCATCTTGCGCCAGATGCTGTAGATATGCTTCGGCCGGCCGGTGATCTGGGCGTCGATCCGGGCCTCTTCGAACTTGGCCCGAAGGGTCTGGATGACCGCCGCGATGTACTGCTCCCGCTCCTCGCGGCGCTCGGCGAGGAGCGTGGCGATGCGCCTGTACTCGTCGGGCTTGAGATAACGCAGGCTCAGGTCCTCGAGCTCCCATTTGATCTGCCAAATCCCGAGACGATTGGCCAGCGGTGCATAGATCCGCTGGGTGTCGCGCGCGATCTTGTTCCGCCGCTTCGGCTCGAGATCCTTGATGGCACGCATCAGGTGAACGCGCTCGGCCAGCACGACGAGGACCACCCGGACGTCCTCCGCAATCCCGAGCAGCAGGCGGCGAAGGTTCTCCTCGTGCTCGTCCTGGTCCTTGGCCGCGATGATGGCGTTCACGTTGGCGATCTGTCCGATCCGGGCCAGATCCCCGACCATCCGGGCGATGCCCGTGCCGAAGCGGTCCACGAGCTGGGCCTCGGTCAGATCGCCCTGATTCAGGCAGCCATTGAGCAAGGCCGCGATCAGGGTCTCGTAGTCCATTTGCAGGCGCGCGAGGATGTCCGCGGTGGACAGGACGTGGCGGACATGGGTCTCGCCGGTCTCGATCCGCCGGTCGCCGCGGCAACGTGTGAGCTCGGCACAGGCGCCGGAGATCCGTTCAAGCTCCTCGGCCGAGTAATGGCTCGCCAGCCCGTCGAGCCAGTGGCGGATAGCGGGCTCGTCATCGACGTGCGAGCCTGGGAGGTTATAGCTCGATTTGACCATCAATCCAGAAGTTGGCTCACCAGCCCGTCCGCCGGCTTGGGCTCGAACCACGCTCTCCACAAGGCAAAGCCATTGACACAATATGGACGCGTATCCTGCCCGGCGCAAACGGCTGCGCAGCGTTCGACGGTGCCCATAAATCCATCCGACGATGATCAAACCATGCGGCCACGCCGCGAGCGCCTGCCGGGGGCAGGCAAGAGGAAGAATACCCCTGGCTGCATCCGGGCGGGCGCCGAAGCGCGTGATAAGCTTCGCCTGTGCCGGAAAACTGGCGAGCTTCGGAGGAGGGCGGTCCTCCAACTCACCGGTTGGGTCACGGCGAGCGCTGCCATAGACGCGGGGAATCTGACGCAAGTGATGACCATGACCAAGGCGGTGCTGCCGACGCTGCTCTGCCTGCTCCCATTCGATGCCGTCGCGACTCCAGCGGACCTCGAGCGCGGGCGGCTGTTCTACGAGAACCACTGCCGCGCCTGTCACGACAGCCAGGTGCACATCCGCGAGGTCCAGACGGCGAAGTCGCTCGAAGCGGTGCGCGCCCAAGTGGCGCGCTGGCAGGAGGTGCTAAAGCTGCAGTGGAGCGCGGAGGACGTGGCCGACGTGGCGGAGTACCTCAACGCGACCTGGTATCAGCATGCCGAGTGACCCAGGCTCAAAGGGGACACCGAGCCTGTGATCAACACCGTCTCGGTTCAGATCTTCGACGACCCGGCTGCTTCGCCTCGGGTGGGGCAAAGAGCCGCAGGTGACCATGCTGTCAGCGGTCGTCCGATCATCCCCTGCTGCCGTGCTCGATGAGGTCGCTGAGTCAGGTCTTAACGGGAGAGGGGCGGTCTGTGAGTACCGCAACCTCCTGACCTTAATCGAGAACGTGGGAAACCAGCCCATCCGCCAGCTTGGGCTCGAACCAGGTCGATTTGGGCGGCATCACCTCGCCCGCGTCGGCCACCGCCATCAGGTCCTCCATTCGCGTGGGGTAGAGCGAGAAGGCCACAGCCATGTCCCCCCGATCCACGCGCGCCGCGAGGTCGTCGAGGCCCCGGATGCCGCCGACGAAGTCGATGCGCTCGTCGCGCCGCGGATCCTGGATGCCGAGGATGGGGCAGATCAGGTTATTCTGCAGCAGGCTCACGTCCAGGCGCCCGACCGGGTCATCGAAGGGAATGCGGGCCGGATCCAGGGTCATGCGATACCAGTGCCCGGCCACATACATACCGATCTCGCCCGGCCTTTCGGGTCTGACCGGGCCGATGCTGCCCTCGATGTCGAACACGACCGAAAGGCGTTGCATCAGCGAGTCGACACTGTGTCCGTGGAGGTCCGTCACCACGCGGTTGTAATCCAGGATCTTCATCTGATCGTGGGGGAAGATCACCGAAAGCACGAAGTTGTAGGGTTCAGCGCCGGTATGTCCAGGGTCATCGGCGCGCCGCCTGGCGGCAACCCGGGATGCCGCGGCGCAGCGATGGTGCCCGTCGGCGACGTAGAGCGCGTCCAGTGCGTCGAAAGCGGTCGTGAGGGTCGCGATGCGGTCTGCGTCCCCGATCCGCCAGAGCTCGTGACGCACGGTCTGATTGCCGCCGACATCAAGCTCCGCGGGGCCTGAGGCCAGTCCGCCGAGCAGGGCGTCGATGTCCGGGCTGGCTCGACAGGCGAGGAGGACAGGGCCCGTCTGCGCATTCACGGCATCGATCTGACGCACCCGGTCATCCTCCTTCATCGGACGTGTCAGCTCATGCCGCTTGATCCGCTCGCTGTCGTAGGCCTCGAGCGAGGCCACGGCTACCAGGCCGGTCTGGCGGTGCTCGTCCATGGTGAGGCGGTACAGGTAATAGGCGGGCGCCGGATCGCGCACCAGGATGCCCTCGCTGACCATGCGCTCCAGATTGTGGCGGGCCTTTGCATAGACTGGCGGACTGTAGGGATCCACGCCCTCCGGCAGGTCGATCTCCGGGCGCGAGACGTGCAGGAAACTCCAGGGGCGACCCTCGACCATCCGTCGTGCCTCGGCTGCGCTCATCACGTCGTAGGGCGGGGCCGCCACGTCCCGGGCCCGGCCCGGGGCTGGGCGGAGTGCGGCGAAAGGTTGGATCAGTGCCATCGGGCGAGTCATCGCT
>NZ_JAJDNA010000074.1 GCF_022340925.1 Thiocapsa sp.
GCCTCCGTTCACCCGCGGGAGATTGCGCGGCGCTGCCTGGAACTCAACGCGGCGGCCGTGATACTCGCCCATAATCACCCCTCGGGCAATGCTACGCCGAGTCAGGCGGACCACCGCATAACGCAGCGGATCAAGGAGACGCTCGCACTCTTAGAGGTTCGCGTACTGGACCACTTCGTGGTAGGCGGGGGCGATGCCTATAGCTTCGCCAGTCACGGTCTACTTTGAGAGAGGGGCACACCACCGCAACGTAGACCCGGCTTCTGCCGGGTCTTTCCTATCCGGCATTCTCCGGGCTCGCTGGCCCGTCAGAGCCCCGCCCAGGCGACCACAGCTCCGAGGACTGCGGCCAGCGCTCCCCAGGCCCGCAACATCGCCTCCGACTGCCGCAGCCAGCCCTCGGCCATCCCATCCACACGCGCCTTGCCCAGGAACGGGATTGAGGTGCCTGCCGCGAGCATTAGGACCCCGAACAGGAGGATGAAGTCGGGAAGCTTGGTGGCTGGCGCGGCGACGACCAGGGCGGCCCCTGCCAACACGCGCAGCCCGCTGACCCAATAGACCCATCGGAACTCAAGGAAGCCGTGCAGGAGGTCCCGGAGCACTGCGGGCGAGACGAGCACCGCGAGGCCGATGGCCAGCATCAGGAAGCCCATGAGGGCGACGAGGCTAGACATCGCTAACGGGGGAATCCAGGGTAGTGCGGCCCCAAAAGTTTAGCCGTTTGTTTAGCCATAAACGAAAAGAGGCTACGGGCTATTCCGTAACCTCTTGTTTTCATGGCGCGCCCGGAGAGATTCGAACTCCCGACCCCCTGGTTCGTAGCCAGGTACTCTATCCAACTGAGCTACGGGCGCTTGAAATATGGCGCTCCATCCCTGGAGGCTCTGTCCAGTCTGGCATGCCTGCAGACTGATTGACCGGTCGTGGGAGCATCGCTCGCGGTCACCACAGAGGCGCGTATCTTCCGGATCCGGTCGTCGCTTGTCAACTTGAAGCGGTGGGGTTGTGCGCCCGCCAATAGGCGGCACTGGGGCAGGGGAGCTTGGTGATCCCAGGCTCGGTCGGCCTGCAGTGGCGAGCAGGTCGGTGCTCCCCGGGGCTTGCCAGGAGTTGGAAGTCCGTGGGGCATTGCCGCTCCAGCAGCGATGGGACACAGTGGAGCTGCTCCCATCCTCAGGACCCGCTGGCTCGGCTTAAAAGGCTGCTCAGGCCAGGCGCTTCAAGCATGCCGATGAATCGGATCGAAGACCGTGATCCGGTTCGCGGGGCGCGACGGTTTCGATGCTGTGAACCAGTGCCGGTTCGCCACCTTCACTTCTGCTAGAAATCCACATGGAAGTCTGTGGGCCGCTGCTGCTGCGGTAGCGGTGGGGCACACGCCGAAGCCTCGCGGAGGATGTCTTCCCCGCGGGGCTTCACCCCTTGCGACGCCTACGGTCGGGTCGAGCGGATCCGGGAGCGGGGCGAGTGGACAGCAGCGGTCAGTCAGCGACACGGTGTCGCTGGGACCTCACAAGGAGGTGGTCATGTCATATTCACCCTGCCCGGCATGCGGTGCCGATAAGCATGCGCTCAAAGCATGTCCGGAATGCGGGTTCACGCACCGTCAATTGGACTCGGCGGCTCCCAGGGCGGGCGGCCCGCGTGAGGAAAGATCGGTCAATGCGCCTGAGAGCGAACCGACGCCCCCGCGGATTACGATGAAGCGCCGCCGCAAGGTGGGCACGGGCTCTTAGCGATCCGGGCGCGTCGAGCCGCACAGTCCAGAATCCCCGACGCTGGCCAAGGGGGGCAGCTCAGTCGCGTTTCCCTCGTCGTTGCGATAACCGGACCGGTTCGGGGGTCACTGCGATCTGAGACTTCGGCCGAAGCATCGCGGTCCCGGAAGGCGGTTGCGCTGAGAGCCTCTGACTGTGACGGATCCCGCGCTGGACGCCCGGACGCAGCCTGCCGGTCCTCGGGTGGGTTTCGCTCGTTCGTTGAGCCTGGTGGGCGCGGGCCGGCATCAGGTGCGTCCGAAGACCACCGAGCGGCCCGAGGACGCCTGATCCTCAGCGTAGGAGATCCGGTCCATTACCTCGCCTGCCGGTGAGACGAGCCGGATGGTGTCACCTCGGTTGCCTAGACGGACCTCAGCGTTGAGTCTGACACGCAGCGCGTCTCCTCCTGCGAGCACGCCGTGCAGGACCCTACCCGAGTCACTGTCGCCATCCTGCATGCGGTACTGGGCCAGATCGATCGGGGCGCCGCGGGTGCTGAGGATCGTGACGGTTTCGTTCCCGAGGTCGGTGCCAGCCCGGTTGCTCCAGGGAGCTACGCCAGGTTTCCGGCGTGTCGATGCTGAGAAAGGCGTCGCTGGGTACGGTCATCCAGATGCGGTCCCCATCGATCGAAATGATGTCGTGCAGGTTGGCGGGCTCCATGGACGGGAGCACGAGGTTGCCGTCGCGCTCGCCCGGCTGCGCCCGTAGCCATGCAAGAAAAGCCGTGAGGTTGTGTGAGCCGGACGCGAAATAGCGTGCGAGACGGCGGAACCGCTTCGGGACAAGGACCGCCGCCTCCACGTCGGCCGTGGTCCGAATGGTCGCCGGCCGCTCCAGCGCGCCCTCGGTGCTTGGCCACAGGCCGCGACCGGCGTCGCGGGCCGCGAAGGCGATACCAGCCATGGCCTCTCGCAGGCCGGTCGGCAGGGTGTCGCAAAAGGAGCGGTAAACCGCCCCGTCGGACAGACGCGATGCGTTCACGCTCTGATGGACGCGGGCGGTGCGCAGGCAGACGTGCGAGCCGTCAGGCTCCTCTGGATCACCCGCAAACAAGAAGCCGACGATCCGGCCGCGCTGGTCGAGGGTCCGAGAGAGCAGATAGCCTGCTGGAGTGAGCGGAGCAGCGGTCTCGGCAGGGTGCGAGTAGCGAGGCGCTTTCCCTTGTGGCGGCATGGCCCGGTTGAAGCGCAGCGTCATCCGGGAGCGAACTGTCCGGTTCAATCTGAATCAAATGGTTGCGACGCATACCTGGATGTCGCTGCGCTCCAGCCAGGCTACGGGAAACGGTTCAGAGGGAGTCTTTCACAGCCTCTGAGCCGCAGCCCGCATCTTGGTGGGCAGCCAGGGAATTGGTTGCTCGGTCTCGACAAAGCCACTCGGGGTCGGCGGAACAGACGGGGTCAATCCGCCGGTTTCGGTGGGGGCGGCGGCCCCGACCGGGCGGTCGGATCTTCCTGGTCGGTGAGCTGCCGCTCGGCGTTGCTGCTGAGGCGCACGTAGATGGCCAGGGAGACGACCAACAGGGCCGAGACCCCCAGCAACGCGGCCGGGTAGACGAGAAGGCTGAGGTCCGTGCCGGCTGCGCCGAGGACGAAGACGAGACCCTCCAGCGTGAGAGCGATGATGATGATCACGAGGAATTTGGTCAGGGTCTGACGCGCCTCGGTCGCCGAGCGTAGCTCCCGTTCGCGCAGGACCTCTTCCTCCATCAGATACTTCGCGACATCGAAAACGGCGAGTGAGACCACGATCAGGCCGATTCCGTCGAGCAGGGCCGCCTTGAGTGGCTCGCCGGCTGCCGCCGAACGCCAGATGTCCAGCCCCGCGGCGCCGATCATCGCGACGCTGATCGCCAGTAGGAACAGGCTCGCCAGGGCATACAAGGCGCGCGAGAGGAACGCATAGACCGCGGTTGCTCGCTTCATCACCCGATCAGGTTAACACGCCCCCGCACGGGAGTCGTTGCTGCCCAACGCGTTTCGGGCTGGTGGTGCACTCGGGTTTGACCCTGGGCGACAGCGGTGGATTCACCTCGCGGGCGTTAAGGCTTCACTGGTCAATTCGTCTCGTCTGTGGCGACGACCCGGACACGGATCCAGGGGGGCGGACCGTCGGCCGGCTAACCGATCGGCGCAGATGCCCGACACCCGGGCCGGGCCGCGCCGAGGGCGGCCAGACCAATTGATTTCCAGTCCCTCAGGACCGGCCTGAGGCGTCCTGATCGGGGGCGAAATAGAAGAGGAGCCAGCCGGCCTTCGGCGTGAAGGACTGCTCCCTGGAATACAGCCGCAACGATCCGCCCGGGGAAACACCGGCGAGCAGCAACCAGTCCTGTCCGGATTCGCCCAGGCGCTCCGTGAGCTGGTCGAGACCGTAGGCTTCGCTGAGTCGCGTCGTCTGAATCGTCCAGCCGTCATCCAGGCGCTGGTGCAGGGTTTCAAAATCGGCGTCGGGGGCGAAGGCGATATATCCGCGTTGCTGGAGGGTCAGTCGTTTCATCTCCTGACTGGCTTCCTGGTGGGTGGCCAGCTGAAAGGTGCGGTGGTGTCCGAACGCGCGCCCCTCGGCCTTGCACACCAGCGCGTTATAGAAGTCGTTGTCGGTCGCGCACAGGAGATCGCTCAGATGCTGCGTCTCGAGCCTGTGCTCGGCATGCTCGGAGAGGATCTCGCCGTAGTAGACGTCGATGCCGTCCATGCGCGCCCGCTTCAGGCGGTGGTAGGCGCCGTCCACCATCAAGACATCGATCTCCAGCCTCGTCAGTGCGCGCGCCAGGGCATGGGTCCAGGGTGAGGCACCGACGATCAGCAGCCCGTTCGCGCTGCGGGCCGCGAGACCGAGGCGGCGTGCGAGCATGCCAATCGTGAGACCGTGTGCCAGGACGGTGGTGATAATGACCAGGAACACGATGGGCAGCAGCTTCTCGGCGTCGGGATGGCCGCTGGCCACAAGCGCTGGCCCGAAGATCCCGGCCGTGGCGGCGGCGACGATGCCGCGCGGAGCAATCCAGGCCAGCAGGAGCTTGTCTTCCCGGCGCATCGGTGCGCCCAGGGTCGCAAGCCCGATCGTGAGCGGGCGTACCAGCAGCATCGCCAGCGCGAAAAGCCAGATCCGCCAGTCCAGCAGAGCGAGCTGGCTCGGCTCGAGCTGCGACGGGATGACGATGAACAGCACGGAGAGCAGGAGGACCGTCAGGTTCTCCTTGAAGCGCTGCAACGCCTCGCGCTCGACCAGCTTCATGTTGCCGATGACCATGCCCATGAGGGTGACGCTCAGGAGCCCCGCCTCGTGCTGGACAAGGTTGCTGGCCCAGTAGACCCCGAGCACCAGGACCATCAGGATCGGTGCCTTCAAGTGCTCGGGCACCCAGCCGCGCCGATAGAGCCAGCCGGTGAGCCACCCGCCGGCACCGCCGAACAGGACAGCCGCGACGACGGCGGCACCCAGGCCGGTCAGGGTGTCGGTCAGTCCGCCCCCGGCGATGGTGCAGTATTGGAAGGTCAGCACGGCAAGCAGGACGCCGACCGGGTCGTTGACGATGCCTTCCCACTTCAGGAGCGACGCCGATTCCTTGTCGAGGCGCGCCTGGCGCAGGAGCGGCAGGATGACGGTTGGGCCGGTCACCACCAGAATGGCGCCGAGCACCCAGGCCACCGGCCAGCTCAGTCCGGCAATCGCGTGCGCGGCAAGACTGCCGAGGAGCCAGGCCAGCGGCGGTCCGAGGATCGTCAGTCGACCAATGCCGTGTCCGACGCGCCGCAGTTCACTGAGTCTCAGATCCATGCCGCCTTCGAACAGGATGATCGCCACGCCCAAGCCGATCAGCTCGGTCAGCTCATCCTGCGGGAGCGCGAGCGCGATGATGCCGGTGACAGGCCCGAGAACGAGACCGGTGGCGATCAGGATGACGATGGCCGGCAGGCGGATCCGCCAGGCCACCCACTGACTCGCGAGTCCGGCGGCCAGGATGATGAGCGTCAGCGTGGCGGCATGCATGCGCGGCGACCTCGTGAAGGTGTTTCGGTGGAATCGTTCAGCAGCGCCCCTGAACGCCTCGGCAAGTGTATCCTTGATGGCCACGGCCGAGGTGATGGTGAGCCGCGACCCAGGCTGCGCGTTCGGGTCGGCGGATACAAGGATGCAGGGTGGGGCTGTTCAGGGCTCACCGGCCCCTCCGTCGCCGGCCGGATTTCCCTGGAGTGTCGCGCGCCCGGCTCCGCGCCGAAGCTGGCTGTTCTGCCCTGCATTTGCCTGATACGGCTGGCAAGGCCGGAGCACGGCTTCTCGAGTCGATTTGCCGCACTCCGGGCGCAAAGGCGCAGAAGAGGTGGATGATGAATCAGTCGGCGATCGGGGTCTGGACAGCGCTCTTGGGGCGCCTGAGGTTGGTCTGGTGGCCGATGCTCATGGTCAACCTCGCCTACACCCTGCTCGGGATCGTCCTGCTCGCGCCTTTGCCGGGACTGGTCGTCCGCCTGTCGATGCGCCTATCCGGAAGCACCGTGATTGCGGACCAGGACATCGTCTTATTCCTGCTCACGCCGTTGGGCATCGCGACCCTGATCCTGACCACGGCGGTCCTGGTGGCGATCGGGGCACTGGCTCAGGCCTCATTGATGTTCATCGGCTTGCCCGGGCCCGGACGCCAGCCCACGGCGCTGGATGCCCTGCGGTTCGCCGCGGGTCGTGTGGTGCCCATCCTCGCCTTTTCGGTTCGACTGGTGGTCCGCGTCCTGCTCCTCGCG
>NZ_JAJDNA010000086.1 GCF_022340925.1 Thiocapsa sp.
AGTCGGCGGCGTTGGCGGCGGTCTGAGTGGAGCCGGGGTCCGCTGTGCTGGGGCCCAATCCGTTCTGCCTCGGGCGCGGGCGTCATGCCCGTACCACCCGTGCCGCGGGCGCTGCGGGACAGGTCTGAGTGAAAGGACCGACGGGGTCGGCCCGGTCGCGACGTTCGACCGGGCAAGGGAGACGACGGCACCGGCACGACGCCCGTGGTCCACACGGGCTCCGGGCAGAATAGGCCGCGCGGGGCCGGACTTCGTGTTGACTCAAGAGCCGGCCGCCGGGTCAGCTCTCCTATCGAACGACGCGGTCTTCTCCGGTCGGAGACCTCACTGGACGCTTCCGAACGACTTGTCGACCGCCCCGGACGGCGCCTGCAGCCCGGCGAAGCGGCACCCCTGAGCAACCGGGCCGCCCGGAAAGATCTCGTACAGGTACTTGATGCCGCCGCGGCTGTGAAAGGCCTCGTCGAGCGCGTCGTGCAGCGCCCGGACGTTGGGTTTGTCATGCCGTCCGAAATAGCCCTGCAGCGCCTTGATCATGTCCCAGTGATCCTGAGTCAGACTGATGCCATCCGCCTGGGCGGCCGCCTCGGCATGCTCCCGGGTCCAGTCCTCCGGCGCGTCCGGAAACTCCGGGTCACGGACCACCGCGCCTGGGTTCATGATCTCGCCCATGCTCTGTGCCACGATGCTCACCTCCTGGTTGAATGTCTGGGATTTCTTGCGGCTGCCGGGACTGTTGCACCCGGACCACCGGCGCGCTGCCCGATGCAGTGCGTCAGCCAGGTCGCGGTCGGCCGGACGCCACGCTCGGCCTGCATGAGTGTCGAGCCTGTGGTGAGCCCCGTCAAGGTCCGGGCCGTTGATCCCGTGTATTTCGGCCCGCTTCCGGTCGCCGCGAGAGGCTGCTGCGGATATCGGCCGGGGCGGGCGGCTTCAAATCGCTCCAGTGTTCGGGGATATTCCCCTCGGGCGGGTTGCGGACGCCGCGCTCGAATGACACATGGGCCGGCGTCGTCGATCGAGCCGATGAGCCGGATACGGAAGCGCTGGATTTCGTCGGGGGTCAACACGTCATCTGGGCCGCATGACCAGGCTGCCTCGGTGATCGGCACAACAGCTGGTCTGAAGTGCTCCAGCGGGCAGGCTCCAGACCAGGCTGGGATTGCCGCGTTGAGTCACCTTCTGACACATCACGTCACCTCGGGGACATCCGTCCCGCGGCCCCTCGGATCTGAGTTGTGCCCGCAGGGCGCCTCGCAACGACATGCGTTCCCCCCCCTGGCGCCACCCCTGACCTCAGATCGCGTCTGCCGGGCCGCATCACGCAAAACCAGTGCGGCGATCAGCTCCTTCGCCGGAGCACGCGGGCAACAACAGCTGCTCCCCCATCGCCGACAATTCCCTCAATTCCCCGATGCGCCGCTGGCGCGGTTTTGCATCGCGCGTCGCCGCTCGAGACTCGGCTCTTGATGGCCCGAATCATGCAGGCACTCGACTGGGAGTCTCACCGGGGCGTCCATAGAGCACGGACCACGCCCGACGCTCCAGCATCATCCACCAAGTAACGAGAGAGCGCTTACATGAAAAGACAGCAGGCCGGCTTCACACTCATCGAGCTGATGATCGTTGTGGCAATCATTGGTATCTTGGCGGCAATTGCGCTGCCAGCGTACCAGGATTACATGATGAAGGCGAAAATGTCCGAAGTCATTTTAGCGGCGAGTCAATGCCGAACCACCGTTGCCGAGGTGTACCAATCCGGAACAGCCGCCGATGCTCCCGGCGCGGGCGAATGGGGTTGCGAAACATCCACAGGAACGCAGTATGTGTCGTCTGTCGATACCGATGACAATGGTGCCATCACTGTCACCGTTCGAGACGATAGCATTGACCCTGACTTGAATGGGTTGACGGTTGTCTTGACGCCCACGACGGCAGCGGACACAGCGGCAGCCACAACCGATATGCCAACTCAGCTTTTTGGGTTTGAATGCGCGGGTGACACGGGGTCTGGCTCGGTTCCCTCCAGGTATCTTCCAGGGTCTTGCAGATCCACGCTTTAGGCGAAAGCTTCTGGGCGGCAGGGTTGGGGTCGGTTGGTACGGAGCCGGCCCCGACCATCACAGCCTTCGCGCATTCAGTACAAGGAGCGGGATCCATTCGGCTGCCTACCCGACCATGCCGGACCTGATACTCGGTTCGCCAGAGCCGCTGCGCACTCTGCCGTTCCGTTTCCGTCGGACGATGGCTTGCCGCGATTCCGGCGCGACGGCTTAGCCAACAAGCGGCTCGACGTGCACTGAGCTAACAAAGCGCCCCCCTCGTCAGCCGCCATGATCCAAATTCTCTGGGTTCCGGTTGCTTCCACCTTCAGCCTGATCCTGTTCCTCCGCTATTTCTGCCGCTCGCGGTTCATCAAACCGATCGGGGTGATTGCGGCGCTGCTCTCTACCCTGTTCACGCTGATCTTTTTCATCTCAGACCAGATCACGGGTGAAGGGATCACCGAGGCGACTCTGTTCCATTTGACCTACGGCCTGTCGGGTCTGAATCCGCTCAACTTCCCTTTCGAGCTCGCATTCGTCAGCGGCACTCTGCTGCTGATGACCGCTGCTCTTGCTGCTGCTCTCTTCAGGACCCGCGAAGGGCGCTTGAATCGTCTCTCGTTACCAGTCGAGGCCACGATTCTCGGCTTCTTGGTGTGCTTTTCCGTAGCGGTTCATCCGACTGTATTGGAGATCAACCATTTTTTGCGCAAGAGTTGGTCGCCGTCGGCCCATTCGCTCAACGACGAATTGGCGGGGATCGACGGGCTTTCGCATCAAGACGGTCCACCCAAGAATCTTGTGTATCTTTATGTCGAGAGCGTTGAACGGCTGTTCCTCGACGACAGGGTTTTTCCGGGGCTCGCGAGGGGATTGAGAACATTGGAGCAGGATTCGCTGTCGATCCGCGGTATCCGTCAGGCACCGATGACAGATTGGACGATCGCGGGCATGGTGGCGAGTCAGTGTGGTGTCCCGCTGGCGACCTTCAAGCCGAACCGCAACGATCTGGGCGATGTCGAGAGCTTCGTTCCGGGAGTGACCTGTCTAGGTGATATCCTCACCTGGTTCGGATACCGGAATGTCTATCTCGGAGGGGCCGATCTTCACTTCGCGGGCAAGCAACGCTTTTATCCGGATCATGGAGTCAAGGAAATCTTCGGCGTCGACGAGCTCCAGGCTCTGCACGGCGGGCGACTTCCGACCTCTCGCTGGGGTGTATATGACGATACCCTATTGCAGACCGCCTTCGATAAGTTCAGGGAGCTTTCCGCAGGGGAACAACCCTTCGCTCTGTTTCTGTTGACACTCGACACACATCCGCCGCGTGGTCATGAGACCCCAAGCTGCAAGTCAATCCGGTATGGCGAAGGGGGCTATGCCATGCTCAATGCAGTTCACTGTGCGGACAGGCTGGTATCGGAATTTGTAACGAGGATCGAGGACTACGCCGCCGAGCAGAGGTCGGAAAACGAGCTTGTGGTGATCGTCGCATCGGACCACTTGATGATGCATAACGAGATTTCGCCAATCCTGGATGAACATCGCGGACAGCGGGAGAATCTGTGGTTGGCGCGGTCCGCCGAGCTGGAACCCGGGGTCGTTCAGCGCGAGGCAACGACGTTGGATATTGCGCCCACCGTGCTTTCACTTCTGGGATGGGACGTGGAGTCGATGGCACTGGGTCGGAATCTGCTCAAGCCGGCGCCTACACTGATCGAACGATATGGCCAAGCGCGTTTCTTCACGATGCTTCAGCACTGGCGACTGAATCTCTGGAAAACCTGGGTACCAAGCACGGAGTAAGTATCCCTACGGCAAACCCGGAGGCGTGCGTTGGTGCGCCGCTCGAAGGCGCCAGACGGGGCTGCAGACGCGACCCGCATCTTGGAGCCAACGTTACCCAACCACCTGCGACATGGCAGACTCAGGTGGGATCGCGACAGCGTGGTCCGGTAAGGCTGGAGCCGCCCGAATTGATCGGTCCTTCCATCTGTCAATCCGCGACGGGTGGAAGTCCCGGTTCCGGTGGCGGCATGGCGAGGGGCTCGATGTTCGCGGATCCGAGGAAGCGCGGCCTTGTCAGGTTGAAGCCGAATTCGGGCGACTCAGCGCGGCGTCTCGAGCAGCTCCTTGACCTTGTCGACCAGCTCGCGGGTCGAGAAAGGCTTGGCGATATAGGCGTCGGCGCCAAGGTCGAGCCCTTTCTTGCGCTCCACCTCGCCCCCCTTGGCGGTCAGCATGAGGATGCGGGTGGAGGCGAGGTTGGCGTCGGCGCGCACCGCCTCCAGGACCGCGAAGCCGTCGAGCTTGGGCATCATGACATCGAGCACGACCAGGTCCGGCCGGTGGGTCCGCACGGCCGCCAGGCCGGCTTCGCCGTCGCGGGCCACGCGCACCTGGTGGCCCTCCCGCATCATCAGGAACTCGAGCGAGATGACGATGTTGGGCTCGTCGTCGACGATC
>NZ_JAJDNA010000089.1 GCF_022340925.1 Thiocapsa sp.
CCTATTGGAAACCCTGTCCCCGTCTGCTGCAAGCGGCACCCGGCAGCGCCCTGTCGGGGCCCGAGCGCATCCGCTGTCAGCCACTCGAAGTGAAGGGCCAGACCAGGGGCGCCAACGAGCAGGTCACCAGGCCGGCCACGAGATTCAGCGGGAGGCCCATCCTGACATAGTCGCCGAAGCGATAGCCCCCGGGGCCCATCACCATCAGGTTGGTCTGATAGCCGATGGGGGTCACGAAGCTGGCGGATGCGGCCATCATGATGGTAAACAAAAAGGGCTTGAAATCGGCCCCAATGACCTCCGCCGCCCCGGCCGCAATGGCGAACATCAGGACCGCCGCGGCATTGTTGGTGACGATCTCCGTGAGCATGGTGGTGATCAGGTAGACCATCAGCAGGGTGAGCCAGGGGTCCTCGCCCGCCAGCGCAATCAGCTTCCCGGCGAGAAATCCCGCCGCGCCGGTCACCTCCATCGCCTTCCCTAGGCCGAGGGACGCGGCGATAACGAGCAGTACCTGCCAGTCGACCGCCCGTCTTGCCTGAGTCGCCGTGACACAACGAAAGGCCAGCATGGCCCCGGCAGCCAGCAGCGCGGCCTCCAGCATACCCCAGCCGAACGGGGCGAAGACTGCAATCAGGACCATGGCAAGCAGGATGGCGACTGCGAACCCGGCCTTCTCCCAATGGACCACGTGCGAGCGCTGGACCTGACTCACCAAGAGGAAATCGCGTGAGAACCGGTGCATCTCGGTAAAGGACGGACCGGCCTCGATCAAAAGGGTGTCGCCCGGCCTAAGCACGATGTCGCCGATCTTCTGCTGGATCCGTGAGCCGGCGCGCGCGACCGCGAGCACCACCGCGTTGTAGCGCGTGCGGAAGCGGCCATCGCGGATGCTCAACCCGACCAAAGGGCAGTCGGAGGACACCACCGCCTCGACCAGGGTCCGGCGATGTCGCGCGACCGGCAGCTTGCCCGTCTGGTCGGTCGCCGGGAGGAGTCCGCGGACGTTGCGGAGATCGACGATGGAATCAACGATTCCGACGAAGACCAGCCGGTCGGCCGCCTGCAGGCGCTCCTGCGGCCCCACCGCGGGCAGCAGCCGGTCCCCGCGCAGGATCTCGGCCAGGAACAGCCCGGGCAAACCGCGCAAGCCAGCCGACTCGATCGTCTGACCTACCAAGGGACCGCGCGGATCCACCTCCATCGCCACCGTGTACGCGCGTGCATCGGTCTCGTCGCGGCCGATGACCGGGTTGCGCTCGGGCAGCAAGAATTGACCGGCCAAGGCCACATAGGCGATCCCGACCAGGGCCACGGGGAGACCGATCCACGCGATCTCGAACAATCCGATCCGCTCGCCCCCACCGCTCTCCCAAAGACCGCTCAGCACCAGATTGGTACTGGTCCCGATCAGGGTCAGTGTACCGCCCAGGATTGCGGCATAGCTGAGCGGCATCATGAACCGCGAGGCCGACCGGCCCATCCGGCGCGACCAGTCGGCCACAGCGGGGATGAACAGGGCGACGACCGGCGTGTTGTTGAGGAAGGCCGACATGGCGGCCACGGGCAGCATCAGGCGCATCTGCGCCCTGGGCAGGGATTTGGGCCGTCCGAGGACATGGCGACTGACCCAGGCGATCCCGCCGGTTCGCTGCAGACCGGCAACCACTACATAGAGGGCCGCGACCGTGAGCATGCCCGTGGACGCCATGCCGGCGAGGGCCTCCTCAGGGGTCAGGACCCCCGCGAGCAGCAACAGCACGACACCGGCGACGACCACGACATCGGTCGCAATCCGGCCCTGCACCAAAAACACCAGCACGAGTCCGATGACGGTGATCGTCAGCCAACCTTCCCAGGTCATGTCGGCAAACCCTCCGTGCTCACCTCAGATAAAAGCCGTCCTCGCCGATCTTACCCGGACCGTCCAAGACATAGATGCCGGCCGAGTTGGCCTTCACACGGAAGACCAGCCGGCCTTCAGACGCCTGCTCATGGCCGGTCACCGCATCCCGGTACAGCCCCGGCCGAACCCCGTCGATGCCGATCTCCTGATCAGACCCGATCGCCAGACCGACCACGACGTAGCTGCCGCTTTCGGCATGGTCCCGGACGAAGCGCATCCCGCTGCCCCATTCGGCGAGATGGCTCAGACGCGCCTTCTGGAGCGCCGGGACGGCGCGCCGGATCCGATTCAGGCGCCGGATGTGCTGATAGAGGGGATGTGCCTGGGTCTCACGGATGCGCCCGTCGCTCAGGTGGTCACCGAAATAGGCGCGGCCGGTCTGGTGCAGGGTGTCGCGCTCACCCTCGACATCCTGCGGCGCCCCCTTCATGAACTCGATCTCCTCGCCGAAATAAAGGCAGGGAATCCCGCGAACGGTCCAGATCAGATTGTACGCCGCGGCCGCCATCCATTGGTCGCCCTTGAAACGGTACTTGAAGTCGTTGTCCGGGCCGACGTCGTGGTTCTGAAGAAAGGTCACCAGCTGGGTCACGTCGCCGTAGATCCAGTCCATGCCGAGGATCTGGGCGGTGCCTTCGTAGGTGCCCCTGCTCACGGTGTCGCGAAAGGTCGAGAAGAGTCCGAAATCGAGCTGCGGGAAGCCGGAATCTCCACCGGATTCGGGGTCCTGCGGATCGTGGCCGATCCGCGTGTACCACCAGGGACGGATCTGCGAGGGCCCGTTGTCGCCGCCGCCGAGATCGCCCCAGCCGTAGCCCTTGACCAGATTCTCGCCGAACACGAAGAGACCCGGTTTGTGGGCCTTCCAGGCGTTGACGTACTCCAGCAGATTGTCGCGCTCGATATGCTTGACGGTGTCGATGCGCAGGGCATCGACGCCCATGTCGAGATAGCGCTTGACCGCGCCGATGATGTAGTCCTTCACGTTTCGCCGCTCCGTCGCGAGATCGATGCAGTCACCCGCCAGGTGCTTGTGTTGGAGGGGACGAACGCTTTCCCAGTCGCCGCCGCAGATGAAGCCGTCCTGATGGTACCACTCCGGGTCGAGGTCATTGGGGTCGACGCCGAAGAAGCGACCCGGGTTGTAGCCGGGCTTGGGCACGATCTCGCCGGTCTTGGGATCGACCAGCGGCTCGACCCCATCCGGATCGCGACCATGACGCTCGCGATACCAGTCGGGGGCCACCGGATTGTCGATGTCATCGCGGTTGGGCCAGGCATAGTTGCCGAGGTGGCCTTGGTAGGGACCATGGTCGACCTGCCCCTGCTCCGAACCTTGGGGCACGTAATATTTGATCGGCAGGTGGTCGATGTGGACCCTGCCCCGGATGCCGTACTGGCAGGAATGGTTCACCACAACGTCCTGGACGATCTTGATGTCACGAGCGTGAGCGGCATCGATCAGGTCCTGATAGGTGGCACCCGGCGATTCCAGGCGCCGGTCGATGCGGGTCCAGTCGTAGGGGTGGTACCCGTGGTAGTCGAGCCCGGAGCGGTTCTCCACGGGCGGGGTGATCCAGATCGCAGTGAAACCGAGGTCGCGGATGTAGTCCAGACGCTGGATCAGTCCCTTGAAGTCGCCCCGCCAGTGGGGATCGACCGGCTGGCCGGCGCCATCGAATTGGATCCGGTCACGGCAGAAGAAGTTGTTGGACGGATCACCGTCATAGAAGCGCGTGGTGATCAGAAAGTAGATCGTCTCCTCGCGGAAATCGATTCGCTCTGCGATGGGACGCGGCTCGGTGGAGGCGCTCGGCGCCGGACCCGGCTGCGCGCCCGTCCCCCGCGGGCCGACCCCGCTGAACCGATGCGCGGGGCGGTGGTCATGCCAGCGGCCCGCGACATCGAGCCAGCCGTTCGCGTCGCGAAACTGGTCGCCCGTCTGATGGCCCCGACCGTCGTTGAAAACCAGTCGCAGGGATCGTGTCCCCGGGAATCGGATCCGGTACCAGCCGTCCCCGATGGGCTCCATCGCGAGACCGGGCCAATCGCTGTGAGGCCCCCTTGGGTGTGCGTCCCAACAGTGTGCGTAGACATCTGTGCCCCAGCCGGCACGGCGCTCGAAATGGAGGGTCAGCTCGGACATCGACAGGACTCATGCTCTCGATTGACAGGGTCAGCTCAAACGCGGATTCGCTCCGTGTTCGATGCGGCGGCACGGGCGTCTGGGCCAGGCGCCGCCGGCGCCGGAGTCGCAATCCCCCGGGCCGCCCTGCAACCGGACCAGAAGGAGCTTCGAGCCAAGCACCCGGACGACCGGGCGGAGGAACGGGCCAATCACGCCCGAGCCTGGAAGGCCCGCATTGCAGCGACGAACAGGACCGCCATCCAGGCATCAGCGGCGCGTTCCACGAAGGCTCGCTGACCGCGGGCGTCCTGATGCATGATCCGCGCTGCGTTCGTTCGGATCCTCGACTCGGTGGAGTGACAGTGTGCAACATGGCCGATCGTCTGGCGAGACCGACCACGTCCGGGCAGCCGGGTCTGCTTCGATGAGCCGCTCCGGTGCCGGCGGGATCAGGATCGGCCGTGCCCTGTGCGGCGAGCTGGCGGAGGCGGAGCGCCGGGAGTGGTGGCTCGCCAACGGCCGGGGCGGCTATGCCGCGGGAACGGTCGCCGGGACCCGGACACGCGGCTACCACGGTCTGCTGATCGCGCCGGTCGACCCGCCGCTCGGGCGCCGACTGCTGGTCGTCAAGATGGACACGACCCTGATCGACGGGGAGCGGGCCTGGCCTCTGTTCAGCAACCGCTTTGCCGAGGGCCGGGTTGAGCCATCCGGCCATGTGCTGATCGAGTCGTTTCGACTCGAGGGGCGGATGCCCGTGTGGCACTGGGGCTGCGCCGACCTGACGATCGAGCAGCGAATCTGGATGCCGCCGGGCGAGGACGGGGTGTGGCTCACCTACCAGTTGCTGCGCAGTCGGGCAGGGGCCGCCCCACGACTGCGCATCGCCCTCCTCCTCGCCGACCGGGACCACCATGAGGTCCGGCGTAAGGGTGAATTCGATCCCGCGCTCCAGGCGACCGGAGGTCGCTTGCGGATTCAGCGCGCCGATGGGTCTGCGCTCAATCTGATCGGCTGCGGCGGAACAATTCGGACTGATCCCGACTGGATCGAGCATTTCAACCTGTCGCTCGAGCAGGAGCGTGGCCTGCCAGACCAGGAAGATCATCTGAGGGTGGGCTTCGCGGAGCTGTCCCTGGACTCGATGAGTCGGTGCGGGATCCTGGCCACGCTCGCATCCGCCGACGACCCTGATCCGAACGAGGCGCTCGAACGCTTCCAGCGGCGTGATCGCGCGCTCCTGCGGACCGCGAGGGCCGCGCAATCCGGGATCGCAACCTTCCCGAGCTGGATCGACCAGCTCATCCTCGCGGCCGACAGCTTTCTGATCGAGCGCGCGATCGCCGCCCGCGATCCGCGTGATGACCTGGCATGCGGCATGTCCGTGATCGCCGGCTACCCCTGGTTCGGCGATTGGGGCCGGGACACCATGATCGCGCTCCCCGGCCTGACCCTCGCGACCGGGAGACCCGAGACAGCGAGGCGCATCCTCGAGACCTTCACCGGTCTGGTCGACCGCGGCATGCTGCCCAACCGCTTCCCCGGCTCCGGCGAGGTTCCCGAGTACAACACGGTGGATGCCGCGCTCTGGCTGATCGAGGCTTGGCGCGCCTATGTCGAGGCCACGGCTGACCTGGATGCGCTCGCGCGCGCCTTCCCCCTCCTGGAGTCGATCATCACCCATTATCGCAACGGAACGCGCTACGGGATCGCCATGGACCCGGTGGACGGGCTGATCCGAGCCGGTGAGCCGGGCGTGCAACTCACCTGGATGGATGCGAAGGTCGGCGATTGGGTCGTCACCCCCCGCATCGGCAAACCAGTGGAGATCAATGCGCTCTGGTATCACGGGCTCCGGATGATGGCCGATTTCGCCGACCGACTGGGCCTGGATGCCCGGCGCTACCGCGCTTGCGCCGACGCGGCCCGGGCCGGATTTGCGCGTTTCGTCCGCCCGGACCGACTGGGACTGTACGACGTCCTGGACGGCCCGGACGGAGGCGACGCGCGGATCCGCCCGAATCAGATCTTCGCGGTCAGTCTCGTCCACTCGCCGCTCGATCCGCCCGATCAGGCGGCAGTCGTGGCCATGTGCGAGCGCCATCTCCTCTGCTCATACGGACTGCGGTCGCTGACGCCGGAGGATCCCGACTATCAGGGCCAGTATGTGGGGGATGTCCGCAGTCGCGATGCGGCCTACCATCAGGGCAACGTCTGGGCCTGGCTGCTCGGGCCCTACGCGCTCGCCGAGAACCGCGTGACCGGCGATGCAGCCGCAGCCCAGGCACGTCTGGAACCGATTTCCGATCACCTGCTCGACGCCGGGCTCGGCACCGTCAGCGAGATCTTCGACGGCGACCCGCCCCACCGCCCGCGCGGCTGCCCGGCGCAGGCATGGTCGGTGGCCTGCATCCTGGACGCCTGGATCCGGCTCGAGCGCCTAAGGGTCCAGGCCGCCAAGAGACGTTCGCGTCGCCCGGATGGAGCGAAGCGGGATCGGTCCAGGATATTAGGATCTTAGCCATCGCAGACTCCCTTGTTTGCCCGTTACCGGAAAAGGATTCTGAGGCGGAGCCCGGTCTGCGTTGTTCGTGCCACAGTTGCGACTCGCGACCGACAGCAACCCGAGCAATCCTCACTTCGACGCGTCAGCGTTGGGCAATGGCCGTCCCTGTCCATCCTCTGCATCTGTGCGCCGGTCGTGCCGGGTTCACCTCCCGGGGCGCCAGCCTGCGAGCGCGTGGTCCAGCGCCGCCCGCAGACTGGACAGCAGCCGTTCGATGGGTTTCTTGCGGGCGGTGTACTTGAGCTTGAGTAGGTCCATGTCTGCACTGGCCGCCAAGAGGAAGTCGTCGCTGGTCTGGATGGTGTCGACCAGGCCCAGCTCGACGGCGCGCTCGCCATGCCAGTACTCGCCGGTGGCGACCCGGTCGAGGTCCAGGCTCGGACGATAGCTGGTCAGGAACGACTTGAAGAGGGTGTGCGTCTCGTCCAGCTGCTCGCGCAGCTTCTGGCGACCCTCCTCGGTGTTCTCGCCGAACAGGGTGAGGGTGCGCTTGAACTCCCCGGCGGTGTGCAGCTCGAAGTCGACGCCGTAGCGTTCCAGCAGGCGATGGAAGTTGGGCAGCTCCGCCAGCACGCCGATTGAGCCGACGACCGCGAAGGGCGCAGCGATGATGCGATCGGCCACGCAGGCCATCAGGTAGCCGCCGCTTGCGGCGACCTTGTCGACCGCAACCGTCAGCGGAATCCCCTTCTGGCGGATACGCGCCAGTTGTGAGGCGGCCAAACCGTGGTCGCTGACCAGGCCGCCGGCATTGGTCAGGCGCACCAGCACCGCGTCTCCCTCGCGGGCCTCCATCACCAGGATGGTTACCAGAACGCGCAGGGCACTGACCTCGCTGGCGCGGATGTCACCGTTGAACTCGATGACGAAGAGCCGCGGGCGCTGGGCCTTGGCGCCCTTCTCGCGCGCCTTCTCCTCTTTACGCTCCGCCTTCAGGTACTCCTTGTAGGCCTTCTTGGGGAGGGAGAGCTCCTTCAATGCGCGCGTGAGCTCACGATAGCGCTGATTGAGGTCGATGATCTCCAACTGCTCGGCATCGCCATGCGCGGCCTGGCGAAGACGCATGCCCAGGATCAAGAGCACGGCGATGCCGAGCAGGATGGTCAAGGTCTTGGCCAGGAAGAGTCCATATTCCACAAAGGCTTGGCTGAACGAATCCATGAGAAGTGGCTCCCCGAGGAGGCGTGCGCCTGCCAGGTCAGCTGAGGTCCGGCATCCGGTCAGACCGCGATCGGTGCGCGGATGCCAGGGTGTGGGTCATACCCGACGAGCTCGATGTCCTCGAACCGGTAATCGAACAGGGTAGGGGGTCGCCGCAGCAGGCGGAGCGTCGGCAGGGTCCGGGGCTCGCGCTCGAGCTGCGAGAATACGATCTCGTCGTTCAGGTGATTGCGGTAAAGATGGACGTCACCGAACGTATGGATGAAGTCACCCCCTTCCAGGTCGCACTGATGGGCGATCAGATGCGTCAGCAATGCATAGCTCGCAATGTTGAACGGCACACCCAGAAAGAGATCGGCGCTGCGCTGATAGAGCTGACAGGAGAGACGCCCGCCGGCGACATAGAACTGAAACAGGCAATGGCACGGCGCCAGGGCCATACGCCCGGCGTGCACGTTCTCCTGCGGACTCCGACCCTCGTCGGGCAGATCCGCCGGGTTCCAGGCCGAGACCAGCAGGCGTCGCGAATCCGGACGGGTCCGGATCGTCGCAACCAGATCGCCGAGCTGATCGATCACGCGGCCGTCCGGGCAGGCCCAGCTGCGCCATTGGGCACCATAGATGGGACCGAGACGACCATCCTCGGTCGCCCACTCGTCCCAGATGGTCACGCCCCGATCACGCAGCCATCGGTTGTCGGTCGAGCCGCAGAGAAACCAGAGGAGCTCGTGGATCAGGCTCTTGGTGTGGATGCGCTTGGTGGTGAGCAGCGGGAACCCGCGGCTCAGATCGAAACGCAGCTGGCGCCCGAACACCGATCGGGTGCCGACACCGGTGCGGTCGGATTTGTCGACGCCATTGTCGATGACATCGCGAAGCAGATCGAGATAGGCCTGCATCGTTCAGGCGGTCGCCGGCCCGAGCAGGAGCGAGTGCCCGTCCATCTGTGCCGGGATCGGAATCCCCATCAAATGGAGGACGGTGGGCGCGATGTCCTTGATCCCACCCCCTACGGCAAGCCGCCAGGGGGTCTCGTCGATGATCAGACAGGGCACCGGATAGACCGTGTGCTGGGTATGCGGGTCACCCGTGACCGGATCGACCATCTCGTCGCAATTACCATGGTCCGCGGTCAGGATCACCGAATAACCGCACTCCACAGCGGTATCCAGTACCCGGCCGACCTCGCGATCAAGCGCCTCGACGGCGGCGATCACCGACTCCCGGACCGCGGTGTGGCCGACCATGTCGCCGTTGGCGAAGTTCACCACGATGAAGGGGAATCGACCGCCGTGGAGTGCATCGACGATCACATCGGCGACCTCCGGTGCGCTCATCTCCGGCTGCAGGTCATAGGTCGGGACCTTGGGCGACGGGATCAGGGCGCGCTCCTCTCCAGGGAAGGGGTCGTCACGGCCGCCGTTGAAGAAGAAGGTGACGTGGGCATACTTCTCTGTTTCCGCGCAGTGGAACTGGGGAATGCCGTCATCGCTGAGGAGCCGCCCGAGGGTGACCTTCGGCATGTCGTGATCGAATGCGAACGGCAGCCCGAACCAGGGGTCGTACTCCATCATGCAGGTGACCTTGACGCCGGTGACGCCGCGTCGGTCGAACTTGTCGAAATCCGGCTGGAAGAAGGCGGAGACCAGTTGACGCGGTCGGTCCTTGCGGAAGTTGATGTGGATCACCTGATCCCCGTTGCGGATGGGCTCGGCACCCGCGAGGACCGTCGGGCGGATGAACTCGTCGTCCTCACCCGCGGCATAGGCGGCCTCGATCGCCGCGCGGACATCGGACGCCTGGCGACCCTCGCCGTCGACCATCGCACGCCATGCCATCTCGGTGCGCTCCCAGCGATTGTCGCGATCCATGGCGTAGTAGCGGCCACTGACAGTCGCGATCCGGCCCCCGGCGGTGTGCAAGGGCTCGTCCAGGCAGTTGAGATAGCTGAGCGCGGAGCGCGGCGGGGTATCCCGGCCGTCGGTGAAGACATGGACCAGCGGGCGTGCGCCCTGCCGCTTGCAGAGCTTGATCAGCGCCGCGAGATGGCGGACATGGCTGTGCACACCGCCGTCCGAGACCAGACCCATCAGATGGATCGGCCTGCCCTGCTCGGCCGCCGCCTGCGCCGACGCAACCAGGGCATGATTCTCGAAAAAGCTTCGTTCGTCGATCGCCTGGTCGATCAGCACCAGATCCTGGCGCACGACGCAGCCCGACCCCAGGCACATGTGGCCGACCTCGGAGTTGCCCATCTGCCCGTCCGGGAGCCCTACCGCCAGGCCGGACGCCTGCAGGGCGGTGTGCGGATGGCGCGAGAAGTAGTGGTCCAGCTTCGGTGTGTCTGCAATCAGGACCGCGTTGTTGGCCTTGGCCGGATTCAAGCCGAACCCGTCCAGGATGATCAGCATCACCGGGCGTCCAGGCACCTTTCTCCTATGCTCACTCATCTCTGCTCCAGGCTGCAACCATCATGGCCCGCCATTGTAGACGGTCGCGTCGCCGACCGCGCCCCCGATGGCACCGGACAGGGCATCCGCTTGGGTCGGGATTCCGATAATCGGGAAACCTCGGTTGGAGGGGTTTATCATTGACATCGGGAACCCGCTGTCACAATGAAAGCTCCGGCATCAGGGGCACCTGGAGGAATCATGCAAACCGATCGAATCATCGCCTTCGTCATGGCCGGCGGCCAAGGCTCGCGCCTCCAACCTCTGACGACGGGGCGCTCCAAGCCATCCGTTCCCTTCGGCGCACGCTACCGCATCGTCGATTTCGTGCTCAGCAACCTCGTCAACTCCCAGATCCAGACCATCTACCTGTTGGTGCAGTACAAGTCGCAGTCGCTGATCGAGCATGTACGCAAGGCCTGGACCATCTCACCCTTGCTGCAGAGCCAGTTTGTCACCGTCGTGCCGCCCCAGATGATCGCCGGCGCACATTGGTTTCAAGGCACGGCCGACGCGGTTCACCAGAACATCACCCTGATCGAGGAACACCGGCCGGATCTCGTCGCGGTCTTCGGTGCGGATCACATCTATCGCATGGATATCCGGCAGATGGTCGAGTTCCACAAGACCCGCCAGGCCGACGTCACGATCGCAGCGCTGCCCGTGCCGATCGCTGAGGCCTCGAGCTTCGGGGTTATCGCGGCCAATGAAGAGGGCCGAATCAGTGCCTTCGAGGAGAAGCCCGCCAACCCGACGCACTTACCCGGGGATTCGACCAAGGCCTTCGCCTCGATGGGAAATTATATCTTCGACACCGAGGTGCTGCTGAAGGCTTTGAAGGAGACCCAGGCGGCGGGCGAATCGGACTTCGGGCAGCACGTCCTGCCGCGCCTGCTGAGTACCCACCGGCTATACGCCTACGACTTCGCAACGAATGTGATCCCCGGCGTGCAGCCCTACGAGACCGCGGTCTACTGGCGCGACGTCGGTACCATCGACGCCTACTTCGATGCGCACAAGGACGTCCTCGGCGCGGAGCCCGTCTTCGATATGTTCAACCCGGAATGGCCCGTCTTCTCCAGTGGCTACCAGGGACCGGTCGCTCGTGTGCTGGGCGGCGAGCTCCGCAATACCCTGCTCGGTGCCGCGACCATGATCCACGAGGGCGCGCGGCTGATCAATTCCATCATCCGTCGCGAGGCCGTCATCGAGGAGGATGTCGTCCTGGAGGACTGCATCATCATGGACTATGTCCGCGTGTGCCGCGGTGCCCGTCTGCGCAATGTCATCGTGGACCGGCACAACGTCATCGAGGCAGGCGACGAGATCGGCTTCGACCGTACGAAGGACGAGCAACGCTTCCATGTCAGCGCCGGCGGCGTGACCGTGGTCCCGATGGGGCGCGTCAGCTATTTCGCGCGCGATACCCGCGGCTCCGGGCGAGGCGGCTACGCCGAATGACGGCTTCACTGCTGGGCAGCGTGTGACGGACGCGGATCGCAGGACGGTCCTCGTCACGGGCGCCAACTCCGGTTTGGGCAAGGCGGTCGCATTGGCACTCGCCCGGGACGGGGCGCGGCTTGGGATGCTGGCACGCGACCGCCGCCGCGGCGAAGCCGCGCGTGAGGAGATTGCTGCAGCGACCGGCAATCCAGACGTCCATCTCTTCCTCGCGGACTTGGGCAGCCAGGACGAGGTCCGTCGCGCGGCCGCGGCGATCATCGCCCGCTTCGACCGACTTCACCTCCTCGTCAACAATGCCGGGACCGCCTATCCGACACGCCGTACCAGCCCCGAGGGCATCGAGCGCTCGCTCGCGGTCAACCATCTGGGTCCCTTCCTGCTCACGAGACTGCTACTGGATCGGATCAAGGCGAGCGCACCGGCCCGCATCGTCAACGTCGGGACCCGCATCGACACCGCGATCGACTTCGACGATCTGCACTGGACCCGCCGCCGCTATCGCATGATGCAGGCGTACGGCCAGTCCAAGCTGGGCAACCTGCATTTCACGTTCGAGCTGGCAAGGCGTTTAGACGGGACGGGCGTGACCGTCAACTGCGTGTTCCCGGGTGTCTTCAGGTCCAATCTCGGCGGGACCGACGGCGCTCAAGGCATCTTCTGGAAATCGGTCGACGCCCTTCTCGGTTGGGCGATCCCGACGCCCGAGCGCGCTGCCGAGCGCGTCCTCTACCTGGCCCGGTCCCCGCAGCTGGAAGGTGTCACAGGCCAGTATCTCGGCGACCGTCGCCCCCTCAGGGCGCCTGCGCAGACGCGCGACCCAGAAGCGAACCGCCGACTGTGGGACATCAGCGAGCGGCTCGCCGGCCCGTTGGCTTAACACGTCAGGAGGCCACCTGCGCAGGGTTCGCTTCGGATGCGCTCCCAGACCTTCTCATGGACGAAATAGACCACCGTGTTGACCGCCGGCTCGACCAGGGCAATGGCCCCGCCGACCAGGAGGCTGCCGCTCAGGATGTAGCCGACGGTGAAGGCGACCGTCATGTGGAGGATCGCGAACGAGAATGTCTTAGCCATGCGCGTGCTCCTATTCAACCCTGCACGTAGGGTAGCGTCCGCATGATGATCTCTAAAATCGATTGTTATTCTTATTTCGTTCGTTTCTGACGATTAAAAGGGATCGCCGCGGCGTTCGGGGCGAGCCGCCCTGGCAGACCCGATCGGGGAGGCCTTCGAGGCACAACAAGCCGCTTTCAATCAACGCCCTGCCAGCAGGCGCAGTCGCTCCTGGAGCGGATCCATGACGGGCGCAAGCTTCCGCCGCATGAGGCTCCCAAGCACGCTTGGGTCGAGCGACAGGGCTCGGAGCAGACCGTAGCCGACACCGGACAGCACGCGCATGGCTGCCACCTCGTGCGCCGCTTCCGGCACCGCGCGCAGGAGTCGTCCCGTGTCGGGGTCGGGGCTTGCCGGCGTTGCGAGCCGCTCGGCGTCGGCGAGCAAGTCCGCTAGCGCGAGGTCCGGGTCGCCCTCCGGCCGCAGCGCGCCGAAATAGTCTCTCAGCAGATCGAAGGTCGCCGTCACGACATCCTGATTCGGCGGCTTGGCCAACACCGTGCCGACCGTCGCGACAAAGGCCTGCCCGGCCGGTGCGTAGACTCGACGCAGCAGGCGCGCGCAGACGTTGCCCTGCTGCGCCAGCGCGGCGATCGGCTCGGGAAGCTGACGCGGATTTGCGCGCTCTGGTAAATCGTCGGGGAGGGCCTGCAAAAATCCGACGAGATAGGGTTGCTTACGCGCAGCCTTCTTCCAAAGGTCGTCCCGGCGATCCGCATCGAGGAGTCCGGTCTGCAAGACCAGCCGGATGGACTCCATGATCTTGTCGCTTTCGGTCTCGAAAGGCAGATAATCGATCAGATAGTCCACGAGGACCGGGCCCATCGCGCCCTCGACGATCGCCGGGTTGCCCAGCATCCGGCGGGCATTCTCGGCGTCCTCCATCGCCCACCAGGCGCGGCGGGCCAGCTCGTCTGTGAGCCCGGGTGAGCAGACGGCCGCCACGACGGCCTCCGGCTCGCCCAGCAGGAGCAGCTGCTCCAGGCTCTCGTCCCGCATCTGACCCATGCGCGTCCAGCGGCGCAGATAGATGGGATAGCCACCCGGAGAGCCCAGGACATGCCCGGAGATCAGCTCCTTGACTCGGCGCAGGTATTGATCCGGCCTGGTGTTTGCGTTGAGGCGCACGACCGACTCCCCCTGTGGACCGAGGCCATAGACCAGCAGTCTCGCCTCGTCGATCCGGATCGCCAGGGGCCGATTGGCCAGCAGGACATTGAGCCGGAAGCTGTCCTCGGTGCTGAGGTCCATGTCGAGTCCGCGCGGTGCGCTCAGGCTTCGGTCGGCGGTGTGTAGTGCGGATCCTTCGGATTGAGGAAGATGAAGCGAAACTGACCGGGCTCGATCTCAACGTAGTCCATCGTCGTCTGATCCAGCAGGGGGACGTGCTCGGGCGTCATGACGACCTCGACATCCTCGCAGCGCATTCGAATATCGTCCTCGGATGGATCATCGAACCCGATCCGGTAGTCGATGGTCCCGTCCGCTGCCTGGGATGCCGCCAGTCTGAGTGCCATGCCCTCGGTTCCGCCCTCTCTGGCGGCCCTGAGCACCTGCTCGGCTGCTGCTGTCGTGAGTTTAAACATCTGAGACCTATGCTGTTGGTATCGGTTCAACACCGTCGCCCGTCCGCAGGAGTCGTGCGACCAGGACACACCGATCGAGCCTGCGGCGACAGCATGCCCGACGGGAGGCGGCCGCGCCACACCCGGGGGTATTGTAACCGCGGATATGGGGATTGCCCGATGGCAAGCCGCTCTGACCCGAGGGATGAACGAGATCGACGTCTCGTCAGGCGTCGAGAGAACGGCGAACCTGCTCGACGAAACGGTGCGTCCATCGGCAGCCGCCCACGTCTCTGAGATGGCTGTAACAGGCGAGCAGGCGGTCTTGCACGATGCCGTCATGCATACCGTCGATTCCAACGCCGCGCAGGACATCGAAGCCATAGCGCCAGCCGGGGTCGGGCGCAATGACCGCGGAATGGTGGAACTCGTGGGCCGGCAGCTCGGCGCGATGCTCGGTCAAGCGGGGCCAGGGGAAGGCGTCCGTCTCCCGCAGACGGACATAACCCCGTCCCTGCGGCCGGCTGCGCAACTCCACCTCAGCCTTGAGTGCACCCACCATCGCGCGCCGCTCATCGTTCCAGCTGATGCCCTGGCAGAGATACATCAAGCCCCCGCATTCAGCGTAAACGGGCCCTCCGCGCGCCACGAAGTCGGCAATCTGCTCACGCATCAGCCGGTTCGCTTCCAAGGCCTCCATGCGGTACTCGGGAAAGCCGCCGCCGATGAAGAGGGCGTCGACCGCAGGCAGCTCGGGATCTCCGACCGGGCTGAAGTCGACGAGCTCCGCGCCCGCCTCAGCGAGAGCGCGCAGGTCGTCCGGATAATAGAATCCGAAGGCCATATCGCGCGCGATCCCGATGCGCACCAGATCACCGGGGAACGCAAGCCGAGGTCGCGGACAGGCTGGTGCGACAGGACGCGGGGCCGCCTCCGCAATCGCGAGCAGGCGAGTCAAATCGACCTGGTCGGCGACGCGCCCTCGGATGCGGTCGATCCACGCCGCTGCAGCCTCAGCCTCATTGCTGGGCATCAGCCCCAAATGGCGCTCCGCAATCTCGATCTCCTCGTCGCGATGCATCACGCCCAGCACGGGAAGGTCGGTGTAGTGCTCGAGAACGGAGATCAGATTCTTGGCGTGACGCGCTCCCCCGACCTTGTTGAGAACGACCCCGGCGAGCTGCAGCTCGGGGTCGAACCCTTGATATCCCAACAACAGGGGGGCGATGCCGCGACCGATGCCGTGGCAGTTGATCACCAGGATCACCGGGGCGCCCAGCTGCTTGGCCAGCTCGGCGTTGCTGTTGGAGCCGGCGGGATCGATGCTGTCGAAGAGACCGACGTTGCCCTCAATCAAGCCGAGATCCGCCCCAACGAGCTCACGCCCGAAGGCGTCCGCGATCTCCGCCCGCGCCATCGTATGAAAGTCGAGGTTGTAGCAGGGACGCCCGGAGGCCTCGGTGAGCCACAGCGGGTCGATATAGTCCGGTCCCTTCTTGAACGGCTGGACGCGCAAACCGCGGTCGCGCCAAGCGCGGCAGAGACCGATCGAGAGCGTGGTCTTGCCCGATGATTTCTGCGCTGCTGAGATGTAGAGGTGCGCCATCGCCCGGAGAGCTGACAGTGGGCCGCTTTGAGATCCCTGATCCCGCCGAAATCCCGTCAGGACCGCGGTTGCTCACTCGGCAAGCGCCCAACCCGGCGCGAGCCGGGCGCCCTGACGAGCGGAACGACCCGGTCCCAGAATATCAGGCCTGCGCTTCAGCCGTATGCTGAGCCAGGGTCTCCTCGTCGGCCGGCAAGACGTCGTCCGCAAGCGACTCCGGAAGAAACTGCAGGACGCGCACACCCACGGCGGTGATCAGAAGGGCAACGGCGACGCCTCCCAGACCAAGCAGCACCTCGGGGATGGTCGGGCTGTAAGGCGCGGACTGGCCCTGAACGCCATCCATGAAACCGGACTCCAGGACAGTCTGCCCCGGGAACATCTGGATCGGGTAGGCCTGGCTGCCGATGATGATCACGTACATGCTTGCCAAGCCGCCAACGATCACCAGGCCACACGCCGCCGCGATCCAGCCCCGATTCTTGCCCAGCACCGGATGGTAGATGATGCCGAGGGGCACGAGCCCGCCGATCAGGACCCAACCCACCCAAAACATGAATGTATAGATGCCGCCGTCGAGCAGGAGCCAACCGACCAGGTCGTAGTTCTTGGCCCCGTACAGCTTGGTCAGATGATAGACGAGGGTGAAATAGAAGACCCCCAGGACGAAGACGGCCAGCAGGTTCTTGAGCCGCCCGATCAGGCGGTCGCCGATGGGCCGCCCTTCCTCGCGGAAGCTGAACATCAACACCAGCATGAAGATGGCCAAACCGTAGGCGAACGACATGACAACGAACATGGGAGCCAGAATCGCCGCGTCATAGGCCTGGCGCGCGACTAGAAACCCGAAGATCGACCCGGTGCCGGTCGTGAGCGCGAGACGCCAGACGGTGGCGACGATCCCGATCGGCCGATTGTAGGGCCCACCCTTGCGATCCGCCATGCTCCAGAGATAGGCAATGACAATGGCCAGAAAACCCGTATAGAGAAAGATGTTCCAGGCAAAGATCGACCGGAAGTTATAGGTCGTCATCGCCACCACCAGACGCTCAGGCCTCCCCAGGTCAAGAACCAGGACCAGCAGCCCGCCCATGAGAAGCGCGGCAGCCATGAGTCCCGAGAGACGCCCGAGCGGCTTGTAGAGCGGCTTGCGAAACACGGTGCCGATCGATGCGATGTTGAGTGCGCCCGAGGCCGAGATGATCAGGAACACGGCGAAGACGTGCGGGGTGCCCCAGACGACCGAGTTGTTCATCCCGGTCACCCAGTGGCCTTCATGCTCCATGTAGGCGAACGCGAGCGCACCGATCGCGATGACGGTGCCCAGGATTCCGATCAGACTCCAGTAACGAGCGGGCGGGATACGCCACTCGCGGTAGATGATGCGCTTCATGCTGAGTTCGCCTCGCCCTGGTCAGATACCCGAATACCGAACGCCCGTGTTCAAGGCCAGATCCTCGCGGATCTGGCGACTGGACATCTCAGCCAGCCGGGTGCGGATGGCGCTGCGGGGATCCTTGAGATCCCCGAAGACGATCGCCTCGTGGCCGGCCGCCGTGCAGGCATCAACGCAGGCAGTGGATTCCTCGCCGTGGTCGCGACGGTGCACGCAGAGGTTGCAGCTCTCGACGCAACCCTTGCCGCGCGGGACGCGCGTGAGTTGGTTTTCCATCACCTCGTGCACGAAGCTCCGCGCCTTGTATGGGCAGGCCATCATGCAGTAGCGACAGCCGATACAGATATGGCGGTCGACCATCACAATACCGTCGGCGCGTTTGAACGAGGCCCCGGTCGGACAGACATCGACGCACGGCGGATGCTCGCAATGCTGGCACATCAAGGGCAGATTGGTGACGCGCCCTGTCTGGTTGTCCTGCACCTTGACTTTGCGAATCCAGACCGCTTTTTGCGCATCCCACCGTGCCTCGGCAGCCCCCGGAGGCGGCGTTTGCAGATCCAGGCCGTTCTCCTTGTCGCAGGCATCGACACAGGCAGAGCAGCCGTCGGCGCATTTCGACGTATCGATCAACAGTCCCCAACGCACGTCGCTGGTGACCGCCTCGGATCTGGGCGCGGCGGTCACCGAATGCAGGATGACGCCGGGTGCGACGACGGCGGCCGTGACGCCCGCGGCGGCGGCGTCCAGAAAGCCCCGGCGTTGCGGATCGGTAGGTGCATGCTTCTCTTTCATCTCAGTGGCCTTCCCCTTCAGGGCCCACCTGCACCGAGGGGCGGTTCCCGACGGCCTGGTGGGCGGCTTGCGCGGCCAGATCGGCGCCAGGCCCCTTGGGCACCGCGGCATGGCAATCGAAGCAATTCAGGTTCACCGCTGTGAACGCATGACAGGCCCCGCAAAACTCGCTCTTCTGATGGATCGGTGCCGGCGTTTGGTCCGTTACGCGGCGGATATGGCAATCCACGCAGCCCGCAAGACTATGCTTGCTGCTGCGGATCCCGCCGTGCACGGTCTCGTCGCGCTGGTGCTTGATGAGCTCCATGTGCCTGCGACGCATCAGGTCGGTCGGCTCGACGCACGACTCCAGGGACGCGGCCTTGGATCCCTCGACCACGTAGGTCTTCGCGTCGGCCGCCAGGACGACTTGGGCGGCAAGCACCCAAGCCAGTCCAACGGCGACGAGGCCAGCTCTGACTGCGGCTTTTGCCATCGACGCCTCCCGTTTCTCTACTCGCCAAGGCCCATCTTGATGTAGCCGGTCGGGCAGACATCGGCACAGATATGACAGCCAATACACTTGGCATAGTCCGTGTCCACATAGCGTCCCGTGGTCCGGTTGTTCTTGTCGACCCGAAAGACGGCGTCCTGCGGGCAGAAGATCACGCAGTTGTCGCACTCGAAGCACATGCCGCAGCTCATGCAACGTTTGGCCTCGTCGATGGCCTCCTCCTCCGAGAGACCGATGACGCGCTCCTTGAAGTGGCCGAGCACGTCGTCGGCACTCGGCACCTCCTCCTTACGGAGGTTCCGGGCGTGGTAGTTGAAGTGGCCGAGGAAGAGCTCCTCGTGCGGAATGACCTCGGCGCCCGAGCGGTCCTCGTAATTGTGGATTGCGTACTTGGCGCTCGAGGTGCCACGCATGTCGCCGCTGCGCTGGGGCACGAAGGGTTCCGGGGCGAGATTGGCCTCGGTCAGCTTCTCCAGCAGGTTGAAGTGATGGACGTCGACCTTCGGGCGGCGCTTGTGCTCGACGTGGCGGACATACTCATCGATCGAGTCGACGGCAATCGACGCCTGGCCGATCGCAGTCGTCAGAAGATGAGGACGGATGATGTCACCCGCGACGAAATGACCCTGACGGTCGGGGACCTGGTAGAACTTGTCGGCGTTGATCAGGCCGCGTCCGTTGTCGAGATCCTCCAGTCCCTGCAGATCCCCGCCTTGACCGATCGCGGCGACGATCAGGTCGGCGGCCAACACGCGCTCGGTGCCCTCCACGGGCGTGGGGCGGCCGTCGATCATTTCGCAGTCCGCCACCTTCAGGCCGGTCGCGCGCCCGTCTGCACCCTTGATGACCTCAACCGGCATGACACCGTCGAGGATGGTGACGCCCTCGTGGGTCGCGTCATGCACCTCGTGCTCCGAGGCGGTCATCTTTTCTCGCGTGAACAGCGAGGTCAGGGTGACTTCGGCACCTTCGGCGGCGGCCGTCGTGGCCGCGTCGTGTGCCACATAGCCATCGTGGATCACGGTCTCGGGCAGGTCCTTCGGACCCGACTTGGTGACATGCCCCAGCCGGCGGGCAACCGAGACCACGTCGATGGAGGTATCGCCTCCGCCCACGCACACGACCTTCTCGGCGGTGATCTTCATGCGGCCCTCGTTGAAGGCCTTGAGGAAGGCGACACCGGAGACACAGTTGGGAGTGCCCTCCCAGCCGGAGACCGGCAAGCCGCGCCCCGTCTGACAGCCGATCGCCCAGAGGATCGCGTCGAACTCCTTTTCGAGCTGCTCGACGCTGACATCGACCCCGACCTTGGTGTTCAGCCGAACCTCGATCTGCCCCATGTCGAGGATCCGCTGGATCTCGGCGTTGAGCTTGTCGCGCGGGACCCGGTAGCCCGGGATGCCGTAGAAGAACATGCCGCCAAGCCCGTCGTTGGCCTCGAAGATGGTGCAGCCATGACCCTTGCGGCGGAGCTGGTAGGCGGCGGCGAGTCCGGCGGGCCCACCGCCGATGATGGCCACACGCTTGCCGGTGTCGACCGGCGCCGGCTCGAACCGATAGCCCTTGGCAATGGCCGTGTCGCCGATGAACTGCTCGACCGAGTTGATTCCAACAAAGTCCTCCAAGGCGTTGCGGTTGCAGCCGTCCTGACAGGGGGCCGGGCAGACCCGCCCCATCATGGACGGGAAAGGGTTGGCATCGGTCGACCGACGGAAGGCGTACTCGTGCCAATCCATACCGGCTGGCGGCTGCTCCAAACCGCGCACGATCTGCAGCCAACCGCGAATGTCTTCACCCGACGGGCAACTCCCCTGACAAGGCGGAGTCTTGTGAACATAGGTCGGACACTTGTGCGAGGTGTCCTGAACGAAGATCTTGTCGGTCCACTTTTCCCACTGGTTATGACCGTCCTCGAAACGGCGCCAGGAAGGTTTCGTCTTCATTTCGTCGGTTGAAGTCGCCATGTCGATCACTCTCCTACCAGTTGAACCCTGACGCGTTATCAGGGGGGTCGTATCGGGTCAAAGGCCGGGGTTCTTTCGGATGGCACGGCGCGGCACGCCATGCCGTCTTAGGCAGCCTCGTCTGTCTCGTCTTCGTCGTCGCCTTCGGTGTCCTGCCCGGTCAGCACAATGGCATTCGACACCAGTTGGTGCAGACTGACGATCTGGTCCATCTCCATACCGTAGTAAGGCAGAACCTTCGTGAACTGGCTCTTACAGATGGCACAAATGGCAGCCATGTGTGTCACGGCTTTTTCCTGCATCACATTATTCAGAGCCTCGACCCGCGGCTTGGCCCCCTTCACGCGCAGCTCCATGAGGTCATCGGTGAGCAGGCCACCGCCGCCGCCACAGCAGAAGGTGCGATCGCGAATGGTGTCCTCGTCCATATCGTAGAAGTGATTGCAGGTCGCCCGGATGATCGCCCGGGGAATCTCGAATTGTCCGCCCGGTGTGTCACCCATGCGCGAGGCGCGCGCGACATTGCAGCTGTCGTGATAGGTCAAGACCTTGTCGTCGTTCTCACTCTTGTCGAAGGTGAGCTTCCCGCGCTGGATCAGGTCGTAGGTGAACTCGCAGATATGCTGCGGGACCGGATAACGCGGGTCGAGGAAATCCCATGGACCAGCCAGGGTATTCAGGAAGCTGTAGGCAACGCGCCAGGCGTGACCGCACTCACCGAACACGATGCGCTTGACCTTGAGCTGGATGGCGGCCTCGCGGATGCGCTGAGCGACGCGTCGCATATTGTCGTACGAGCCGATGAACATGCCGAAATTGGCAGCCTCCGACGCGTAGGAGCTCAAGGTCCAGGAGACACCGGCCTCATGAAATACCTTGCCGTAGCCGATCAGGCCGTCGACGTGCGGCTCGGCAAAAAAGTCCGCTGACGGCGTGATCAGCAGGATCTCGGCCCCTTCCTCGTCGATCGGGTACCGGACGCGCACGCCGGTCTCGTCGTAGACGTCTTCCTCCAGGCCCTCGAGGGTGTCCGCGAGCGCCGGACCCGGCAGACCCAGGTTGTTCCCGATCTTGTAGACCTTGCCGATGATCTCGTTGCAGTACTTCTGGCCGACCCCGATGCTGTCCATGATCTCGCGCGCGGCCATCGAGATCTCGGCCGTGTCGATGCCGTAGGGACAGAAGACCGAGCACCGCCGACATTGCGAGCACTGATGGTAGTAGCTATACCAGTCGTCCAGAACCTCCTTGGTGAACTCCTCGGCGCCAACCAGCTTTGGGAACAGCTTTCCGGCGAGGGTGAAGTAGCGCCGATACACCTTGCGCATCAGGTCCTGGCGACCTACCGGCATGTTCTTCGGGTCCTTGGTCCCGAGGTAATAGTGGCACTTGTCGGTGCAGGATCCGCACTTCACGCAGGCATCCAGGTAGACCCTCAGCGAGCGGTATTTCCCGAGGAGCTCGCCCATCTTCCCGATGGCCTTCTGCTGCCAGTCATCCATGAGCTCGCCCGGAAACCCAAGCGGCTCTTGGAACTCGGGCTTGGCCACGAACGGCATGCTGTGAGCCATGGTCTCCGGCGTCACAGCCGGAACCTCGATGTACTGACTCAGCTCTGGAACTTCAAACGTTGCCTTGGCCATGGATAACCTCTGGTGCGGACGAGGGTGGCGCGGAGAGACTATTCCTGCTCGAGTCGTTTCGCCCACGGGGCGACATGCCTCTGCTCGCGCGGGTTGTCGACCTGATTACGGCTGGGGCTGAAGAAGAGTCCTGGCGCATGCAGCAGCTTACTGTACGGAAAGACGATCATCAGGATCGCCACGAGCAGCAGGTGCAGCAGCAGGATCGGATCGCTGGGCAAGGGCCGCGGGTCGAACGCGTAGAGTCCGAGAAAGAACGATTTGACCGCGACCACGTCGGTATGGAAAACGAACCTCATCAGGAGACCGCTGCACCCGATCGCGATCAGCAGCACCAGAATCAAGTGGTCCGACGGCGAGGAGATGTAGCGGACCCGATCAACGAAGAATCGACGCGACCACAGGCCGACCAGGCCCACGACCATGGCCATTCCACCGTAGACTCCGAAGGGCTGGACGAGCTTGATCGGCAACCAGACGGGCTCGATGAAGTACCGCAGATGGCGCAAGGTGACGAGAAAGAGGCCGAAGTGAAAGATCCAACCGAAGATCCAGGTCCACTTGTTGCCGCGAAACAGGCTCTCGAACAGGACGACCTCACGCGTCATGCGGAACACAACGCCGGTGCGGGTGGTTGGTGCCGGCGTGGTCGGGATCTTCAGCGGCGCGGGGGTGCGGGCATACTGCACGACCTTGTAGACCAGACCAACCACCAGAACGAGGGCCGCGAAATAGTACAGATAGGCGTAGACCATCGTCAGGAACGACATGTGCCCCTTACCTCAGTGGATCGTTGGAGTACCGGGAAGCCGGGTCGGAACAGGATCCGGCCCCCGGTAACGACCGGGATCAGACGCAGCCGGTCGGCTTCGGCAGACCGGCGAAACGGCACGCCTGTTTCGCCGGGCCGTAAGGGAACAGGCTGTAGAGGTACTTGCTGTTTCCCTTCTCCTTACCGAGCTTCTTGCCGACAGCCTTGGTGAGCACACGCACGGCGGGAGCAATCTGATACTCCTCGTAGTACTCGCGCAGGAAGTTGATGATGTCCCAGTGCTCGTCGGTCAGCTCGAGATTGTCTTGCTCGGCCATCACGTTGGCGACGCCCGGGACCCAGTCGTTCAGGTTGGCGAGGTAACCTTCCTCATCCACAGCAAGCTGTTTGCCGTCGACTTCGATCGTGTCTGACATCTGAATGCTCCTATCGGTTTGTATGACAACTTAGACTACAACCAGGCCTGGACCTTGTCGCTTTCCGCGGCGAGATCCACGAAACCAGCATAGTCCACGACGCTGATACCCTCGACGATACGATCTTCGGCGAAGCCGCGGGCCTTCAAGTCGGGCCCGAGCACATAGACCTTCAGCCTGCCGACCGCGTCGCTCATCGGCGACTCGACGCTGGTCCCCTTGAGGGCCGCGTAGATGCCGTCTTCAAACAGCAGCAAGGCGGACCCGTCGGTGGCAAACTTGAGGCAGGAGTCGAGGGCGTTCCGCTCGAAGGGCGATTTGTTGACGGTGTGCAGAATACTCATGGCTCCCCCTAGAAGCTGAAGATCACATCGGATTCATTCATCAGCTCGCTCACGCGGGCCGAATCGATCACCTCGACGATGTTGTCGATCTCCTCCTCGGTCTCGAAGTCTTCCCAGGCGACCTCGACCAGGTCATCCTGAGAGAGACCGCGCGCCTCGAGCGACGCGCGATCCACGTAGATCTTTTTCACCTCGTAATCACCCAGGGTCCGGTACGTCGGCGAGAAGTTCTTCATGCCGATACCCTTGGTGTCCTGCCCTTTCGTTAGCTGATAGACGCCGTCGTCGATGAACACCACGCTGACGTCCTGATCGAAGGCCGCCCCGATCAAGACGACCTCGAGCGCCTCCCAGGCATAGATCGTCCCATACGGCGCCTTGCGGTTGAGGTACATGAATTTCTTCACGACTTCCGACATCGCTGCTCTCCCTTAGTCACCGAAGACGACGAGGCGGTCGGCTTGAATGCCCGCCTCGACCAATTGCCCGAGTCCGGAAATGCGGAACCTGGGATGGATATTGGTGGCATCCTTACCGTTGCGGCTTGCCTCGCCCTCGTCCACGATGCCGCGGCGCTGGGCCGCGGCGACGCAGACCACCAGATCGAGGTCGTGTTGTTCGGCCAACTCCGCCCAGCGGTTGACGATATGACGATCGTCCTGCGGCGGCGTCGTCAGACGCGTCGAGTTATTGACACCATCGTGATAGAAGAAGACCCGAAAGATCTCGTGCCCCTTCTCCAGAGCCGCCTTGGCAAAGAAGTATGCCGAATCGGACGACTGGTGCTGATAGGGTCCCTCGTTGATCTGAAGTGCGAACTTCATGTCGACCTCTCGACTGGTTGCGATGACTGTGGGTTCAGTCCCTCAACCCGCCCCTAGAAGCGGATATAGGAGGAGCTGTTGAAGCTGGCTCGCGCGCCGCGCCAGGTATCGATGTGATACTTGGTGAAGGGCAGCTCGACCTCTTCGAAGAACCGCGGCCAGCCGATCCGCTCGATCCACTCGTTGACCCGCTCCCAATCCCGCGCGCCCTCTTTGTACGCCTTGAGGATACGCTTGACGATCGCGGTCGCCTCTGGCCAGCGCGGCGGATTGTTGGGAATGCCGGCAGCGACCAGCTTCTGGAAGGTCGGCTTGCCGCGGGCGTTGGAGTGGTTGCCGCCGACCCAGATCGCCAGCTTGCTGTGCTCGGCGTCGTTGATCTGCATGGGCGGGCAGGGAGGGAAGCAGGCGCCGCAGCAGATGCACTTGCGCTCGTCGACTTCCAGCGACGGCTTGCCGTTCACCATGGCCGGACGAATCGCCGCCACCGGGCAACGGGCGACGACAGAGGGACGCTCGCAGACGTTGGCCACCAGATCGTGGTTGATCTTCGGCGGTTTGGTGTGCTGGATGTTGATCGCGATATCGCCCTGGCCACCGCAGTTGATCTGGCAGCAGGAGGTGGTGATGTGCACCCGGTTGGGCATCGTCGCGTTGCGGAACTCGTCGATGAGCTCGTCCATCATCGACTTCACCACGCCGGAGGCATCGGTGCCGGGGATGTCGCAGTGCAGCCAGCCCTGGGTGTGCGAGATCATCGCAACCGTGTTTTGGGTCCCGCCGACCACGAAACCCGCATCCTCCAGGGCATCGATCAGGGGCTGGACCTTGGCCTCGTCGGTCACCATATACTCGATGTTGGACCGGAGCGTGAAGTGGACATAGCCCTCGGCGTACTGGTCCCCGATGTCGCAGAGCTTCCGCAAGGTAAAGACATCAAGGATGCGCTGAGTGCCGGCCTTGACCGTCCAGATCTTGTCGCCGCTGTAAGCGACGTGGAGCAGGACCCCGGGGCGAGGGTGCTCGTGATATTTCCACTGGCCGAAGTTCTTCCGCATCATCGGATGCATGTATTGCCAGGGATCGGGACACCCGGACTCGATCGGCTCACGCATGTCTGCCATCGCCTTTCCTCCAGTCAAACAGTCAGATATTAAATGATTCGCCAGGATCGTTCGGCCGTTGTGCTGCAGGCCCGACCGAGCTTGCAGCACGTGGAGACGGCCCGGGACGGAAGGCTACTTGCCGGCCTCGGCTTGGCGCTCGAACCAGGCCTCCGCGGCCTCGTCCCAACCATCCAAACGCACGTACGAGCTCTGGCGCGGGTGATCCAGCATATTCGGATCGGGCTCGATCCCGATGCCGTCGAGGAAATTGGCCAGGCCGATGCGCTCGATCATCTCGCCGCACCGCTCGTGCTCGAGACCGTTCTCTGCCCAGAAATCGATGATGGTCTCGGCCAGCTCGACCATGGACTCATAGTCCTCCTCGGTCTCGAGCTTCTTGAAGGGGACCACGACGGTGCCCATCAGGTCGCCGATCTTGAGGGTCCGCTTGCCGCCAATCAGGATGGTCACGCCCTTATCGTCGCCGGGATGCAGCGCCTTGGGCATCACGTTGAGACAGTGCATACAGCGCACGCAGTCGCGGTTGTTGACGACAAGGGTGTTGTCGTCGGTCAGGCTCAGCGCCTGCGTCGGACAGCGCGTGATGACATTGTCGATGTAATACTGACGGCCTTTGTCCGCGATGTAATTCTTCACCTCGGCTTGGTCGACCTTCATATCGTCGCGCCAAGTCCCCAGCACGGCAAAGTCGGAGCGTTCGATCGCATTCTGGCAATCGTTGGCGCAACCGGAGACCTTGAACTTGAACTTGTACGGCAATGCAGGGCGGTGGACGTCGTCGACGAAATTATTGACGAGCGCACGGTGCGCCTTCAGCTCGTTTGTGCAGGACATCTCACAACGCGCTGCCCCGACACAGGACATCGCCGTGCGCACGCAGGGCCCTGCGCCGCCGAGATCCCAGCCGTATTCATTGATTTCGTCAAAGAAGTGCTGTGTATTCTTGGTGTCCGTACCGATGAACATGATGTTGCCGGTCTGACCGTGGAAGGTCACCAGCCCCGAACCCCACTTCTCCCAGCTGTCCGCCAGCTGGCGCAGCATGCTCGTGGAATAGTGGTTGCCGGCCGGCGGCTGAACGCGGAGGGTATGGAACTCCTTCGACGACGGAAAGGCTTTGCCGACCTCGGAGAAGCGCGGAATGATCCCGCCGCCATAACCATAGACCGATACTGTGCCGCCTTTCCAATAGCCTTTTCGTGTCTCGTACGAATGCTCCAGTTGGCCGAGGAGGTCGTTGGTCATGGCATTGATACGCGGCTCCGGGTGCTCGTCGCGGAGGCGTTTGATGCCCGAAATGAAACTCGGCCAAGGACCGGTTTCGAGCTGGTCGAGCATCGGTGTACTGTGCTTCTCAATAGCCATTGCGCTGTGTCTCCGATCAATTGAACCAGTGAAGGGATTGGGATACCCGAAGGCAGATCGCACAGCCGAAGATGAGTGGGCGCAGATCCGGCCGCGGCCTATCCAGCCGCCGAGGCGACCCGCATGGCCAGACCGAATGCGCGTACCGTCATCGTTCGTACCGGAACCCCATCGGCATCCGCTAATCTACCGTGCCTTACGACCAGCGCCCATTCCACGATCGGGAGGGCCGCCCACCAACCTCCTATCCCTTTTGGGATAGAGGCTTCGATGCTGGCCGCCGCGAGTGTCCTACCAGATCTATCGCGGCATGCATGCTTGAGCAAATTGGCCGGTAATTTTACGCAGGGGTGACGGGTAAGTCAACGTTTACTAATATTCATGCTTGCTCATTCACGCACCGAGGCCCGGGCTGTGAACGACCCCTTTGATCTGTCGCAAGAGTCGGATTACCTGGCATGGAGGGCCCGCAAGCTTTCGGCCTATCCCGCCGGGATCTCCCGGCTGCGCGTCCCCGTTGCACGGCTCGACCGACCCACGGAAGCGGAGCGGGCCGCGCTCATCCGCACCATCGAGCTCTATAATATGGTACTCGTTCAGGTGGAGGCGGCCCAGGTTGACAAGCGAGCCGTGCTGTCGTTCGGCCGGGCGCTGGGCCTCAGGCGAGCGGACACCAATCTCTTCGCCGACGCCGAGGCTGTCAGCAGCATCACCGACACCCCGCTGGCTGCGGATCGTCAAGGGCGATCCGGCGCGGATCCGGTCAGTCCTGCGGCTCGCAGCGACTACATTCCTTATACGAACCGCCCCCTGAGCTGGCACACCGATGGCTACTACAACCGATCGGACTCCCAGGTCATGGCCTGGACCCTCTTCTGCGTCCGGCCCTCCCGGGTGGGCGGCGAGAACGGCCTGATCGATCATGAGATCGCCTACATCCGGCTTCGTGACGACGCCCCGCACCACATCATTGCGCTCTCCCACCCGCGCGCGCTCACTATCCCGGCGCATGTCCACGACGGTCGCACCATCCGGCCCGAGAGCGTCGGGCCGGTGTTCTCGGTCCGCGAGGGACGTCTCCACATGCGCTACTCGGCGCGCACCCGTCACGTGCGCTGGCGCGACACGCCGGAGACCGATGCCGCACGACGTGCATTGGATCGGTTGTTTTCCCGACCAGATGTCTTCACCTTCACCTGCAGGTTGGGTCCCGGGGAAGGCCTCCTCTCCAACAACGTCTTGCATTGCCGATCCGGTTTCGAGGACGAAGTCGACGCCTCGCAACGACGCCTACTCTACCGGGTTCGCTACCTCGATCGTATCAGAACCGAATCAGGAGAGGACGGTCGTCCACCGTCCCTCGATGGCGACCCGGCGGCACACCTGTGACAACCGGGCGGCTGGCACTCTTCAGGCACACGACAAGGGAGCGGTTGCGGTAAACCATGCTAAAGCTCAGTGACATTCTGGTCTCCAACCAAGACATCGCGTCGTTCGACGAGCTCATCCCGCTGGTCCAGGCAGTCGCGCATTCCGGCGAGCGCTTCTTCCGGATGGACGTCAAACCGCCCTACCCCGATACGCCCGAAAACTGGGAGGATCGCCTCGAGGCTGCCTTCAGCGGTCTGATCCGTTGACAGCGGACGACGGGACGCAGGCATGAAACAATTCGACCTCCTCGCCACACAGATCGCGGACACGGCTGCCGATTCCATCCTCAACCGCAGCGCCCAGAATGCGTCTCTCGAGTCACATCTCCAGACGCTCCAAGACCGCCTGAAGGACCTGTGGCAGTTCCATGCACCCGCTCACGTGATCGCGGACGCACAGCTGCAGGTCGCGCGCACCCTGGTCAGTCTGGACCGGGGGAGAGAGGCTTGGCCGATGGGTCGCGAGGCCTTCGATCACTTCATGG
>NZ_JAJDNA010000098.1 GCF_022340925.1 Thiocapsa sp.
ATCGCGACCCCTGCGCCGCGCCCGCCAGGCGGGCCGATCCCGCTGGCATCCATCGCCGACTGGCATCAGCTGATCGATCGTCTCGAGCTGGGTGGGATCGCCAGTCAGATCGCGCATCATTGCGACCTGTCCGGCTGGGCCGACGGTCGACTCTCATTGAGCCTGGACCCGGCCGCGGAGCATCTGCGCTCCGCCGGTGCCGAGTCGCGTCTCCATGCGGCGCTGGAAAAGGCCTTGGGGACCGCGGTCAAGCTGGATATCCTGGTCGCCCGACCCGGGCGCGAAACCCTCGCCCAGCGGCGTGAGCGCGAGGCCGCCGAACGCCGTCAGGCCGCTGTCGCGGCCATGGAGGAGGACCCCGTGGCGCGGGCGGTGCGTGATGAGCTCGACGCGGAATGGATCGCCGGGAGCATCCAGCCGGCCGATTGAGCGCCGGATCGTCCCCGAGGCGGATGTACCCCTTCTCTCAGCGGGAAGGGAAGACGGGCGTCGCAGTGCGACTGAGACTTGAGAACAGATAGCCAACCGACAAGAGAGGATGCGGGAACTGGACGGCGCTGCGCGCCGTGCGCTATCCCACCCCAGCGTTCCGCTCGGGGTTTCCCGCGCAAGCATATGAAAGGTGGACTCGGTAACCTGCTGAAGCAGGCGCAAAAGATGCAGGAAGACATGAAGCAGGCCCAGGAGCGGCTGGCCCAGGAGGAGGTCGTCGGGGAAGCCGGGGGCGGGATGGTGAAGGTCACCATGAACGGGCGTTATCAGGTCAGTCGGGTGGAGATCGACCCCGGTCTGATGGGTGACGACAAGGAGATGCTCGAGGATCTGGTCACCGCGGCCATCAACGGCGCCGTCCAGCGCGTGGCCGAGAAGATGAAGGAAAACATGGCCGAGTTGACCGCTGGTCTGCCCTTGCCGCCGGGGATGAAGCTCCCCTTCTAGGGGCGTGCCGCGAGCCGTGCCCGAGCGCCCGTTGCTCAACCAGCTGATCGATGCCCTGAGGTGTCTGCCCGGCGTCGGGCCCAAGTCGGCGCAACGCATCGCCTTTCACCTCCTGGAGCGCGATCGGGAAGGGGGGCTGCGGTTGGCCCGGGTCATGGCCGATGCGATGGCGGGGATTCGGCAGTGTCGCCGCTGCCGGACCCTGAGCGAGCGGGAGGTGTGTGCACTCTGTGTCAACCCGAATCGCGACCGGCAGCTGCTGTGCGTCGTGGAGCAGCCCTCGGAGGTCCTGGCGATCGAGCAGGCGACCGATTTTCGCGGCCTCTATTTCGTGCTTGGCGGCCGGCTCTCGCCGCTCGACGGGGTCGGTCCCGACGAGCTCGGCCTCGACCTCCTGGACGCGCGTCTGGGTGCCGGCGAGGTTCGCGAGGTGATCCTCGCCATCAGCCCCACCGTGGAGGGCAGCGCGACCGCCCATTTCATCGCCGAGTCCGCCGCGCGGGCGGGCGTCACCGCGACCCGCATCGCGCACGGTGTGCCGCTGGGCGGGGAGCTGGAATACCTGGATGGGGGAACGCTGGCGCTGGCTTTCAGCGGGCGCCGCCAACTCTGAGACGATTGGTCTATCCCGCAGCGAGTCTCAAGATATGTCTGATACCATCTTCAGCAGGATTGCCTCGGGCGAGCTGCCCGCCGACATCGTTTACGAGGACGAGGACTTGGTCGCCTTCCGCGACCTGCACGCGCAAGCGCCGACTCACATTTTGGTGATCCCGCGCAAGCCGATCCCGACGCTCAATGACGCGAAGCCGGAAGACGCCGAGCTGATCGGCAAGCTGTTTCTGGCCGCCGCCCGCATCGCCGCCCAGGAGGGGATCGCCGAGCAGGGATACCGCACCCTCATCAACTGCAATGCCGCCGCCGGACAGACGGTGTATCACCTGCATCTTCATGTGCTGGGCGGGCGTCCCATGCAGTGGCCCCCGGGCTGACCAAGGTGCGCGGTCCTTGCCGATCTGGCCTATGCGGGTGACCGGCCAGGCGTTAGCATTGCGGGGGCACGAGCCCCGGGGTTGGACGGCGGCCCGTCCATTCACCGAAGAAGGGGAGAGCAGCGGGCGTTTGCCCCGAAAGCATCATGGCAGGGCATCAACAGACCTCCGCGGCGGGTAGACCCGCCGTTTTCGAGCTCAAGGCGGCGGGATTCACCCTGCCGATCATCCGCTTGTTCGAGGCCGACATCGAGGCGGTTGCCGCCGAGCTGGGTACGCGGGTGGAGCAGGCGCCCGAGTTCTTTCGGAATACGCCTGTCGTCATCGATCTGAGCGGGTTCCCCGAGGGGGGCGGGGAGGTCGAGTTTCCCCTCCTGGTGGGGCTGCTGCGTGGTTACGGGATGATCCCCTTCGGGGTGCGCGGCGGGACCAAGGCTCAACATGCCGCCGCCGAGGCGATGGAGCTCGCCATCCTCGGCGATGCCGAAGGGCGCGGTGCCCGCGCAGAGCGTGCGACCGGCTCCGGCGAGCCGGCGCGGTCCGCTCCGGCGCCGAAGCGGGGCGGCGAAGCGCCGTCGGAAGCGGCGGTTTCGCCGCGTCGCAATGGCGCCGGTTTCACCCTCGTCACGCGCCCGGTGCGCTCCGGTCAACGGGTCTATGCGGCCGGGGGGGATCTCTCCGTCATCGCCGCGGTCAGCTCCGGCGCCGAGCTCATGGCAGACGGCAACATCCACGTCTACGGCCCGCTGCGCGGACGGGCACTGGCGGGTATGAAAGGCAACACGGACGCGCGTATCTTTTGCCAGGACCTGCAGGCCGAGCTGGTCTCGGTGGCGGGACACTATCGGGTGAGCGAGAACATCCCGGCCGAGCTGCGCGGCATTCCGGTACAGATCTACTTGGACCATAGGATCTTGAGGATCGAAAAACTCTGACACGACTCAGGGCTGGGCGACGGACCATTCCCTAACGGAGGCTGCTACTTTGGCGAGAATTATCGTTATCACCTCGGGCAAAGGCGGGGTCGGCAAGACGACCACGTCGGCTGCGTTGGCCATGGGGTTGGCGCAACGCGGACATCGGACGGTTGTGATCGATTTCGACGTGGGTCTGCGCAACCTGGATCTCATCATGGGTTGCGAGCGGCGTGTCGTCTACGACTTCGTCAATGTCATCAACCAGGAAGCGAATCTGAACCAGGCGCTGATTCGCGACAAACGGTGCGACAACCTCTATGTCCTGCCGGCCTCCCAGACGCGCGACAAGGAGGCGCTCACCAAGGAAGGCGTGGGCCGTGTGCTCGAGGAGCTGTCCGAGGGATATGACTACATCGTCTGTGACTCGCCGGCCGGAATCGAGCATGGCGCCACCATGGCCATGTACTATGCCGATGATGCGGTCGTGGTGACCAATCCGGAGGTGTCCTCGGTTCGCGACTCCGACCGGATGCTGGGCATCCTGTCGAGCAAGTCCCGCCGTGCCGAATCCAACGCGGATCCGATCCGCGAGTTTCTGTTGTTGACCCGCTATGATCCGCTGCGCGTCGAGAAGGGCGAGATGCTCAGCGTCGATGATGTCCAGGAGATCCTGTCCCTGACCTTGATCGGGGTGATCCCGGAGTCCAAGTCTGTCCTGACTGCCTCCAATGCCGGCGTCCCCGTGGTGCTCGAGCGGGACAGCGACGCCGGCAAGGCCTATGGCGATATGGTCGCTCGTTACCTGGGTGAGGATGTGCCGCACCGTTTTCTCCAGGTGGAGAAAAAGGGCTTTCTGAGCCGCATATTCGGGGGCTAACCTATGGGCTTACTTGACTACTTCCGCTCTTCCCGACCGAAAGGCTCTGCAAGCGTTGCCAAGGAACGGCTGCAGATTCTGGTGGCCCACGACCGTGCTGCGCGCGGCCGTCCCTCTTATCTTCCCAGACTGCAGCAGGAGATCCTGGAGGTCATCCGCAAGTACGTGGAGGTGGACATGAATGCGGTCTCCGTGAAATACGAGCAGGAGGCCAGCCACGAGGTTCTCGAGCTCAATATCATCCTTCCGGATACCGCGCAGGGGCGGGCCTGAGGTCGGCGACCGGTGGCGCGCGGGAGATGTGATCAGAACGGAGAGCGAAAACGCGGTTTCCGCTCTTCTTGGTTTTCAAGCGCTGACGTGCTTTGAAATGGTGGGGCTTTCTGCCCCGGACGGGAAGCGCTGAAGAGTTCAGCGCTTCCCTAAGGCAGGATCCGGATCGGGGTGCCGTCCCGGACCAGTCGCCAGATCTCATCCATTTCGTGGTTCTGCACAGCGATGCAGCCATGCGTCCAATCTCGGTTGGCGTACTGCTGACGCAGTGTCTCGGATCGGACGTAGTTCGGGAGCCCATGGATCATGATCATCCCGCCGGGGTTCGAATACCCCAATTGACGGCTGACGAATTTGTCCCGCTCATTGGGGTAGGAGATATGGATCGACTTGTAGAAATTGCTGTTGGCGTTCCGCCAATTGAGCATGTAGTCGCCGATGGGCGTGCGCTGATCCCCCTCGCGGAACTTGTGACCGTTCGGTGATCCTCCGAGGGCGATTCGGTACTCGCGGATCACGCGACCGTTGTTGTGCAGCTCCAGCTTGCGTTGGGATTTCTTCACGACGACCTTGTCGGCGTGGCCGGCCCGCATGGTCGTGGCCGGCCCGCTGCAGCCCGCGATCCCGACCGCTCCGGCCAATGCGAGGGCGGCGAGTAGGACTCGGCTCCCTCGACGGCTCCGGACGCCGTCCCGGGCGAAGCGGTCTGTGATCGGATGGGCGGGTGCGGTTGAGGTCATGATGTCTGTCGCTTCAGTGTCCATGGGTCCGTTCCTGGATCTGGAATGCCCCGAGTTCGGGGATGCTCATAATCGACACCTGGAAGTTTAGATAAGGTCATGAGGAAAGGCTATCTTTTTCGAATGCCGTGCCGGTGTTGGGCATGGACGGTCAATCGTGTGCCAGGCCTCGGAGAGCACATTGGTCTGGGGTGAGAAGAGACTGATCCGGAGCTGACGAGACAGACGATGCCTCCGGGGAGCGGGCAGGGGTCCGATCAGGTCCGAGATTCGCGCCTCATGCGCATCCGCCCATGCGATTGTGGAACCGGCCTGCGTGTTCTCCGACCCAACGGCAATGCGTGCGGCAGCAACCAGCGACCGCGACCACCCTGTCGACGACTCTCCAACCGCAGACACGCCTAGTTGATGGCCGATGGCGATCCAAGCAACCGACTTCTTCGCTGCGCTCTCGCACGACACCCGGCTCAGGACGCTGATGCTGCTCGCAGAGCACGGGGAGCTGTGTGTCTGTGAGCTGACCCATGCCATCGGCGTAAGCCAGCCGCACCTGTCCCGCCACTTGTCGCAGCTGCGCGAGCTGGGGCTGGTCGCTGATCGTCGCGCTGGCCTCTGGGTCTACTACCGCATCCACCCCGAGCTGCCACCCTGGGCGCAGGCCGTGCTGCATGAGACGCATGCCGGGCTGCGCGACAGGAAACCCTTGGTCGATGACGTCAGGGCCTTGAGCGCCATGCCGAAC
>NZ_JAJDNA010000111.1 GCF_022340925.1 Thiocapsa sp.
GCCAGGTCCTTGCCGTCGCGATAGATGACGTTCCGGTGCATGTTGGTGCCGTTCGGCTGCGAGGTCCATTCGAAGCCGATGAAGGCCGTGAATGCACCCGGCTGGTTGTGCCGCTCTGCCGCCTCGGTGACGCGCTGCCACATCGTCTGCCCGAAGGGCGTGCCGGCCAGCGGGTCGTCGCCCACGTAGGTCGCTTCCATCCAGAACTCGTAGGACTTGATCTGGGCGTCGGTCGTCTTCGGCGCATAGATCTCGGCGATCTCCCGGCCCCACGCGTTCTTCTTGAGCACCGGGCTGTCCTCCGCCAACGCGACGGCGAGCCCCAGGTTCTCGGCGTGGTCCGAGACCACGAGAAAATCGAGCGGTCGCTGCAGGCGCGCGGGGACGCCCTGCGATGACGTCACCTGCTCGCCCTTGGCGAAGCGATAGGCGTCGTCTGGTCCGAGGGTACAGCCGACCATGCCTGCGTCGGCCGAGTACGCGGTATGCAAGTGCGTGTCGCCGAAGAAGACGCGGTTCGGGTAATCTTCTTGCAGGTACGGCGAATACTCGACCTTCTTATCCGTTGGACCGGGGGCGTCTTGGGCGACACCGATGCAGGTCAGGCCCAAGCCGAACAAGACGGCGGCAGGCGTGCGAAGGAGGTGATTCATCGGGCTTTCCCCATGCGGTGGCAGGCGACCTGGGTGGGAGGTTTCGATGGCGTGATCCAGGGCGTTCCCGCAAACTTACCCGACTGCTGCGCTAAGAGTTATCCAGTTTCCGCACCAAACGCGCGACCACGTGACCTTGCGGCCGGACCATAGCAACCAAGCCGACGGCGCCACAGCTGGTAATGCAGCGGCCGGCAGCTTCGAGATCTTCGACCCGTGTGCGTATGAGTGCGCCTCCGGTCCCTGGGAGATCCTGGCGGAACCAATCGCTCCGGGACCGTTCGCGAACCGCAAAGACTTCCTGGTGACCCCGTCGGTGATCCTCTATCGGGAAGACTTCAGAGGATCGATGCGGGTGAGAGGCATGTCACCGCCTGGAATGCTGGCGGTCGGGCTGCCGCTGCGCGTCGGCGACAAGTCGCGGTACTGGGGCGTATCGCCGGGAGGTGGCACCCTCCCTGCCACGCTTCCGGGTGCTCTCGACGTCATCCTGGACGACGGACAGGAGCAACTCATCGTGCTGATCGCCCTGGATCTCCTGCGCCGCAGCCTCCCGGAGGATGCCGTCGAGGCCTTGGAGCGCTGGGCCGCGTCGCGCCGGCTGCCGGTGCGCCCCCACGCGGCCAACGCCATCGCCCGCTGGCTGTTGACGCTCATCGATGCCGCGAAGCGTCAGGCGGATGCGACGTCTTTGGGAATACTGTCGCGCGTCCTCGAAGAGGAGTTGCCCCAGCGATTGGTGGCTGCCTGCCAGTTCGACAGCAGTTTGACAACGCGACGAGACGCTTCCTCGAGGCGCCGCGCCCTCGACCGCGCGATCGCCTTTTTGCGCGACGCTGATCTCGCATCCGTGCGTGTCGGCGACCTTTGCCGGGCCACCGCGGCGACGCCGAGAACCCTCGAATATGGGTTCCAAGAGGGACTTGGTCTCAGTCCCCTTCGGTTCCACAGACTGCTGCGGTTGCACGCGGCACGCCGTGAGCTCGCGGCGGCGCAGGCCGGGACAACAACGGTCGCGGAGATTGCCGATCGCCTCGGGCTGCTGCATCACAGCCGCTTTGCGACCGAGTACGCCGACTTGTTCGGCGAGATGCCGTCGCAAACGTTGGCGCGACCGCCATTGCGGCTGGCTAGGCCCCTGCTCCTGAGGGACTGCTAGTTTCTCGGCCATGCTGGCCATAGTGCCAAAGGGGTTCTGCGATGGAACCTTCTACCCACGAGACCCGCCCGTGCAAAGGATTTCGACGGGTGGTCTGGACCGAATGCTTTCTCCCGTGGTCGATGTGAATCGGAAACCGACGCCAACCAAGCTGACTGGCCGTTTTGCGGACGCAGGGCGTATGACAACGCTTGGTCCGCTCGGAACCCTCAGAGTGTCGCTGTCCCACTTCGCCGTCCGAAGCGACATCTACAGACTTCGACTCCTCACATTGGCAAAAGGTGCGTAACTTCTTCGTGCTACTGGCGTCCGCGATGAGGTGTTTTGACATGGCCTCGCTCGGTTGCTGCCTTTCGGACTAATTCGGTATCCGGCGTGAGCGTGGAGCCGACCTCATACCATCGCCGTCCAGCTCCGCTTACCGGGACCCGGGCTGGACCAACACTGTCGCGGCAGATGACCGCATGGCGATGCGAACGGCTTTCCCAAAGTCGCACCGTCAGCAGCAGCGACCAGCATGAAGTGATCGCTGGTCTGAGCAGTCCCGGGGGTCCGCAATGCGCCCGTTGCGGGAGCCCAAGAGGCCCGTCTCCGGCGACCGCGATCGTTGAGGGGACGCCGAACCGGTTTTGGTTTGCGTTCAGTTTCCAGAGGAGTTGTCCACGCTTCGATGGAAGCATGGTGTGGTGGGAAAGGAACAGTTGGAGCTGCCGGGGCCAAGCTCCGAAGGTCCTTGAGTGGCCGAACACAGACTGACCCAACACCGGACTGAGCGCCAGCATTCGCTGTCCCATGCTCTTTGGCCGGAGCGGCAATGAGGCCCGATTGGCCATGACCGACAGACTCGCGGTATCCCAACGGGCGAAGAATGGCACCTGAGGCGGGACCGGTGCAACCCGCAACGGGACCGTCGGGTCGGGTGCGGGCTGCGCGGGACGGAGCGCCCGGCTCCTCATGCCGAACGCACCTCTCAGGTTTGTCCGGCAGGTCGCTCAAAGAGATAGTGGCTCACAAACCACTCCTGCCCCTTTCGATAACCAAAGAGCTCGGCGCAAGCCATAAAGAAAAGCCGCCAGCGCATCCACCAGACCTCGGCATGGGCGTTGCCATAGGTCTCCTCGAGGATCGGCCACACCCGATCGCGGGCAGCGTCCATGCGGGCCAGCCACGCGTTCAGGGTACGCTCATAGTGGCGGCCGTCCCATCGCCAGCGATCGACCAGCTTGAGATGCTCCTGAAAATGCAGAGGGAGATCGTCGCTGGGCATGATGCCGCCGGCGAAGAAGTAATGGCTCATCCAGTCGCTTGGGCCGGGGTCTTCGAACGGATAGGGGTGCTCGCGATGGACGAAGATGTGCATCAGGAAATGCCCGCCGGGCTTCAGCCAGTCGTGGACCCGGGCATAGAGTATGCGGTGGTTGCGCATATGCTCGAACATCTCGAGCGAAACGACGCGGTCGTACGACCGATCCGCCTGGAAGTCGTTCATGTCCGCGGTGACGATCTCCAGGTTGGCCAGACCGCGGCGGTCGCGCTCGGCCTCGATGAAGGCGCGTTGTCGATTGGAGTTCGAGACACCGGTGACCCGGCACCGCGGAAACCGCTCCGCGATGTAGAGACTGAAGGCGCCCCATCCGCACCCGAGCTCGAGCACCTGCTCCCCGTCCTGAATGCCCGCGCGCTCCGCAGTGATCCGCAAGGACGCCTCTTCGGCCTCCCCCAGGGTCTGCGTTCGAGCCGCCCAGTAGCAGGAGCTGTATTTGCGCCGCGGACCCAACACGGCATCGAAGAAGCCGGCCGGGAGCTCGTAATGCTGCTGGTTAGCGCGCTCGGGCACCTCAGCGATGGGCGAAGCGTCCATCATGGCGATGAAGTTGCGCTTGTGCCGGATCGCGGCCTCGCAATCGCCGACCGGCAGGGTCGCGAGCCGTTGACGCAGCAGGGTGCGAATGCCGCTGCGCGCCAAGCTGTCGGGCACCTTGCCTCGCTCGACCCAGCGGATCGCCGCTTCGGTTGCCCGAGCCATCATCTCGGCTCCCTCTTGCTCGCAGCGTTTGATTCCATCCGCGTCAGGTCTTGTCGGGGGGGCAACAGGACAAGGCGCCGGCAATATCCATCCGTCATGAGACGTGACCTCTGCCCGTCATGCCGATTCCGTGACACCTTCGGCCTGGTCCTGGGCGACAGGCTCGCGATAACCGCAGTCCTTCTTGGGGCAGACCTTGGCGACGCCCTTCGTCTTGGTGGCCTTGATCGTCAAGATCGGCCAACCGCACTTGGGGCAGGGCTCGGCGATCGGCTCATCCCAGACCGCATAGTCGCATTTGGGATAGCTCGAGCAGGAGTAGAAAATCTTGCCGCGGCGCGACTTTTTCTTCTGCAGGGTCCCTTTGGCACATTGGGGGCACGCCACACCTGTGTCCTCGGGCCGCTCCAAGGGCTCGATGTGCTTGCAGGTCGGGTACGCGCTGCAGCCGATGAACTTCCCGTAGCGCCCGCGCTTGACCTCGAGCCGCGAGCCGCACAGGGGACAGGCGCGCCCCTCGACCACCTCCGGGGCCTCCTGATCGGCCTTGTCGGGGTTGAGATCGCGGGTGTAGTCACACTCCGGGTAGTTGGTACAGCCGACGAACCGCCCATTGCGCCCGAGCCGAATGGACAGCTGACCGCCGCACTTCGGACAGGTCTCGTCGATGCGCTCCTGTGTCACATCGCTGCGCTTGACAAACTCCTGGGTGTGGTCGACGCGCCCTTTGAACGGCTTCCAGAATTGCTCGAGGAGGGGAATCCAATCCTCCTCGCCGCGTGACACGGCGTCCAATTCGTCCTCGAGCCGGGCGGTAAAATCATAGTCCACGTAGGCGGTGAAATACTCGGTGAGGAAGCGGTTCACCACACGCCCGACGTCCGTCGGAAGGAAACGTTTGCTCTCCAGGATGACGTACTCGCGGTCCTGCAGCGTCGAGATGATGGAGGCATAGGTCGAGGGGCGGCCGATGCCGAACTCCTCCAGCGCTTTGACCAATGAGGCTTCGGAGTAGCGAGGCGGCGGCTCCGTGAAATGCTGCTCCGGGCGGATGGCCAGCAGGTCGACGAGGTCGCCCGCTTGCATGGCCGGAAGCATCCTTTCCTCGTCATCGTCCGCGGTCTTGGCGTCGTCACGACCTTCCAGGTAGACCCGCATGAAGCCCGGCTCGGCGACCGTCGAGCCCGTGGCGCGAAAGAGATTGCCCGGACCGGCGCTCAGGTTGACCGACACCTGATTGATCAGCGCATGGGCCATCTGACAGGCCAGGGTGCGCTTCCAGATCAGCTCGTAGAGACGAAACTGATCGGCGGCCAGATGTGCCCGCATGGCCGCGGGTTCGTTGAGGATCGACGTCGGGCGGATGGCCTCGTGTGCCTCCTGCGCATTCTTCGATTTCGTCTTGTAGGCCCTCGGCCGATCGGGCAGGTGGTCCGCGCCATAGCGATCGGTGACATAGGCGCGGATCTCGTTGACAGCCTCCTGGGCAAGATTGACGGAGTCGGTGCGCATGTAGGTGATCAGGCCGATCGGGCCACCGCCCACGTCGACGCCCTCATAGAGCTGCTGCGCCACCCGCATGGTCCGCTGCGCCGTGAACCCGAGCTTGCGGGCCGCCTCCTGCTGGAGCGTCGAGGTGATGAAAGGCGGTGCCGGGTGACGCCTGCGCTGCTTGTGCTCGACCTGCTCGACCTTGAGCTTGCCGGCGGCGGCCTGCCCCAGTGTCCGTTGCACGGCCTCGGCATGCGCCGCGTCCGTAACCGTGAACTGCTCGAACTTGTCGCCACCGAATTCCACGAGTTTGGCGGTAAACGGCCGCTCCTCCTTGGCCGCATCCGCCTCGATGCTCCAGTACTCGCGGCGCTTGAAGGCCTCGATCTCGTCTTCACGCTCACAGATGAGACGGAGCGCAGGACTCTGGACGCGCCCGGCGGACAGGCCGCGCCTGATCTTCTTCCACAGCAAAGGCGACAGGTTGAATCCGACCAGGTAGTCCAGCGCCCGCCTCGCCTGCTGGGCATTCACGAGGTCATAAGACAGGGTGCGCGGGTTGGCGACGGCCTCCTGCACGGCCCGCTTCGTGATCTCGTTGAAGACCACCCGATGCACCGGGCGCTGTCCCAATTGGCGGCGGCTCTTCAGGAGCTCGTAGAGATGCCAGGAGATCGCCTCCCCCTCGCGGTCCGGGTCGGTGGCGAGATAGAGGGCGTCGGCCCCCTTCAGCTTCTTGGCGATCGCCTGGACGTGTTTCTCGTTCCGCTCGATGATCTGGTATTTCATCGCGAAGCCATGCTCGGGATCGACCGCGCCTTCCTTGGGCACCAGGTCTCGCACATGCCCATAGGAGGCGACGACCTCGAAGTCCGGTCCGAGATATTTCTTGATGGTCTTGGCCTTGGCCGGGGATTCGACGATGACGAGGTTCATGGGCGATTCAGGACGAACGGGACGCGTCCCCTAAGGTAACCCCGGCTCGCGCCTGGCCGTCAAGGGCGTCCATCGAGATCACGCGGGTCCACCGGCGAGCGCGATCCAGAGGAGCCGGGCGTGAGCGCTTGGGCGAGCTCGCCGCTCCGGGGCCCCGGAGGTCGCTCCACGCCGCCTGGCGGCGAGCGATCCCGGCATCAGTGCAGATAGACGGACCCGTCGTTGTAGACCAGATCCTCCATCTGGGAGAAGGCATCCTCCCGGCCCGGCCGGTTCATCAAGACCAGCAGAACCACCCACTTGACCTCATCCAAGGTAACCATGGCATGGTCGATCGCAAGCAGACGGTCGATCACCAGCTCTCGACTGACGGGATCCAGGATCCCGTTCTGCTCCAGGAAGAGCAACAATCCGCGGGCCTCGACATCCAGCTTCCCGGATTCGGCCTCGTTGTAAACGCGGATGGAGCCGATGGTATGGTCGTGATACTGCGGGACCTCGACCCCGGCTGCCAACTCGTCGAGCCACTGCAGGGCCTTCTCGATCTCGGTCGTGGTGAAGCCGGCCTGAGCGAGCTCATCCTCCAACACACCTTGCTCGAGAGGCGACCGGCCCTCGCCGTCCATGTAGTTCTCGTAGAGATAAATCAGCACATCGACCATATTTTCGTACATCAGCCAACCTCATGGACGGCGTCAGCCGAGGGGCTGACGGTGGCGGGCGTGACATGCACCCCTGGAGCATCCGCTAGGCACCCGTCCGGTAGAAGCGGCCTCCAGGGCCGGATAATACATGACCCTCGAGCTCAAGGACCAATAACATCGAGGCGACCTCCTGCGCGGTCCTCCCGGTGCGGGCGATCAGCTCATCCGTGGCCACCGGCTCGAAGCCCATCGCGTCAAGCAGCCCGCAGTAGTCCGCATCGAGCGATCCACCACGCCGCCTCGACCCGTCCGCTGCGCCATCGGCGGCGCCGGGCATCTCCGACGCGGCGGAATCATCTGCCCGGATCATCCCGCGAAGGACCGGCGCGAGGTCGGCGAGGATCTCCGTCGGGTCCTCGACCAGCTTGGCACCGTCGCGGATCAAGGCATGGCAGCCGCGCGCCAACGGGTTGCGGATCGACCCCGGCAGGGCGAACACCTCGCGCCCCTGCTCGAGCGCACAACGAGCGGTGATGAGGGAGCCGCTCTTGATGGCCGCCTCCGTCACCAGGACCGCGAGGCTGAGGCCGCTGATCATGCGGTTGCGGCGCGGGAAGTTTCGCGCCACGGGACCCTCTCCGGGGGGCAGCTCGCTCACCAGTGCGCCGCATCCGGCGATCCGCCGGGCCAGGTCACGATGGACCGCCGGATAGACCCGATCCGGACCGGTCCCCAACACCGCGATGGTCCGCCCTGATTCCAGCGCGCCCGCATGCGCGGCACCGTCGACCCCGATTGCCAGCCCGCTGGTGACGAGCAAGCCGTCGCCAGCCAGGCGCCGGGCAAAGTCACGCGTCAGCTCGACGCCGGTCGGGGTTGGGTTGCGACTGCCGACCACCGCGATTTGCGGTTCCGCAAGCAGGGACGGATCACCGCGCACGTAGAGCAGGGGCGGCGCATCCGGGATCTCCGCGAGCAACGGGGGATAGCGGGGATCGACCCGCGTCAGGAGATGCGCATCAGGCTGGTCGTTCCAGGCGAGGATCCGCTCGATCGAACGCGGGTCGGGCGCTTTGAGCGCGGCCACCGCGGCCGGCGTGACGCCAGAATCGGTCAGGCAGCGACCCGGCGCCGCCAGGACGGCCTCCGGGGTTCCGTAGTGATCGAGAAGCCGAGCGGCGGTGCGGGGACCCACGCCCGGGGCCAACATCAAGGCGATCCAGGCCGCGAGCGAATCCGCGGATCGACTCAAGCTATGGCTCCACCGTCAGGATGGCGGCGGGGCGATCTGATCGCCCACATGCATCGCTTCCTGGGCGCTCAGCACCAGGGCAAAACTCACCCGATCGAAGGTTCGAAAGACCATCAGGACACCGGCCCGCTCGAAGGGCCGGATATAGGTGCTGCGGTCCCGCCGGAGGTCGGCATGCAGCGGCAAGGGTGTGTTGGGGTCCGGCTCGTCGCGCCGCCAGCCCTTGTTCGAAAACCCGCTGCCGAGCCAGAGCTCGCCGCTCAGCGGTCCTTGATCACGCCAGCTCCAATCGGCCCCACCGTCGCGGACCTTGTCGCGCGCCTGCTCGCCGCCGCGATAGACCTCGAAGACATGGCCGGGCTCGATCCGCTCGCGTGCCCCGCGATTGAGGATCACGACATCGTACTGACCGATCTGCGAGACGCCGTCCATCACCGACAGGATCTGTCCCCGCGTCCCCGCAGGTGCCGGACGCGGATAGAAATTCGCCAACGGGGTGTCCAACCCGGCCGGGATCACCCGGTCCCCGATCGCAACCTCCCGTTCGGAGCTCAGGACCCTGAGGATTGCCGGATCCCCCACGCGCTCGAGTCCGGCGTGGGCGACAAGAACCGCCTCATAGCCAAGGATCCGATTCGTCTCCGGATCGCGCAGCGCATCACCGGGGCGCAGGACCTGAAACTCGCTGACCACGGTCGTATCGATGCGGCGCACGAGGAGCGAGTCGTGCAGGCCCGCCACGACGCGCTCGTCGGTGAAGCCCACGACATAGGGCGCACGTTTAATCTCTTCGGAATCCGCGACCCATGGCTCGGTCAGAAACGGCTGGATCGACGCGATCGGGATGGTCGGCACGGGCGCCTCGAGCGCCGTCGACCGAATCCGGGGACTCAGCTTGACCACGCGCATGCCGCCCCCTGAGCTCGCGGCCGAGCGACCCGCCGACGCGCGGCCTACCCGCGGCCGGCCGTCGACGTGCGTGAGAAAGAGTCGGTCGCCGGGGTAGATACGGTCCGGGTCACCCACCTCCTCGTTGGCCTGCCACACCTCCGGCCACCGCCAAGGGTCACGGAGGAATCGGCCCGCGATGTCCCAGAGCGTATCCCCGGGGAGAACCTCGTAGGTCTCCGGCGCATCCGCAGCGAGCTCGACGGCACCGGCCGCCGGCGTCGCCAGGAGGGCCATCGAAAGAAGACAAGCCGAAACCGGCAGAACAACGGGTAGAGCGCTCATCGGACCTCCCTGGTGCTCGAATCGGGATTCACCCGCCCCCACTGAGGGGTATAGTATGTCCCAAATACTAGCGCATGCGACGCAGTCTCTTCCACTCGGGTACAAACCCAATTGCGCCGAACTGAATTTCCGATGGCAAAGCTGGATATCTTGACCTTTCCGGACCCTCGACTTCGCCGCAAGGCGTCGCCGGTGGCGCGCATTGACGACAACATCCGACGCCTCGTCGACGACATGCTCGAGACCATGTATGCCGCCCCCGGCATCGGATTGGCCGCCATTCAGGTCAACGTGCCATGGCGGGTCATCGTGATCGACATCTCCGAGACGCATGATCGGCCCTTGTGCCTGATCAATCCAGTCATCCGCTCCCTCGAGGGCGAAGAGGAGATGGATGAAGGCTGCCTCTCTGTCCCGGGATTCTTCGAGACCGTCAGACGCGCCGAGCGCGTGCGGGTCGAGTCACTGGATCGACACGGAGAGCGCTTCGAGCTCGAGGCCGATGGCCTGCTCGCCGTGTGCATCCAGCACGAGATCGACCACCTGGACGGGAAGCTCTTTGTCGATCACATCTCCATGCTGAAGCGCCAATGGATCCGCCGGAAGCTCGAGAAGGAGCAACGTCAAGGCGTGGCCGCACCGGTGCCCCGGCGGAGCGCCATTTGATGGGGGTTCCCGGGCGGTCCGATCCCATGCGGCGAGATGTCTGGCGGCGATGAAGCCACTTCGGGTCATCTTCGCGGGGACGCCCGAATTCGCTGTTCCAAGCCTCTCCGCGCTGGTCCGGGCGCAGGCCTCTCCCCGGGCACGGCTGACGTTGGAGCTGGCCGCCGTCTACACTCAACCGGACCGGCCGGCGGGCCGTGGCCGTCGCCTCCAGGCGAGCCCGGTCAAGGTGCTCGCCCTGGCCCAGGGCCTGAGGGTGATCCAGCCGGAGAGCCTCAAAAAAAATCCGGAGGCCGTCGCCCGGCTGGCCGCCTTCGATGCGGACCTGATGGTCGTGGTCGCCTTCGGGCTGATCCTTCCGCGTGCGGTGCTCGATGCGCCCCGTCTCGGCTGTGTCAATGTCCACGCGTCGCTCCTACCGCGCTGGCGCGGCGCGGCTCCGATCCAGCGCGCCCTGCTCGCGGGCGACCAGGAGACTGGCGTCTGTATCATGCACATGGAATCTGGACTGGACACGGGCCCGGTCTATCATCGGATCCGGACCCCGATCGGCGCGGACGAGAACGCCGCCCGTCTGCATGACCGCCTCGCCCGGCTCGGCGCCCAGGCGTTGATCGAGGCCCTGCCGGGAATCGTCGACGGATCGCTGATCCCGAAGCCCCAACCGGACGCGCAGGCCACCTATGCGCACAAGCTCACCAAGGAAGAGGCCGGGATCGACTGGAGACAGCCGGCCGAGCTCATCGAGCGCCAGGTTCGGGCGCTCGATCCCTGGCCGGTCGCCCAGACCCGAATCGGCACCGAGACCCTGCGGATCTGGAAGGCGGTGGCCGATCCGGACCAGCCGGTCACTGAACCCGCCGGGACCGTGATCTCTGCCACGCGAGACGGGATCGACGTCGCCACCGGTTGCGGCGTCTTGCGCATCATCAGCGTCCAACCTTCAGGGAGACGGGCCATGCCGGCCGCAGACTACATCAATGCCCGAGCGATCGACGGCGCGCTGCTTGGCTGAGAGCCGGCGCGGCACCCCAACGCCGCGTCATCCCGTCGGCGCTCAGGCCCGCGCGGCCGCCGCACTCGCCGTGCATGGCGTCCGCGACCGCGGCAAGTCGCTCACCCGCGTGCTCGAGCAGGCGGGGCTTCCTCAAACCCCCGCCGAACGGGCCCTGACACAGGAGATGACCTACGGCTCGCTGCGCACCCTGCCCCGCCTCGAAGGGCTTGTCGCGCGCCTGCTCAATCACCCGCTGAAACCCGCCGACAAGGATGTCGAGGCGCTGATCCTGGTCGGTCTGTACCAGCTGACCGCGATGGACACGCCCGACCACGCGGCTGTTGCCGCCACCGTCGAGGCCAGTCGTCTCCTCGGCAAGCCAGGCAAGGCGGCCCTGATCAATGCCTTGCTGCGCCGCTTCCTGCGCGAGCGCGAAACCCTCTTGACCGCGGTCGATTGCGAGCCCGCCGCCCATTGGCTCTTTCCCGAATGGCTGCTCGAGCGGCTGCGCCAGGATTGGCCGGAGGATTGGGAGCGGATCGTGCACGCGAGCAATCATCGTGCACCGATGAGCCTGCGCGTGAATCGAATGCGCGCGGACCGCCGGGCCTATGCGGCCCGACTCGCCGTTGCCGGCTTCGCAGCCAGGCCCATTCAGGGCTGCGATATGGGCTTGACCCTGGACCAGCCGTGTCCGACTCACGAGCTACCCGGGTTCGATGAGGGGCTGGTCTCGGTCCAGGATGGGGGGGCCCAGTGCGCGGCCGCACTCCTGGATGCCGAACCGGGGCAGCGGGTCCTTGACGCCTGCGCCGCACCCGGGGGCAAAGCGGCAAGCATCCTCGAGCGGGCCGCGAATCGACTGACCCTGGTTGCGATCGACAGGTCGCCGAAACGCCTGGCATCCATCCAAGCGACCTTCCAGCGGCTGGGGTTGACGGCGGAGGTGGCGCTCGCCGACGCCGCCGCCCCGCGTGGAGACTGGACAGCGGTCGTGTTCGACCGCATCCTCCTCGACGTGCCCTGCTCAGCTACGGGCGTCATCCGGCGTCACCCGGATATCAAGTGGCTGCGGCGTGCCGCGGACATCCCGGCATTCTGCGCTCAGCAGGCGCGAATCCTCGATGCCACCTGGCCTCTGCTCAGGCCTGGGGGGCGCCTGCTGTATGCGACCTGCTCGGTGATCGCCGAGGAGAACCAGCTCCAGATCGCGGCCTTTCTGGAACGCCAGCCCGATGCGCGCGAGCGCCTGATCGACGCCCGCTGGGGCCGGGCGCTGCCGATCGGCCGTCAACTGCTCCCGACCGATGGGGCCAACGATGGCTTCTACTATGCCCTGATCGAAAAGGCGGTCCCATGAAGCGCCGGGCGGCGAACGACGCTCCGCGGCTCCTCGTGCTGGCCTTGTTGCTGAGCATGCTGACGCCTGCCGCAGCGAAAGACTACTTCAGGGTCCAGCAGGTCGAGACGCGCCTCGCCGACGGTATCTTCCTCATGAGCGCGCTCGTCGATTACAGGTTCAGCCCCGAGGCCCTGGAGGCGCTGGAAAATGGGGTGCCCCTGACGATCCTGATGCATATCCAGCTCCGAAGACGCGGTGCCTGGGTCTGGGAGAACAGCCTGGTGGACCTGCAGTTGCGCTATGCGATCCGCTACAAGCCACTCTCAGAGCGCTACGAGGTGTTCCGGCTCCCGGGCGCGGGCGGGCGCAGCTTCGTGAGCCAGGATGCGGCTATTCGAGCACTCGGTGAGATCAGCAACATTGAGCTGGTGAGCGCCGAGCGCCTCGACCCCGACGCCGAGTTCGAGATCCACTTCCAGACGTCGCTCGACATCGAAGAGCTTCCGCTCCCACTGCGCCCGATCGCCTATCTGAAGCCGTCCTGGAAGCTCTCCAGCGGGTGGAGCAAGTGGCCCTTAACGCCCTAGAACGTCTGCGTGGACTTGGGGCACTGCCCGTCGCGGCCCTGATCCTGGGCCTCTTCGTCGTTCTGGTGCTGATGCGCGACGCAGTCGAGAATTCCGAGACGCTGAGCCGCGCCTTCGTGCCATTGCTCTCGGTCGTCCTGAGCGGGCTGGGCGCGCTGGCGATCCTGGTGATCGTCAATATCGTCAAGCTGGTTCGTCGCTACCGTCAGCAAGCCGCCGGCTCGCGACTGACTGGGCGGATCCTGGTCCTCTTCGTGCTGATCTCGCTGCTCCCGGTGGGCGTGGTCTATTACTTTTCGCTCGGGTTCCTGCTGCGAGGGATCGACAGCTGGTTCGATGTCGAGGTCGGCCGCGCCATGCAAGATGCCTTGGTGCTCAACCAGGCATCACTCGACCTCAACCAACGGCTCCTGGCACGTTACACGGAGCAGCTTCTCGCCGGGATCGAGGATCGCTCGTCGACCGCGATCGCGCTGAGTCTGAACAACCTGCGGAGGCAGGCCGGGGCGATCGAGTTGACCGTCTACGGATCCGGCGGTCAGGTCCTGGGCAATGCCAACGAGGACCCTACCAAGCTGGTCCCGAATCCGGCCGAGCGGGAGATTCAGCTGAGCGTGCGCGCCGGCAACAACTACGTCGGCCTGGAAAGCGACCTCGGCGGAGAGCTCGTCGTGCGCGCATTGGTTCAGGACCCAAGGGGCCGTGAGATGCAGATGCAGGCGATCTTTCCAACCTCTGCGCGGATCACCGAGCTGTCCGAGCGCCTGGAGAATGCCTACAACCGCTACACCGAGCTCGCCTACCTGCGTCAGTCGTTGAAGCTGAGCTTCTCGCTGACACTCTCCCTGGTTCTCGTGTTCGGTGTCATGGCCGCGGTCATCGCCGCCTTTCACACCGCACGGCGCCTGGTCGCACCGGTCGCCGACATCGCCCGCGGGACGCGCGCCATCGCCGAGGGCGACTATGAGCAGCAGCTCCCGCTTCCGCGGCACGACGACGAGCTGGCCTTTCTCGTCGCCTCGTTCAACGCAATGACACGACGGATCGCCAGGGCGCGTGACGCCGCCGCTCGCAGCCAGCAAGCAGTCGAGACCCAGCGCAACTATCTGGAGACGGTGCTGGGGCGTCTGTCATCGGGGGTCGTGGCCTTCGATGCCGACCTGCGGCTGCGAACCACCAACCCGGCCGCGCGCCAGATCCTGACTCTAACGTTCGCCGAGGAGGAGATGCCCGAGCTGGCTCGCATCGAACGCGAGCTGCCGTGGCTGACGCCCTGGACGGAGACGGTCCGCCGCTCCATTGCCGCCGGGCAGGACTGGCGCGCCGAGGTCGCCCTGGATCGCGGCGAGACCCGTCAGACCCTGATGTGCCGTGGCAGTCCGCTGCCCTTCTCGGACAACGGGCAAAGGGGGCACGTCGTGGTGTTCGACGACATCACCTCCCTGATCACCGCGCAGCGGGATGCAGCCTGGGGCGAGGTCGCTCGGCGCCTCGCCCATGAGATCAAGAACCCGCTGACGCCCATCCAGCTCTCAGCGGAGCGACTGCGTCACAAGCTGCTCGCGAAGGCGGAGGACGCGGACGCAAAGGTGATCGATCGCTCGACCCGAACAATCATCCAGCAGGTCGAGGCCATGAAGGCGATGGTCAACGACTTCTCCGATTATGCACGTGCCCCGGATATTCAGTCCGCGCCCCTTGAGCTCGATCGGCTCGCACAAGAGGTCCTGGATCTCTACAGCAGCGCCGGAACGGGTGCGCTCCAGGTGAGTCTCGGGGCACCCGGGGCGCTCGTGAGCGGCGACCCGTTGCGCTTGCGTCAGGTCATTCATAATCTGATTAAGAACGGACAAGAGGCATTGGATGGCCGTCCCGACGGCCTCATTCGCGTGACGACGCGCCTCGCCGAGAAGGGCAACGACCAATACATCGAGCTGCAGGTGGCCGACAACGGACCCGGGTTCGAGCAGCACCTCTTCGAGCGCTTGTTCGAGCCCTATGTCACCACGAAGGCCAAGGGCACCGGACTCGGCTTGGCCATCGTGAAGAAGATCATCGAGGAGCACCGAGGTATGATCAGGGTGGAGAATACGGGACAAGGCGCCTTGGTCCAGATTCGTTTGCCGATCCGGCAAGCCGCGGAGCGCGCCGCCCAACGGCAAGGAGACGACGCACAGCTATGAGCGCAACGCACGTCTTGGTGGTTGACGACGAGCCCGACATCCGGGATCTGGTCCAGGAGATCCTCGAGGATGAGGGCTATGCTGTGGTCAGCGCGGAAAACGGCGAATCCGCCCGTCATGCGTTGCGTGAGCGGCGGCCGGATCTCATCCTGCTCGACATCTGGATGCCTGACCTAGACGGCATCAGCTTGCTGCGGGAGTGGGCAGAGGAGGAAGATGGGCTGCCCTGCCCGGTCATCATGATGTCCGGCCACGGCAATGTCGAGACTGCGGTCGAGGCGACACGGCTGGGCGCCTACGACTTCCTCGAAAAACCGCTTTCGATGGCCAAGCTGTTGCTCACCCTCGAACGGGCGCTCGAGGCCGACAAGCTGCAGAAAGAGAATATCGGGCTGAAACGCCGGGCGCCGCAGGTCCACGAGCCGGTCGGGCGCAGCGCAACCATGCAACGACTGCGCGAGCAGGTCAAACGTATCGCCCAGCACGACACCTGGGTGCTGATCACCGGCGATGCCGGCAGCGGGCGCGAGACCTTTGCGCGTTACCTGCACGCCCAGAGCGCGCGCCGGGAACGGCCGTTCGTGGACCTCAGCGTCTCCGCGCTCGCAGGCGGGAATGCCGCTCGCGAGCTCTTCGGCACCGAAGACGGGGAGCACATCCACTACGGCAGTCTGGAGAAGGCGGCGGGGGGGACTCTGCTGTTGGATGAGGTCGCCGACATGGACCTGGAGGCCCAGTCAAAGCTGCTCGGCGCGCTCGATACCGGATCCTTCATCCGCATCGGCGGGAGCGAGCCGGTCCGCATCGACGTGCGTATCATCGCGGTCACACGGCGCGACCTCGAAGAGGAGGTCCGGGCCGGGCGTTTTCGCGAGGACCTCTTCTATCACCTGAATGTGGTGCCGTTGCAGATACCATCCCTGCACGACCACCCCGAAGATGTGCCGGACCTGCTGAACTTTTATCTCGACTTCTTCGCGACCCACGAGAAGCTGCCCTACCGGCGCTTCAGCGTGGGCGCCCAGAACTTTCTGCGCAACTACGCCTGGCCGGGTAACGTGCGGGAGCTGAAGAATCTGGTGCAGCGGGTGCTGATTCTCGGCTCCGGGGACGAGATCACCCAGAAGGAGGTGGAAGGGGCACTCGGGGCGCCACCGCCCTCTCAGGGCCAGCCCCTCGATGGATTGGTCTCCTTCGATCAGCCGCTCCGCCAGGCGCGAGAGCAGTTCGAGAAGGCCTACCTCGACTACCAGCTCGAGAAGCACACCGGCAACGTCAGCAAGATGGCGAAAGAGGCCGGCATGGAACGAACCCATCTCTACCGCAAGCTGAGATCACTGGGGATCGAGATCAAGGAGCGGCGTTGAAGCGCGTCTCGCGGCTCAGTCCGTGCACCGCCGATCGGGTCTACGCTCGCGGCATCTTTCAACCTTTGCGCCGTCGCGCCTCGAGTCTTTGATTCGAGAGCCGGAGTCATTAGCCGCGTCGCGGCGATCGCCCATCATGGCCAGCCGGCGGCGGAACAGCGGCTCAGAGTGCACGTAACCCCTAACGCGGTCTAAATGAAGATCATCATCCTAGGCGCAGGTCAAGTCGGAACCTCGGTCGCCGCCAACCTGGTCAGCGAGTCCAACGACATCACCGTCGTTGACCACAACCCGGACTTGCTGAGAGAGCTGCAGGACCGCTTCGATCTGCGCACCGTACTCGGACATGGGGCGCACCCGGACGTGTTGCGCAGGGCGGGCGCGGAAGACGCCGACATGATCATCGCGGTCACCAACAGCGACGAGACCAACATGGTGGCCTGCCAGGTCGCCTACACCCTCTTCCACACCCCGACCAAGATCGCGCGGGTGCGGGCGCAGAGCTTCCTCGACCAGCCCAAGCTCTTCGGCACCGATGCCCTGCCGATCGACGTCCCGATCAGTCCGGAGGCGCTGGTCACCGACTATATCCTGCGCCTGATCGAGAATCCCGGCACCCTCCAGGTGCTCGACTTCGCCGGGGGGCGGATTCGTTTGGTGGCCGTAAAGGCGTATTACGGCGGACCCCTGGTTGGACATGAGCTGCGGACACTGCACGACCACATGCCCAAGGTGGAGGCACGGGTGGCGGCGATCTATCGTCAGGATCGGGCCATCGAGCCCCAGGGTGACACCGTGATCGAGGCCGACGATGAGATCTTCTTCGTCGCCGCGCCGATCCATATCCGCTCGGTCATGAGCGAGCTGAGGCGCCTGGACCGGCCCTACAAGCGGCTGATCATTGCCGGCGGCGGCAATATCGGTACGCGTCTCGCCGGGTCGCTGGAACGCAGCTATCGGGTCAAGATCATCGAGCGAGACCTGGTGCGCTGCAAGCGCATCTCCGAAACCCTAGAGAAGACCATCGTGCTCCACGGGGACGCCGCGGATCGCGATCTGCTGCAAGAAGAGAATGTCGAGAATACCGACGTCTTTTGTGCCGTGACCGATGACGACGAGGCCAACATCCTCTCGGCGATGCTGGCGAAGCGCCTCGGCGCGCGCAAGGTGATGGCCCTCATCAACCGCCAATCGTACGTCGATCTGGTGCAATCCGGGAGCATCGATGTTGCCATCTCGCCACAGCAGGCGACGATCGGCAGCCTGCTGAAGCATGTGCGCCGAGGCGATGTCGTGATGGTCCATTCGCTGCGGCGCGGGGCCGCCGAAGCGATCGAGGCGATCGCACACGGCGACGAGACATCCAGCAAGGTCATCGGACGCAGCATCGAGAACATCCAACTGCCGAAAGGCGCCAGTATCGGTGCCATCGTCCGCGGGGAGGACGTCCTGATGGCGCATCACGACGCGGTCATCGAGCCCGAGGACCACGTTATCCTGTTCCTGCAGGACAAGTCCCGCATCCAGGAGGTCGAGCGCCTCTTCCAGGTCGGGGTCACCTTTCTCTAGGAGCCTGCTCGGATACTTGCCAATTCGCATTGGCCGGCGAGCCGGGGCTCCGGACAATACCCAGCCATGACCAAGATGAGACACCTCCTTTTGCCGGTTCTCGCCGCGATCGGCGTCAGTGCCTGCGACCCGTCGGAGTCGGACCGTGCGGGGCCGGCCATCAAGCTACTCGAGACCGCCGAGCAGGGCGATCTCTCCGCCCTGGAACGCCTCTTGAAACCCTCCACTGATGTGGACGTCCGCGATAGTTGCGACTGGACACCGCTGATGAAGGCAGCCCTCTACGGCCATATCGACGTCGTGGGACGACTGCTCGATGCGGGCGCCGCGATCGATGCCGAAGACAAAGGCGGGTACACGGCCATGATGCTCGCGGCCTCCAACAACCATGAGCAGGTCCTGGACCGACTGCTGCGCGCAGGCGCGATGGTCGACCACCAGGAGCATACCCGGGGCTGGACCGCACTGATCTGGGCCGCGAGCAAAGGCCATACCCGCAGCGTGGAGACGCTGCTTCGTCATGGGGCGGACCCGACTCTTAAAGATGACGACGGCTATACGGCCGCGGATCGAGCCGCGGAGGGTGACCATCGGACGGCACTCCAACGCCTGCAGCGCGGTTAGCGGCAGGGCTCGGGTGGCACGGCACCGACTTACCCTGCATCGCTCGGTGCTTGTGCGGTCGACCAACGGGCCATAGATCCTGAGGACATCCCCTGGCGGGGCTGAACGCACGAGAGGACCCATGGTGAGCAGAAAAGAGCGTATCGAGGATATCCTGCGGCACTCGGTTGAACCGATGCACTTGGAGGTGACTGACGAGAGCCACATGCACTCGGTGCCTCCGGGGGCAGAGTCGCATTTCAAGGTCCTGGTGGTCAGCCAGACCTTCGCCGACCAAACACTCGTCGCGCGCCATCGACTCCTCAACCGCGCCCTCGCGGCGGAGCTCACAGGCGGACTGCACGCCCTGTCGCTTCATGCGTGGACGCCCGAGGAATGGTTCGCCAGGGGCGGCGTGAGCGCACCGGACTCGCCACCATGCCAAGGCGGCTCCAAGGCCGCATGATCGGATGCGACCCGCCGCTTCGGGGCTATCCTTCGTCTGGGCCGGGGCTGATCGGCTCAGGCGATGCCGCGTCGATCGGGTTGGCGAAGTACGCGCGCGTCAGGCTGAACACGACCGGGCTGAGCAGCAGAAGCGCCACCAGGTTGGGGATCGCCATGAGGGCATTCAGGGTATCGGCGACCAGCCAGACGAGCTCCAGCTGCACCAGGGCACCGACCGGAATGACCGCGACCCAAGTCAAGCGAAACGGCAGAATGGCGCGGACACCGAACAGGTATTCGATGCAGCGTTCCCCATAAACGCTCCAGCCCAGGATGGTCGTAAAGGCAAACAGGGCCAGACCCAAGGTCACCACGTACCCGCCAATCCCCGGCAGACCTGTGTGGAAGGCTGACGATGAGAGGCTGGCGCCCGTCTGGCCGCCCGTCCATTCACCGGTGACCATGATGACGAGTCCGGTGATGGTGCAGATGATCAGGGTATCGATGAAGGTTCCGAGCATCGCCACCGTACCCTGCTGGATCGCGTTGTTGCTTTGCGCCGCCGCATGGGCGATCGGTGCACTCCCCAGACCCGCCTCATTGGAGAAGATGCCGCGCGCCACGCCCATCTGAATGCCCATCATCAATGTGGCGCCGGCGAAGCCGCCGACGGCGGCGGTCGGGGAGAAGGCGTGCAGGACGATCTGGTAGAGCGCCTGCGGGATCTTGTCCAGGTTGAAGACAAGCACGGCAAGGCCGCCCACCACATAGGAGATCGCCATGAAGGGAACTAGCTTGCCTGCGACCTGGGCGATCCATCGAATCCCCCCGATCAGGACCAGCCCCACCATCACCGCCATCACCACACCGGCCCACGCCTTGGGGATGGCGAACTTGCTGTTCAGCGCGTCCGCCACCGAGTTGGCCTGCACCATATTGCCGATCCCAAAGCCGGCGAGCGCGCCGAAGATCGCAAACGCCGTTCCGAGCCAGATCCAGTTTCGACCGAGCCCGTTCTTGATGTAATACATCGGACCGCCGACATAGTTGCCCCGCTCGTCCACCTCACGGTACTTGACCGCGAGGACACCCTCCGCATACTTGGTCGCCATGCCGACGAGCGCGGTGCACCACATCCAGAAGAGGGCCCCAGGACCGCCGATCGCGATCGCCGTGCCGACCCCCGCGATGTTGCCGGTCCCGATCGTCGCCGACAGCGATGTCATCAGGGCATTGAATGGGGTGATGTTTCCTTGCCCCTGCTGGTGGCGCCCCGCCCACAGCATCCGGAAACCGTAGCCGATCCGGAGCAACGGCATCAGGCGCAACCCGAGCATGAGAAAGAAGCCTGTCCCCAAGATCAGGACCAACATCGGAGGTCCCCAGACGAGTCCGTTGACCGCAGTCACCCAGTTCGTGAGCGCCTCCACATCGAGCCTCCTAGGTCAGTTGAATCTGGAAACCGGCGGAGAAACTATACACTTCAACTCAACGCAAAGGCGCCATGCGTCGGCACCGGGACAGACGGCACCGCAATGGCGTAACCCAAAGACCACGCACCCAAGATCGAGGCGGCGGCACTGCCGTGGCCCCGGCAGCGGAGCAGCGGATCGAGCTCATTGGACAAACGGCTTTGCCCAAAGCCGCACGAAGCCTTAGACTTGCGCGTTCTACATGACGCACACGACCGGTTTCAGAACCCGGGTGCGCCACCTCCATTCCCTTCAGCGATCCGCCGCGCCGGCGCCAGACGTCCAATGAAGCTTCTCGTCGATTTCGTTCCGATCTTGGTTTTCTTCGCCGCTTATAAGATCAAGGGCATCTATGTCGCCACCGGGGTGGCGATCGCTGCCTCGACGGTCCTTCTCGGCTGGTCGTGGCTGCGCCGTCGCCGGGTCGAAACCCTGCATCTGGCGACGCTGGGATTGCTGATCCTGTTCGGCGGGCTGACGATCGGACTCCGAGACCCGATCTTCGTCATGTGGAAACCGACGATCGTCAATTGGCTGTTCGCCGCGGCCTTCCTCGCCAGTCAGACGATCGGCCAACGCTCTCTGATCGAAAGGATGATGGGCGGCGCCATTGAGCTCCCGCGAGCGGTCTGGATGCGACTCAACCTGATGTGGGTCGGATTCTTTCTGGTCACGGGTCTCGCCAATCTGTTTGTCGTCTATATCGGCAGCGGGTTCTTCGCCGCGCAGCAGACGCTGATCCAAGTCTCCGGGCTCCACGACGTCGACCTCGCGACCTGCGTGGAGCGCTTTAGCGGTGACCTGCTCGCGCTCTGCACCCAGGCCCAGGCAAGCGAGGAGATTTGGGTCAACTTCAAGCTCTTCGGTATGATGGGGATGACCCTGGTGTTCGTGATCGCCCAGGCCATCTATCTGTCCCGTCACATGCGGGACCAACCCCCGACCCTAGAGGCCGATTGACGTGCTCTACGCCATTCTCGCCACTGACAACGCGGGCAGCCTGGCGAAACGCAAGACGGCGAGACAGGCCCATCTGGCACGACTGCAGACATTGCAGGACGAGGGGCGTCTGGTTCTCGCGGGACCTCTTCCGTCCATCGACAGCCCTGAACCCGGCGATGCGGGCTTCTCGGGCTCCCTGATTGTCGCCGAGTTCCCTGACCTTGCCGCTGCCGAGCAGTGGGCCGCAGCCGACCCTTACGTCGCGGCCGACGTTTACCGCGAGGTCCGCGTCAGGCCCTTCAAACAGACCTTTCCGGCCTGATAGGCAAGGCGGCCCCGCCGGATGCCCCGGGCAGATCCGGACCCTCGGGCTGGCGCCGACTCGATCACGACCGAACCGCATCCCACACACGGAAAACGCCGACATGAGAACACCTAGCCTACTGTTGATCCTGTGCGCCATCTTGATCGCCGGGCCGAGCGCCGCCGAAGACGCCCAGGACAAGGGCACGGACGACGTCTTGATCGCGACAGTCAACGGGAAACCCTACTCACTCGACCTGTTCCGGCTGTTCTACCTGGAGCGCCTTCAACAGAGCCAGGGGGAGAACTCCCAGGAGTTGCAGGAGACGGCCTTCAACGACTTCATGAGCCTGGTCGTCGCCTCGCAGGAGGCCACCCGTCGCCAGCTCGAGCAGGACAAGAATGTCGCGACAGCAGTCGAGCTGCAACGCATGAAGATCCTTTCCAATGCCGCCCTGGCGTCGATGTCGGAGGAGCTCGAGGTCACGGAGGACGAGCTCAAGCAGGCCTATGAGGAGCTCAAGGAGAACGCTGGCAGAACCGAGTATAAGGCGCGCCACATCCTCGTGAAGGACGAAGCCGAGGCCAAGAAGCTGATCGCCGAGCTCGACGGCGGAGCTGATTTCGGTGATCTCGCACGAGAGCACTCACTCGGGCCGACCGGCAAGAACGGGGGTGAGCTCGATTGGTTCGACGCCGGACAGATGGTGGCACCCTTCTCAGACGCGGTTGCCGCCATGGAGGTCGGGTCGTACACGAAACAACCCGTGCGGACGGAGTTTGGGTGGCACGTGATCAACCTTCAGGACTCGCGCAAGGCGGCGCCACCGAGCTTGGCGGAGGCAAAGCCGCAGCTGACCGCCATGCTCAAGCGCCAGAAGCTCTCCGAGAAGCTCATCGGCATGCGCGACAGCGCCATGGTCGAGCTGAACGAGGATGTCGTGAAGCTAAAATCCAGCGAGGACCAGTCGACTGACGAGCCATCGAGCAAATAGGTCCGACGTAGCCTGACCGAGACCGCCCGCGGCTCGCGCCGCTGCCGAAGAGATGCCATCGACGGCGGCGGTGCAAACCCCTCCCCCCACCCCGCGCGACCAAGCCCCCAAGATTGACGCGACCTGACGCGCACCGGGCCCGGGCTCGCGCGGTCAAAGCAGGCTCGCGTCTCTCAAGCAAGCACACGACGCGCATGTCAGTTGCATCTTGACAAGAATGTATTAGAATTTGCTTCTATAGTGATTCTATGGAGAGACAGAATGATAACCTCCTGCAC
>NZ_JAJDNA010000027.1 GCF_022340925.1 Thiocapsa sp.
ACGGTTGAGGTGAGCGACGCGGCGACCCCGGCGGCGACGGCCACCCAGGCACTCAGCCTGGTCGTTACCCCGGCGGCGCTCAGCGTCACCACCACCAGTCTGCCCGCCGGGGCGGTGGGCACGGCCTACGCGCAGACGCTCGCGGCGAGCGGCGGCACCGCGCCGTACAGCTGGTCGCTGGCGACCGGCAGCGACCCGCTGCCCGACGGCCTGAACCTGGATGCCGAGAGCGGTGAGATCAGTGGCACGCCGACTGCGCCGGGGACAGTCACCCTCACGGTTGAGGTGAGCGATGCGGCGACCCCGGCGGCGACCGCCACCGCGGCGTTGAGTCTTGTCGTCGCCCCCGAAGCGCTGACCATCACCACCACCAGTCTGCCCGCCGGTGCGGTGGACACGGTCTATCCGACGACGACGCTCACGGCGAGCGGCGGCATTGCGCCGTACAGCTGGTCGCTGGCGGCCGGCAGCGACCCGCTGCCCGACGGCCTGAACCTAAATCCCACGAGTGGCGAGATCAGCGGCACGCCCACCGCGGCCGGGACGGCCAACCTCCTGGTTGAGGTGAGCGACGCGGCCAGCACACCGGCGACGGCCACGGCGGCGTTGAGCCTCACCGTGGCCCCGGCGGCTGACACCACGCCTCCGACGGTGATCTCGACCACCCCGGCCGCGGGCGCGACCGACGTGGCGGCGGGTTCAACGGTGATCGCGGTGTTCAGCGAGGCGATGGACGAGGCAAGCATCACCAGCGACACCTTCGAGCTGCTGGATGCGGATGACGCCCTGGTGGCGGCCGCGCTCAGCTACGACGCGACGAGCCGGAGCGCGATCCTGACCCCGAGCGGCCCACTGACAGCCTCCACGACCTACACCGCGCGGGTCCTGGGTGACGCCGCTGGGGTCAAGGACCTGGCGGGGAATGCTCTCACCGCGGACCTCACCTGGTCCTTCACCACTGCTGCCGCCGGCAGCGGAGTCTGCGCGACCCCCTGCAGTCTCTGGGATGCCGCGCCGACCCCGAGCATCCTGGTGGATCCGGACACCAGCGCGGTGGAGCTTGGGGTCAAGTTCCAGAGCGACGTGGACGGGCTCGTCACGGGCTTGCGCTTCTACAAGAGCACCCAGAATACCGGGACGCACGTGGGCAGCCTGTGGGACAGCGGCGGCCAGCTGCTGGCGCAGGCGACCTTTGTGAACGAGAGCGCCTCGGGCTGGCAGGAGGTGAGCTTCGACGCGCCGGTGGCGATCCAGGCCGGATTGACCTATGTCGCGTCCTACTTCGCCCCGGTGGGCCGCTACTCGGTCGATGAGGACTATTTCGACTCGGCCTACGCCAACGGACCGCTGCGGGCCCTGGCCGACGGCGAGGACGGTGGTAACGGGGTCTATCTGTACGGCTCCGGTGGTTTCCCCACCGATACCTATCGTTCCTCCAATTACTGGGTGGACGTCGTATTCGTGACCACGACGGGTCTCTGAGAACAGACTTGCGAGTCAACGACGGCCACCCGTGGCTCCCGATCCCACGGTTGGCCGTGCGGAGCCGAGGTCGACATCCGTGGAAGGCGTATCCTGATCCTCGGCCTCGACTGCAGGTGACTGGCCCGCCTTCATGGAGAACTGACGGGAGATCCGCAATCCCCGTGTGATGGATCTCATTAGAACGCTACGTCAAGTCAGCTGCCGCCTCAGCGAGGGGCGCCACCCTCCACCAGGCAGGAGCATCAATGTGATCACTGCCTACCTATCCCTGACGCACCCTGGCTTGCTATGGCTTCTATGCCTCCTGGCCCACGTCATCTGGACAGGCACCATGCTTGCCAATCTATTCGCGCGAGGAGAACGATGAGCAGCAACGTCTATTGCGATGTGACATGACACGACGTCGGTCGTTTTGTGATGGAATGATCGATATCTCCGGCACTTCGGCAAACCTCCGCCGTCCTAGATAACGTGAAGTCTGCCCTTCCCAGGCCTGCTGCCGATGGAAGCCTGTGGGGAGTCATGACTGAAGGACCTGCCCCAGGCGGGCTCCGGGGGCACTGCTAACCGCGTTCACGTCCGAGGACCTTTCCGGCGATCATCTCGCCGATCGGAATCGCCGACGTTGCTGCGGGCGACGGGGCATTGCAGACGTGGAGCATCCGCTTGCTCTCCAGGAAAAGGAAGTCGTGAACGAGGGTGCCGTCGCGCATCACGGCTTGCGCCCGGATACCGGACTCGCACGGAAGGAGATCGTCGAGTCCCAGGCTCGGGCAATACTTGCGGCACTCGGCGAGATAGCGCGCCTTGAAGAGCGAGCTGCGCATCTCGTTCACGCCGTGCCCAAGGTGTCTCTGCATGACCTTCCAGAATCCCGGAAACGCCGCATATTCCAGCACGTCTCGCAGGTCGAAAGAAAATTTCGGATAGCCTTCCCGCGCGAAACCGAGCACGGCGTTGGGTCCCACGGTCACCGAGCCGTCCATCATCCGCGTCAGATGAACACCGAGGAAAGGCAATTCCGGATCCGGGATCGGATAGATGAGATGGCGAACGATGCCGCTCTTGGGAGGCGGAAGCCGATAATACTCCCCCCGAAAGGGCACGATCTGGTGGTCGATGTTCATCCCCGCCAGCTTCGCCAGTCGGTCGGACTGCAGTCCGGCGCACGCGATCAGGCGGCGAGCCGCCCATTCCTCCTGGCCGCCGGACGCGACGACCTCCGAGGAGGTTTCCCGTATGCCGGTCACCGCGATGCCGGTCTTGATCACGCCTCCCGCTTTGCGAATGACCGCGCCCATCGACTCGGAGACGCGCCTGTAGTCGACGATACCCGTCGCCCTGACCAACAGAGCGCCAACGCCGACGATATTCGGCTCCCGACGGGTCAGCTCGGCCCGGTCCAGGTATTCGACCTCGATGCGGTTCTGCCGGGCGCGCTCCACCAGGGCATCCATCCGCCTGAGCTCGGGCTCGTTGGTGGCCACCAGCAGCTTGCCGCAGACCTCGAACGGGATGCCGTGCCGGCTGCAGAAGTCCTTTGTCTGCTCGGCACCGCGCCGACACAGCTCGGCCTTGAGGCTCCCGGGCGTGTAGTAGATGCCCGAGTGAATGACGCCGCTGTTGTGACCGGTCTGGTGACGGCCGAGCCCGGACTCCTTCTCCAGGACGAGGACGCCCGAACCCGGTCTGAGCCGAAGAAGCTCCAGCGCGGTCGCCAGGCCCACGATGCCGCCGCCGATGACGCAATAGTCGAAGGTCATAGTCACAGCCCAGTGCGATGGGGACCGCAAGATCACAGCGTTCCATCACAGCGTTCCAGGGGGTCGGGAGTCAGGAGTGCGCCAGAATCCGGAACGGGGACAGTCGGCGTTGACGGATTGGCCGATCCCATCCGGGCGCTGGCCGCGTCCGAGTCGGTCGGTGGCCGGTGTCGTGGACCCGACCCTTTAGGAAAGTCCGCCCCAAGATCAGCCCGCAATGATGTGCGCGAACCCAAGTCTTTCCAGCAACCAGAGCCAGACTGCATCCAGCGGCATCCAGAAATATTGGATTGCGAAGGCTGACCCGGCAATCAGGGCGATGAGTGCCACGATGAGGACGATCCGCTTGATCAGCCGCCGGCGCCGATGCGCGGGACTCTCGATGAATGGGATCACGGCCAAGGGTGGGGCACCCACTGCGTTGCTGATGGTGCGCAGCGCGTAGATCCTCCCGTCGAGAGTCTCCAGGCCAGCGACGGTCCCGAGGCCTGCCCCCCCGGCGGCAACCAGACCGATCAGGAAGATCTTCGGACGGTCCGGGCTCGAGGGCTGATCCGGGACCAGGGGAGGCTCGATCAACGTAAACCGCTCCCCTTTGCTCTCCTTCTCCAACGATTCGGCGAGCACCGCCTCCATGTGCTTGCTCTTGACCTGGTTGTATTTTTCGACCGCGGCATCGTAGTCACGGGTGATGAGCAGGTACTCCCGCTCGATCTTCGGTCCCTCGGCGAGGCGGGATTCGAGCTCAGCCAGGCGGCTCTCCAATTCCTGACGGGATTCACGCAGGGCGTCGAGCTTCGATTGGTTGGCGGCAACCTGTGACTGGAGTTGAATGTAAAGTGGATTGTCAGCATCGCCGCTGCCGGCGCTTGAGCTGCTGCTTCCTGCCGACGCGTTGGCTTGTCTTTGCAGCGCCTTGACTTCCGGGTGCTCGCTCGAATAGCGGCTGGACAAGGTGGCGAGCTCCCCGAGCCGTGCGCTTCGGGGGCTCGACGCATCGTCGATGCCACCGCGACCGATCTCGCGCCGCAGGGTCTCGATCTCGCGTTCGACGGCGATCCGGTCCGGGTGTGTCACCGAGTAGCGGGAGCTCAGGCGCAGGCGTTCGGTCTCGAGCTCCTTGAGGCGTTCGCTCGGACTCAGAACACGTCCGTCCGACCCTCGCCCCGTCGCGACATAGGGGTTCAGCTTCGCGAGCTCGGATTGGAGATAGACCTGGTTGACCTCCAGTGTCTGGATGTCCTGATCAGTCTGCCGCAGGCTGTCCTCGGCGCGCTGAAACAGCTGCCGGTTGACCTGCATCATCTCCGGGATCGTATCCCCGTGTTGCTCCTTGAACCGTGCCAGCTTCTCCTCGAGCGTGCTGACCTCCCCGGCGAGCCTGCGTGACTCCTGGTCGAGGAACCGCGATATCTCCTGGGTGGCGCGTCTGCGGTCCCGCGCGTTCTCATTCAGAAACAAGGAGACCACGTCATTCGTGACGCCTTGCGCCACGGTCGGGGACTCAGACTCGTAGGAGACGGTGAATGCGATTGCCTCGCCGCGGGCGCCCGCACTGATGGTCTCGACCTCGATATCCTCTCGGATCTTTTCAACGGCACTGGCCATCCCGAGCTTGTCGCGCAGCGCCGCATAGAGGTCGTGGCGCTCGATGATCGGGCTGAGATTCTCCGTCGTCATCACGCGCTGATTGATGATCTGGACCCGCTGCTCCGCGTATGTCGTGATGGTCGAGCGGACGAGGTCCATCGGGATCTCCTGCTGCTCGATCAGGATGGTCGCGGTCGACTCGTACCGGGTAGGCAGAAAAACCGCGGCCGCGGTCGCGGCGATGAAGGTGAGGATCGCCGGGATGATGAGCTGCCATTTGCGCCGCTTGAGGATGGCGAGGTAATCGCTGACGGACAGGGTCTGTTCTTGCATCTTCAATCGCGAGTTCGTTGGCTCTGATGTTTGGCGGCGTTGTCGTCGGCTCGGGAGTGCGCGCTTTGACCATCAAACTGGAAGGCGAATAGCGCCATATCTCAGCTGGTCTCTGGAATGCCCTCGCTGGCATTGGGCCCCAGCAGTCCCTGCCGGGGCGACGAGGCAGTTTGGTCTACCACGACGTCATTCCGGCAGAGCCTTCCCCGGACGCGTTCCGGGGGATGCCGAAATCCAGGGCCACGGATGGCAATCTATTGACGCCAGCTGAGATTCGACGTGAATCACCAACGGGACAGCGCGCCCAGACTGACCATTGTAATCAATCAAGGGGCGAGGAGTCCGGATTTTTCCGGATCACTCGATCGGTTATTCGAGCAGCGCCACAGGACTGTGAACTGGAAAAAGGCGCAAGCCGTTTTCAGACGGCTATGAAGACGCGTTGAGACACGGTTGCCACTGACCTGCGCACATTGGCGCCCTGCCGCACATCAGTCCATCGAGCACGCTCGAAAGAGACAAGTTTGGCTGAGCCGAACGCGCGTCGATTGCACGCGCGAGCCAGCTCAACTGGACTTGCGACAGGCCCAACACCTGGATTCAGGACACACCCCAATCCGATTCTCCGCTTCCCGCCCACTTCCCGCGCAGCCGAGCCTGTCGCCAGGCCACCCTCCAACCTGCGCCCGGGTCCGTTCGGTCAAATTGGGCTCCCCCGCCAATGCGTAAACCCGTTCACCCTTTCGTCGCAGTGCCGCGACTCAGCGGCGGCGTGGGGCTCTTTCGCGGCACTGGTGCGCCCGCATCGCAGCACCCGGTGCCTGCAAAGATCTCCCCGGTCGTCTGTGGCGAATTGTGACCGGAGTCTCAGTTGCGCGGTCGTCCGGCCGACGAAACCCGCAGCTTCCCCGAGATGCGAAGAGCGTCACGGAGTGCGCCTGTCCACGCACGTAGATTCAGGGCGTACCAATGCG
>NZ_JAJDNA010000117.1 GCF_022340925.1 Thiocapsa sp.
CGTCGCGCGCACATGAAGGCGCTGCTGGCGCGCGAGGAGGCCGTTCACGGCCATCTCTTCGCCAACATCCTGCATGCAATCAAGCCGATCATGATCGAGGGCGAGCTGCCGCGGGCGAGATCATCGGCCGCCGGGTCAAAGTCCCCGGCCCTCAACCTGCAGCGAAGGAAGCCCTGAGATATCAAGCGCGTCCTGCCGGACCGGGTACGCGCGACACTGTCCTTATTGGCTTTGGTGCAGCTGGAAGACCGGGGCGAATCATCTCGCGGTGTCAGGAGGCATCGGGCTCCGCACTGGGCCCGAGGTCAATCCGTGCGCCGGAACGGGAGGATCCGGGCGGACTGACGCGGACCGGACCCATGACGCTGACGGTCGAGCATCTGCCTGATCGTTGGCTGGATCTCGCCAAGCAGGCGCATCTGGATCTCTTCCTGGCCTTTGAAATAATGAATAATTTCACAAGGAATGGGCGCAGACAGTGACGCCTGCGCCACCGCCGGACGCCAGGCGATACGAATCAGGCGCCCGCCCTCGCCGTTCTGATGGGCATAACCGCCGTGGCTGTCGACGAAGATCACCTCTTCGCGATCGACGACCGCCTGGTACTGCATGGAGCGGATCGGCACGAACACGCAGTCGCCTTGGCTGCGTTTCAGGAGCAGCTGCAGGCCGTTGAAGACGGCTGCGGGGATGCTCGTACGTTGTTTGGCTGCGATCTCGCCCGGCCGGAAGAAGGTCTCACGGATCAGGTAACCGGCCATGTCGGATGCTCCGGATGGGTGTCGCGATCCTGCACTCGGCGGGGCGGCGCACCGTCAGTCGTTGTCACCGAGCTCCGGGTTCCAGCCTGCGGCGCGCGCCCGCTCGATCGCCGCTGTATAGATGCGGGAATGCCGCTCTCGCAGATCGGGTGGGAGATTGGACACGAGATGACCATAGGGTTTCCATGCGTCGGTGACCTTGTCGTAGAGTCCCTCGATGCCCTGGATCGTCCAGCCCTCGCAGGTCTCCTCCTCGGGGATGATCCCGAACACCCAGGCGTCGCGAATGATGTTTGCGGTTGGCGTCATGGCCCCGCCTTCCTGCTTATCGATCCCCTCGTAGATCTTGCTTTGCATGCTGTCGTTCCTGTGTCGGCTTTGGTTAGACTGTAACGCCTTCGTCGCCGGCTCGCCAAGCCCGGCCCTGTCGTCATCCGAGCCGCCGGATGCAACGGCCCCGCTCCGTGCCCGAGACGGCTCGCCGGCTGTGCTCTTGACACCGACCGATCGAGTCCGATGCTGATGCCCGAGATCCTGATCGATCTGATCCGTCACGGCGAGCCCGTCGGCGGGCGCCGTTATCGCGGCAACGGCACCGATGATCCACTCAGCGCAGCGGGCTGGGCGCAGATGACCGAGGCGCTCGGCGAGCGTGCGCCCTGGCAGCAGATCATCACCTCGCCCATGGCACGTTGTCGCCTCTTCGCCGCCGACCTCGCCGCGCGCCGCGGGCTGCCATTGGTCGTGGATCCGGGTCTGATCGAGGTCGGAATGGGTGTCTGGGAAGGACGCTCACACACCGATGTCGCGGAGCAGGAGCCCGAGCGGCACACGGCCTTTTATCAGGACCCGGTCGGTCGGCGCCCCGCGGGCGCCGAGTCGCTGGAGCACCTGGTCGCCCGTGTCGCCGACGCCTACCAGCGGCATCTGGCCGCCTATCCGGGGCGGCACCTGCTGATCGTCTGTCACGCCGGAGTGATGCGTGCGCTGCTCGGGTATCTCCTCGGGGCCGAGGCGCGGCGCTGGTATCGCATCCAGATCGACTATGCCGGGCTGGTGCGGGTGCGTCACGGACGTCTTGGTCCGAGCATCGAATGGGTCAATGTCCCGAAGCTGACTTGACCTCTGCCCACCCTTGCAGGTGTGTGGGTCGCCGGTTCCGCTCGGCTCGAGCGCATCCATAGAAGCGAAAGGAGACCCGTTTGAGTTGATTCGGCGCCCCCATTCGGACCCGCGGTGGCCCGGCATCGCGGCTGACCCGGCTGCGTCGATCGCATCGGCCGCGTGACGGCGAGGATAGGCTGGGTCCTTCGCCATTAGGCTATACTGAGCCGCTTACGAGATTCTTGTGACGCCCAATGCAAAAGACCGACGATCTGCGCATCCGCGAAATCAAAGAAGTGCGTTCCCCGAACGCGCTCCATGAGGAGTTCCCGATTTCGGAGACGGCCGCAGAGACTGTCTATGCCACGCGCCATGCGATCCAGCAGATCCTGCACGGTCGGGACGATCGGCTCTTGGTGGTCGCCGGTCCCTGCTCGGTCCATGATCCCCGTGCCGCCTTGGAGTATGCCGAACGTCTCCAGGTCCTGCGTAACGAGCTGTGCGATCACCTGCTCGTGGTCATGCGGGTCTACTTCGAGAAGCCGCGTACCACGGTGGGCTGGAAGGGGCTCATCAATGATCCTAATCTGGACGGGAGCTTCGAGATCAATCAGGGTCTGCGGATTGCGCGCAAGCTCCTGTTGGAGCTCAACGCGATGCAGATGCCCGCGGGGACCGAGTTCCTGGACCTGATCAGCCCTCAATACATCGCCGATCTGGTCAGTTGGGGGGCGATCGGAGCGCGCACGACAGAGAGCCAGGGCCACCGCGAGCTGGCATCCGGTCTCTCCTGCCCGGTGGGTTTCAAGAACGCGACCAACGGTGACGTGAAGGTCGCCATCGACGCCATTCATGCGGCGGCGCGCCCCCATGTCTTCATGTCGGTCACCAAGGCGGGCCAGTCCGCAATCTTCAGCACGACCGGCAACGTGGATACCCATATCATCCTGCGCGGCGGCCAGCGGCCCAACTATGACACGGAGAGTGTCAGTATCGCGGCCGAGCAGATCACTGAATCCGGCCTGACGCCGAAGATCATGATCGACTTCAGCCATGCGAACAGTCGCAAACGGCCGGAGAAGCAGATCCGGGTCTGTCAAGACGTTGCGGGGCAGATCGGACGCGGTGACCCGGGGATCATCGGCGTGATGATCGAGAGCCATCTGGTTGGCGGCCGACAGGATCTGGGCGCCAGCGATGGGATGGTCTTCGGGCAGAGCATCACCGATGCCTGCGTTGGTTGGGCGGATACCGTTCCGATGTTGCACGAGCTCGCTGAGGCCGTCGCCCGCCGGCGCTCCCTGTAACGAAACCGCGTCGCCGCATGGCCGTCGTTGCGGGGCGACGCGGTGCGCCCTGAACGAGTCACTTCCTTCCTGAAGCGCTCTAAAGCTGGTCCAAATAGCGGATCCCGCCGAGGCGGCTGGACTGGTCAATGATCCAGGCCGCCCGTCGTTCCAGTCGCTCCGATGGCTGGTCCAAGCGGTGGAGCCCGGGTGCGGGGAGAACCCCGATCAGGAGCGACGCCTCGCGCATCGTCAACTCGCTCGCCGGATGATCGAAATACCGAAGGCTGGCCGCGCCGATCCCGTAGGTGTCGGGGCTGAACTGCACGAGATTAAGATAGACCTCGAGGATGCGCTCCTTTGGCCAGAGGATCTCCATCAGCAGGGTAAACCACGCCTCCGGCACCTTGCGCGTCCAGTCCTTGCCTGGCCAGAGAAAGAGGTTCTTGGCGGCCTGTTGGGTGATGGTGCTGGCCCCACGCAGCTGTCCGCCCTTGCGGTAGGCGTCCCAGGCCAGGCGAATCTCCACGAAGTCGAACCCATGATGGGCGGGGAAGCGTTGGTCCTCGCCGGCGATCGCCGCGAGACGGGCGAACGGCGAGATCCGATCCGAGGGTACCCAGGCGTGGCGATAGTAGGGGGGTGACTGGTCGAGCCGCCAGAGGTTGTAGGCGTGGCGGAGCATGAAGGCGGATGCGGGCGGGTCGAGCCACCTGAGCGTCAACACCAGGAGGCCGGACATCAGGAACAGGGTCCCCGCCAGCTTGAGCAGGGCGTGGCAGACGGCGACCAGCGGATGTCGGCCCTGGCCGATGCGCTCGATGCGGAATCCGCCGCTCTCACTGGGCGCACGTTGTTCGAGGTCTTGCATCGGCTCGCCGACATCGCTCTGCTGCGCCCGAGTCTACCACCTCTCGTGGTGACCGCCGACGAAAAGCCAGTATCCGCCGCGGCGGCAGGCCCGCGGGCGAAGCGCGCCGACGAGCGGTCGGCGATGCGCGGCGCCGGGCTCACGTACTGAGCCACCGGATCCGGCATGCTGTGGTTCCGTCCAGTCCAGACCCAACGGAGACGACGATGGATGCCCTTGTCAACCTGCTCGTGATCCTGCTGTTCCTGTCCGGATTTTTCTCGGTCCTCAGTCTTGCCTGCGCGTTTCTCGAGCGCGTCCCGGAGGGGTCCGACAGCCGACCCCGTCGCGGCCGCCCCGATCGGGACCGTCCACGGCGGCGCTCACGCGTGGCGCGACCTCGGCGCAAGCTCGGCCCGCTGGAGGATGATGCGCCGCGCCAGCCGACGGCCGTCCCAGCCATCCACCACGGTTGACGGATCGACCTCAGGCGGCCAGCCCCCGCCCCTGCAACTCCTTGATCTTGTCTCGGATGGCCGCGGCCTGCTCGAACTCGAGATTCTTGGCATGCTGGTACATGGCCTTCTCGAGCGCCTTGAGCTTTTTGGCCATCTCCTGCGGGGTCAGGCTGGCGTACTCGATGATCTCCTCGGCGACCCTGGCATAGGTGCGCGCCTTCACGGGGCCCCCGGGGACGGCGCCCTCCATGATGTCGGCGACGGCCTTGCGGATGGTTTGCGGGGTGATGCCCCGCGCCCTGTTGTAGTTGATCTGCTTGGAGCGGCGCCGCTCGGTCTCGTCGATCGCGCGACGCATGGAGCCGGTGATGGTGTCGGCATAGAGAATCGCCTTGCCGTTGGCGTTGCGCGCGGCGCGCCCGATGGTCTGAACGAGCGAGCCTTCCGACCGCAGGAACCCCTCCTTGTCGGCGTCCAGGATGGCGACGAGCGACACCTCCGGCATGTCGAGCCCCTCACGGAGCAGGTTGATACCGACCAGGACGTCGAACTCGCCGAGTCGGAGATCGCGGATGATCTCCACCCGCTCGACCGTGTCGATATCGGAGTGCAGGTATCGGACCTTGACGCCGTGATCGTTGAGATAGTCGGTCAGGTCCTCCGCCATTCGCTTGGTCAGGGTCGTGGCCAGGACCCGCTCGCCGGCGGCGACTCTGAGTCCGATCTCGGAGAGCAGGTCGTCGACCTGGGTCAGTGCCGGACGGACCTCCACCTCTGGGTCCACCAGCCCGGTGGGGCGCACCACCTGCTCGATGACGGCCCCCGAGTGCTGGATCTCGTACTCGCGCGGGGTGGCCGAGACATAGATGGTCTGCGGCCGGCGCGCCTGAAACTCCTCGAAGCGCAGCGGCCGGTTGTCGAGCGCCGAGGGCAGGCGGAACCCATAGTCGACCAGGTTCTCCTTGCGCGACCGGTCGCCCCGGTACATCCCGCCGAGCTGGGGCACCGTGACATGGCTTTCGTCGATGACGACGATCGCATCCCCCGGCAGATAATCGTAGAGGGTCGGCGGCGGCTCGCCCGGCCCGCGCCCCGAGAGATAGCGGCTGTAGTTCTCGATCCCCGAGCAGTAGCCCACCTCCAGCATCATCTCCAGGTCGAACAGGGTTCGCTGCTCCAGGCGCTGGGCCTCGACCAGCTTGTCGTTCTCGCGCAACCAGATCAGGCGCTCCTTGAGCTCGATCTTGATCTGATCGACTGCGGCCAGAATGGTCTCACGCGGCGTGGCGTAGTGCGTCTTGGGAAAGACCGTGAAGCGCGGCACCTTGCGCAGCATCTCGCCGGTCAGGGGATCGAACAGCGACAGGGCCTCGATCTCCTCATCGAAAAGCTCGACCCGCAGGGCCTCGTCGTCGGATTCCGCCGGGTAGATGTCGATCACGTCACCTCGCACCCGGTAGGTCCCGCGCTGGAGCTCGATCTCGTTGCGCCGGTATTGAAGATCCGCCAGACGCCGCAGCAGGGCTCGCTGGTCGATCAGGTCACCTCGGTTGAGATGGAGCACCATCTTCAGATAGGCGTCCGGGTCGCCGAGGCCGTAGATGGAGGAGACGGTGGCGACGATGATGACATCCGGGCGTTCCAGCAGCGCCTTGGTCGCGGAGAGGCGCATCTGCTCGATGTGCTCATTGATCGAGGCGTCTTTTTCGATATAGGTGTCCGTGGACGGGACATAGGCCTCAGGCTGGTAGTAGTCGTAGTAAGAGACGAAGTATTCCACCGCGTTGTGCGGAAAGAACTCGCGCATCTCACCGTAGAGCTGGGCGGCGAGTGTCTTGTTGGGGGCCAGGATCAGCGCCGGGCGCTGCACCTGGTCGATGACGTTGGCGATGGTGAAGGTCTTGCCGGATCCGGTGACGCCCAGCAGGGTCATGGCAGCCTCGCCGGCTCTGAGGCCCTCGACCAGGCTGCGGATCGCCTCGGGCTGGTCGCCCGCCGGGGCGAAATCGGAGACGAGTTGAAAGGCGCGTTGAGACATGCGTGGCACCTGATTCGGAACCGGGCGGCGGTTGCCCGGAGAGCGACGGCGAGAGGCGTGCCGGGCGGTTTCGGTTTCGTTATGATTGGGAGCAGAAACCAGCATGTCCAGTCACCACGAGAACCAGAGACGACATCCGATGACCATCAAGCTCGCCGCGCGCGTCCAGGCCGTCAAACCATCCGCTACCCTGGCCATCACAGCCCGCGCCAAGGCACTTCGCGCCGCGGGGAAGGATGTCATCGGGCTGGGCGCCGGCGAGCCCGATTTCGATACGCCCGATCACATCAAGGAGGCGGCCATCGCGGCGATCCGCGGCGGCTTTACCAAATACACCGCGGTGGACGGCACGCCCGAGCTCAAGCAGGCCGTGATCGACAAGTTCAAGCGCGACAACGGGTTGGATTACACTCAGGAGCAAATTCTCGTCTCCTGCGGCGGCAAGCAGAGCTTCTTCAACCTCGCCCAGGCGCTACTCGATCCGGGCGACGAGGTGGTGATCCCGGCGCCCTTCTGGGTCTCCTATCCGGACATGGTGCTCCTGGCCGGCGGGGCGCCCGTGCTCGTCCACGCCGGGGCCGACCAGCGGTTCAAGATCACCCCTGGCCAGCTCAAGGGCGCACTTAACGACAAGACTCGGCTGGTCGTCATCAACAGCCCCTCGAACCCGACCGGGATGGCGTACAGCCGCGATGAGCTGGAGGCGCTCGGCGAGGTCCTGCGTGCGTTCCCGCGCACGCTCATTGCCACCGACGACATGTACGAGCATATCCGCTGGAGTCCCGAGCCCTTCGTCAACATCCTCAATGCCTGCCCGGACCTGACGCCGCGGACGCTGGTTCTGAACGGAGTCTCCAAGGCCTATTCCATGACCGGCTGGCGCATTGGCTATGCGGGCGGACCAGCCGAGGTGATCAAGGCGATGAAGAAGGTGCAGAGTCAGAGCACCTCGAACCCGACCTCGATCTCGCAGGTCGCGGCCCAGGCGGCGCTGGAAGGTCCCCAGGACTGCATCGGGCAGATGCTCCGGGCTTTCAAGGAACGCCACGACCTGGTGGTCGAGCGGCTCAACCGGATGCTGGGCGTCGAATGCCTGCCGACTGACGGGACCTTCTATGTCTTCCCGAAGGTCCAAGGTGTGATCGACCGACTGGAAGGCGTTCACAACGACCTGGATTTTGCCGAGCACCTGATCGAGAAGGCCGGGGTTGCGCTGGTGCCGGGCTCCGCCTTCGGTCTGAACGGCTACGCGCGCATCTCCATCGCCACGAGCCGCCAGAACCTGGAGCAGGCGCTGGAGCGCATCGCTGCGGCCGTTGGCTAAGCC
>NZ_JAJDNA010000121.1 GCF_022340925.1 Thiocapsa sp.
GATCGGTCAGGGCAGCAGATTGAGCAGGATGAGCTCGATCTCTTCGGTGATTTCTTCCTGGCGCAAGACATTGCGGCGCAGCCTCAACTCCCGGACCCGCTCGTCGACGCGTTGTAAGGCGCCCTCGAGATGGCGAACACGCTGCTGATGCTCTGCCATCAGGGAGCTGAAGAAGAGGTAGTGCAAGGCCGCGAAGAGAGAGTGCTCGACGAGGGCCCCGAGAAATGCCGGGGGCACTAGATTCAGACCCGGCGGAAAGGGATGCGCGGGTCGCCTGCGCCTCCCGTCGCTCGGGAACGGCGGCAACACGGGGACGATGCGGATCTCATCCCGCTCGGCATCCCAATGCTGCACGGTCAGCGACAGGCCCTCCTGGTCAGCGATCAGCCGATTCAGTGTTTGGACGAGTCGGTTCAGCACGGCCGGGACGTCCTCCGCCGCGGACGGACCGGGGAGCTTGGCCACGACTCGGGGGTCGTCCTCGAGGAGCATGCCGAGTTTGCTGCCGACCGGGATCAGTCGCACGGATCGGGACGACATGCCGTCGGATTCCTGATCGATCCGGGCCAACAACGCCTGATTGAAGCTCCCGCAGAAACCGCGTTCGGCCCCGATGAGAACCCATAGGGTCGCCTGCTCCGGGGCCTCGTCGATCAGATCCGGGTAGTGACTCAGGAAGTCTTGGGCAGCGGCATCGATCCCGTCGACGACCCGCCGCTGACTCGAAAGGAAACGCACGAGCTTGCGTGTCTCCATATAGGAGAGATTCTTCATCGAGCGCATGATCTTGCCGATGTCCGCCAGGGCATCGAGGTGCCTGTCGATGTCACCGCGGCGACTCATGGCCGCCCCCCGGTACCGCCGCGAGCAACCGGCGCACCACCCCGACCCAATTCTCCCGCGCGTCATCAAGGCTCAGGCCGCAGGACGCGATCCCGGTGCGCAGAGCGCGAACGCGTCCCGCGATCTCGGAGGGATCCAGGCCGTCGAGCAGACCCTCGTTGAAGGCGATCAAGAGCGCGAGCTGCACACGAATGGGCAAAGGCTCCAGTCGGTCCTGCTGGAGCAGCTGGCGCAGGATGGTCCCGCGCTTGATCTGGGCCTCCATGCCTGGCTCCAAACGTGCGCCGAAGCGGCTGAAGACCTCCAGATCCAGAAACTGCAGGTAGTCGAGCTTCGTCCGGCCCGCCTCGCGTTTGATCGCGGCCGGCTGGGCCTTGCCGCCGATGCGCGAGACCGAGCGGGCGATGTCGATCGCCGGCAGTACGCCACCGGCGAACAGGTCCTGGTCCAGATAGACCTGTCCGTCGGTGATCGAGATCAGATTGGTCGGAATGTAGGAGGCGATGTCGCCCATGCGCGTCTCGACGATCGCCAGAGCGGTCATGCTTCCCCCACCTTGGTCGGCCATCAGACAGGTGGCGCGCTCCAGGAGCTTGGCGTGGAGGAAGAAGATGTCCCCGGGATAGGCCTCCCGCCCGGGAGGGCGACGCAACAGCAGCGACAGCTCGCGATACGCCTGGGCATGGGTGCTGAGGTCATCGTAGATCACCAGGACATCGTGTCCCTGTGCCATCCAGCGCTCGGCAAGGGCACACCCGGCGAAGGGCGCCAGATACTTGAGTCCCGGCAGGGCACTGGCCTCACCGACTACGATTGTCGTGTAGTCCATGGCGCCCTGGTCGCGCAGCAGCTCGATGGTGCCGACCACGAAGGAGCGTCGTTGCCCGATCGAGACATACACGCAACGAACCCCGGACGCCGCCTGGTTGATCACCGCGTCGATGGCGAGCGAGCTGCGGCCGAGGCCCTTGTCGCCGACAATGAGCTGACGCTGTCCCAAGCCGATGGGGATCAGGCTGTCGATGACGGTGGTCCCCGTGAAGAGGGGCTCATGGACGAAGTCCCTCCGGATCATCGGGGGCGAGGGCGCGTCCAACGGACCGCGCGCCCGGCAATCGGGCCGGGGAAGACCATCCAAAGGCTCGCCCATGGGATCGATCACCCGCCCGAGGAGTGCTTCTCCCACCGGCAGGCTGACCTGATGACCGCCCAGGTAGGCCGGCGTCCCCGAGGTGAGCGCCTGGGTCTGGTGCAGGAGCACGGCCCCGACGAGGTCGCGATCGAGATCGAAGACGATGCCCCGACTCCCGTCATCGAAGTTCACGACTTCGTCCACCGCGGCGGACGGCAGACCCCGAACCCAGGCGATGCCGTCACCGACGGAGACCAAGGCGCCCTGCTCCGCGACCCTCAGCCGGAAGTCGTAGCCGGCCAGCCAAGCCGCCTGGCGCTCTAGCGGGAGATCGACCGCCGCGGCCCCCGGAGCAGTCTCGGACCCCGTCGCGGCCACGTTCATCTGGCCGCCTCGGCAAAGAAACGCAGCTCGTCGCGGAGGTTGGCGCGCATGACCAGCGGCCCGACGTCGATGCGCAGGCCGGCGATCAGCGCTGGCTCCTCGTTGAAATCGCAGCGCGGGAGCTGCCCCAGGAGGCCCCGCAGCGCCGACTCCAGCGCCTGCCGCTGGACATCGCTCATGACGTAGGCACTCTGGACCCGAACGGCGCCGACACCGTCCTGCACGGCGGGCGCGAGCGCAGCGCGATCGGCGTCGGGCAGGCGGGCCAGATCCTCGATGACCAGGTTCAGGAGGCGCGCCTCCAGGTCGCGGTCGGCGACCCGCTCGAGGAGCCGCGCCGCGAAGCCGGCGGCTTGCGCGAGCGCCGTCTCCTGGTCATGGCGCCGGGCCTCTTCGTGCGCCCGGGCCGCGAGGACCCGCACCTTTTCCGTCTCGCGCGCAAGCTCCTGATTCAGGGCCTCCAGCCGGCGACCGCGCTCGGCGGTCAGCTCCTGCTCGAGGTCGGCGCGCGCCCGGCCCCGCTCCTGCTCCCAACTCGCCTGGCGGGCCTCGTAGGCGTCGCGCAGCTGCTCCGCCTCGGCGCGGCGCGCGCTGGCCTCACCCAACACCGCGGTGGCCCGGGCCTGCCGTTCCTCGAGCACCCGCCTCACCGGCGCATAGAAGAAGCGCTTGAGGATCCAGACGAGGATCAGGAAGTTGACGAGCTCCAGCAGAAATGTGGACCAGTCGAATCCCATGAGGATCTCCTAGGAGCCTGTCGGACTGAGGGGGATCGAAGCGAGGGGGTGGGAGAGCGAGGCCATGTCGTTCCGGTTGTGAGGCGCATAGCGGGGGCTATGTCACGAAAAAGCGGTGCGACATGGACCCTTGTCCCGCTTCCGTAGCCGATTCATCCTGAGTCCGACAGGCTCCCAGGCGGCGGGCTATTTGAGCAGATACTCCAACAACGGATTCCGGAACAGGATGATCAGCACGACCACCAGGCAGTAGATCGCCAACGACTCGATCATGGCCAACCCAATAAACAGGATGCGCATGATCGCGCGTTCCGACTCCGGCTGGCGCGCCAGGGCGTCCAATGCCTGACTGATGGCGCGGCCCATCCCGACCGCGGGCAGCATCACGCCCAGCGCGATTCCAAAGGCCGCGGCCAGTGTCGATCCCAACACTACCCAGGTCATGTCGCTCATAGCTCACCCCGAATCGGATGCTTGGGCCGGTGCGGTCGCCCGCGTCTGGATCGCGCTGGCGATATAAATCAGCGCCAACATGCCGAAGATATAGGCCTGCACCAGCGCCTCCACGACATGCAGCATGAGGATTGGGATCGGCACCAGCAGGCCGGCGACCCACACCAGCAGCAAGGCCACGAGCTCCAGGCTCATCATGTTGCCGAACAGACGAACCGCGAGGGCGAGCGTGCGGGTGATTTCGCCGATGATGTGGAAAGGCAGCAGGATCGGCGTCGGAGCAAGATAATGCGCGAGATAGGCGCGCAGCCCCTGGATGCGGATCCCGAACCAGTGCACGGAGAGGAACACCGCGACCGCCAGCGCCGCGGTGGCCGACGGGTCGCGCGTCGGCGAATGCAGGCCGGGGACCAGACCCACGAGGTTGGCGACCACCAGAAAGATCCAGAGCGTCATGACGAAGGGCAGGACCCGATCCATCTGATGCGGCAGGACTTGCCGGACCGCGTCCTCGATCGCGACCACACCCCCCTCGGCAGCCGTCTGCACCAAACCCGGCTCGGCCCGCAGCCGCCGCCCGAGGAGCCAGGCGCCGAGCCACAGGCCCAGCATCACCACCCAGGTGGTCACCACGGTGTCCCGTATGACCACCGGCCCGACCTGAAACAGGGCATGGGCGAAGATCTGTTCCTGCTCCAAGCTCGTTTGCCTCGGCCACGGGTGATCGGCGCTAGTCCCGACTGCGAATCAGAAAATAGACGTTGAAGCCGCCGACGACGAGTCCCAGGAAGAGCAGACTGAGCGTCCAACGCATGGAATAGCCGGCGAGCATCTCGTCCAACCAGCGGCCCAGGTAGGCCCCGCCGACGACGGGGAGGACGAACACCAGACCGAGGGTGCCGAGATAGACGGTCTGTGCCAACAGGCCCTCGCGCTCCCGTTCGGCACGCTCGAGGCGTTGTGCATCACGCTCGATACGGCGGTGCAGCTCGCGATCGTTGCCGAGGCCGTTCATGCGACCCCCTCCCGTCCTCGTCCGAGGAGCCACAAGCGCTTGTGCATCGCGTGCTCCAGCCGCTGCAGGCTCTCGTGGATCGCCGCGAGATCGCGCTCTTCGGCCGCCAACTGGTCGAGCAACAGGCCGCTGATACGCTGGTAGTCGCGGTCCCGGACATAGCGCCGGGTGCTGAGGAAGAGCGCCCCATCTACAAAGTAGACCAAGGCCCCGGGCAGTGCCAGGTATTCCCAGGCGTCGCCCGCGCGGCGAAACCGCGCCAGTCCGAACACCAGCGAGGTCATGAAACGCGCGTGGCCGGCCAGCAAGCCGAAGGCGCCCGTCGCATCACGCCCGACGAAGGACTCGACGTTCTCCACACGTTCGTAGCGCAAGGCATCCTGGAGATGCAGCACGAACGTCCTCATGGGGTCGCATCGCTCATGGCACCGCGCATGTAACAGCGCTCTTCGGGCGTCTCGTCATGGCGGCCGCTCAGGAACGCATCGCAATCCTCCAGTGTGCGCTCCAGCGGAACGGCGACACCCGCGATGCCGGTGTGTCCGGCGGTGACATTGAACGGCTGCGTGAGATAGCGCTGGAGCTTGCGCGCGCGCAGCACGATGCTCCGATCCCGGGGAGACAGCTCCGCGACGCCGAGCATGGCAATCACGTCTTCCAGCTCCCGATAGCGCGCCAGGTGCTCGCGCACGCCCTGTGCGATGGCATAGTGACGGTCGCCCAGGACGTGGCGATCCATCATCTTGCTGGTCGACGCAAGGGGGTCGACCGCCGGGTAGATCCCCTTGCCCGCCTGGCCGCGCGCGAGCACGACCGTCGTATCCAGGTGTCCAAGGATCGCGACGACCGCGGGATCGGTCATGTCGTCGGCCGGGACGTAGACGGCCTGGACCGAGGTGATGGCGCCGCCTTGCGTCGAGCTGATCCGGTCCTCGACCTCGGCCACCTCGGTATCCAGGGTCGGCTGATAGCCGACCGCCGCCGGCATGCGCCCGAGCAGGCTCGAGATCTCGCTTCCCGCCTGCACGAAGCGGAAGACGTTGTCCATCAGGAAGAGGACCTCCGTGCGCAAGGTGTCGCGAAGGTACTCGGCATAGGTGAGCGCGGCATGCCCGACGCGGAAGCGCACCCCGGGGGACTCGTCCATCTCTCCGAACACCAGGAGGGTCTTGGGCATGACGCCCGTGACGGAGAGCTCACGCCAGAGCTCGTGGCCCTCACGGATGCGCTCACCCACGCCGGAAAAGACCGAAACCCCTCGATGCAGTGACACGATGGCACGCATGAGCTCCATCACCAGGACGGTCTTGCCCACCCCGGCGCCGCCGAAGAGTCCGGTCTTACCCCCGCGCACGAAGGGACAAAGCAGGTCGATCACCTTGATCCCCGTCGCCAGAACCGCCGTCGGCGCGACGGCGGCGGCGAGCGCCAGCGGCTCGCCACGGATGTTGCGAAAGCCGATCGGCTCCAATGGCGGACCGCCGTCGAGCGGCTCGCCGAAGATGTTGAGGACCCGGCCGAGACACTCGGGGCACACCGGGACATGCACCGGCGCGCCGGTGTCGTACACCGGCATCGCCCGGGCCAGGCCCGCGGTGCGGTGGAGCGTGATGGCCCGCACCCGGTGCCGGTCGAGATGCTGGTGCACCTCGAACCAATAGGTCTCGGCGTCGACCCGCGCGACCAAGGCCTGACGCAGTGGCGGCAGATGCTCGCAAACCACGACCACCACCGGACCGTGCACCGCTTCGATATGCCCGATCGGCACCCCCGCCAACGGCTCGCCCGAGGGCCCTGAGACGGGAACTGGCTCTGGCATGGCGCCCCCTTTGGTCCGCACTCAGACCTAAGTATGCGCCGGTTTAAACCTGGAGGGCAGGCGCGGCAAGTCAATGCCGATTCCGCCATCCGAATCGCGTCGTGCGACGCGCCGGAGCGCACCGAAAGCCTGGTTGAGGCCGGGATCCGTCACGTCACCTTCATCACACCCCCAACACCACCCGCGCGCTGCGCTCCGCCGCGGCCGTCTCCGCGTCGGTCAGGATGATCAAGGCAGCGGCGCCCCTCGGCCAGATCGATGGCCTCGTTCGCGACGGCGCTCGCAACAGCCGCTCGCCGCGTCTCACTTGACCTCCCTGCTCGCACGTGGCGTCATTGGGTGAACCCAAGCCGGGAGGCGCGTTCCGTCGCCGCGTGACCTTCCGTCATGGCCCGGTCCAATCGCACTCCGCCATTGCCCGCCGCAGCCAACACCAGAGGGACGTTCGGATGCAGGTGCTTTATCTCGACCCGGGCCACGCCGCCGAGCTGGTCGACCCCGGGGATGGCCCCAGACCGCGCGGCTACTACTGGCTCGACATCGAGCGCACCGAGACGGGCTGGTCCCAGTACGCTAATCGCTGGCTCGACGCCCATCTGCACGAAGCCCATCTGCGCGAGGCCTCTCTGGTCGAAGGCCTCAATGGCCGTCTGCCTTTCTACGACGGGACCGATGCCTATGACCTGCTGGTCATGCGCACGCTGGATGTCGAGAGTCCCGCCGAGGCCCCGATGACACGTCCGGTGGCGATCTTCCTCACGCCGCGGGTCGTCGTCAGCATCCGTCCTCCGGGAGATCCCGTCTTCGCGCGCCTGCGCGAGCGCCTCCTCGGCGGCCTGCGCAAGGCGCCCGGCTCGACGGCCGCCTGCTTCGCGCTGCTGGTCAATCAGATCGTCGGGCAGCTGCTCGACCGGCGCGAGACCGTCTCGGAGCTCGTCGGGCAGTGGCAGGATGACCTCCTGGAGCACGACCAGCCTTTCGACGAGTGGCGGTCGCTCCTGCGGCTGCGCAATCACCTGCGCCGGCTCGAGGACGTGAGCGAGGCGCAGCTCGATGCCCTGAGCGGCTGGCGGGAGCAGACCAGCCTGGAGCTGGACGCGGCGCATCAGGGCCACTTCGAGGCGTTGGAGAAAGACCTGCGCCGCGTGTTCGAGCACGCGGCGGCCATGCAGAGCGCGATCGACTCGCTGGTGCAGACCCACTACGCGATCGTCGGCCAGCAGACCAACGAGATCCTCCGCGTCCTGACCATCATCTCGGTGGTCTTCCTGCCGTTGAACCTGATCACCGGGATCTTCGGGATGAACTTCGCGCACATCCCCTTCCTCCAGAGCCCGTATGCCCCCTGGCTGACGGTCGGCCTGATGGGCGCGCTCGCCGCCTTGTTGTTCTTTTGGTTGGGCCGGCGCCGCTGGTTCTGAGGGACGCTTGGGAGGCGCATCGCGAGGCGACGCGCGCGGATCTTGCGGATCACGCGGCGAGCCGCCCGCAGGCAGACCGGGCGGATCGCGGGGAACCGCCAAGCCGGAGGCGTTGTCGATCCACTGCGCATGATCCACCATGCCGGTCCCCGCCGCGCCAGGCCATCGAACCTCAAATCCCACCGATGTCGCAGCATGACCCCCTTCAGGAATTGCGGATCGACCGTGCCGAGCGTGACGGCGGCGGTCGTCGTGGCCTTTGGCTGATCCTCGCGGCACTCATGATCGGCGTGGTCGGCGCGGGGACCTACTACGTCGTCGTCGGCAAGGCCGTCTCGGTCGAGACCGCCGTGGTCGAGGCCCGGCCCACCGGCGCAGCGGCCGTGCTCGATGCCACCGGCTATGTGATCGCCCGCCGTCAGGCGACCGTCTCGAGCAAGATCTCCGGCAAGCTCGCCGAGGTCCTGATCGAAGAGGGTGTGCGCGTCGAGACTAATCAGCTGCTCGCGCGCCTGGACGACACCGACGCCACGGCACAGCTCGATCTGACGCGGGCGCGTCTGGCGGCGGCCCGGGCCAGACTCGGCGAGATCGAGGTGCAGCTGGAGCAGGCGCGGCGCGGGCTCAAACGGCAGACCGAGCTGCGCTCACGGCAGCTGGCCTCGGAAGAGGCGCTCGAGACCGCCGCGACGGCGGTGGAGACCCTCTCCGCGCAGCTCGAGGCACAGCGCAGCCAGGTGCGCGTGGCCGAGGCCGAGGTGCAGGTCGCCCAGGTCGCCTATGACAACACGTTCGTGCGCGCCCCCTTCACGGGGATGATCGTCGCCAAGACCGCTCAGCCCGGGGAGATCGTCTCGCCCATGTCCGCCGGCGGCGGCTTCACCCGCACCGGCATCGGCACCATCGTCGACATGGACTCGCTGGAGATCGAGGTGGACGTCAACGAGGCCTTCATCAATCGCGTCCGACCCGGCCAGCCGGTGCGGGCGGTGCTGGATGCCTACCCGGACTGGACGATCCCGGCGGAGGTCATCGCCATCATTCCCACGGCGGACCGCAGCAAGGCCACGGTGCGCGTGCGCATCGCGATCAACGCGAGGGACCCGCGCCTCCTCCCGGAGATGGGTGTGCGGGTCTCTTTTCTGGACCAGGACGAGGACGATCCCCGCGCGCTGCGCAACGGTGTTCTGGTCCCCGCGACCGCGCTCCGGGAGCGCGGCGGCGGGAGCGTGGTCTTCGTCTTGGACGGGGATCACGTCCGCGAGCGGCGGGTGACCCCGCGCGAGGAGATCGGCGACCGCCGCCTGGTGGAAGAGGGCCTGATTGCCGGCGAGCGGGTGGTGCGTGATCCCCCCCTCGGCCTGAGCGACGGGATGCGGGTCACGCCGCGCGGGGGTGTGTAGAGACGATGACTGAGATCGCGGCCAGGGATCGAAACGCATGTGCCCGAATGACCGGCCCATCGGGCAGTGCCGAGGGTTGATCAGATGTCTGCCCCGACCTTGAGCCCGGCGGCGGAAGGCGCCGCGCCCCTGGTGGTGGTCCGCGGGGTCAGCAAGGTCTACGAGCGCGGTCGGGAGCGCATCGAGGTCCTGCACCGCGTCGACCTGGACATCCCGAAAGGCGACTTCCTCGCGCTCATGGGACCGTCGGGATCCGGCAAGAGCACACTGCTGAACATGATCGCGGGGCTCGACCTGCCCACCGAGGGCGCGCTGAGCGTCGCCGGACGCCGCATCGATCGGATGAGCGCCACCGAGCTGGCGCGCTGGCGGGCGGCCAACGTCGGCTTCGTCTTCCAGTTCTACAATCTCTTGCCGGCGCTCTCCGCCCACAAGAACGTCGAGCTCCCCTTGCTCCTGACCCGGCTGTCGGCGGCGCGCCGTCGCCGCCACGCCGCCATCGCGCTGGAGCTGGTCGGCCTCGCGGATCGCGCCACCCACAAACCGAGCGAGCTCTCCGGCGGACAGCAGCAGCGGGTCGCCATCGCCCGCGCCATCGTCTCCGACCCGACCCTCCTGGTCTGCGACGAGCCGACCGGAGACCTCGACCGCCACTCGGCCGAGGAGGTCCTGACCCTCCTGCAGCGGCTCAATCGCGAGTTCGGCAAGACCATGATCATGGTCACCCACGACCCCAAGGCGGCCGAGTTCGCCCGACACATCCTGCACCTGGACAAGGGCACCCTGGTCGAGCAGACCGAGCCCGCATCTCCGGACCCGGCATGAAATACCTGCCCCTGCTCCTCGCGGCACTCCTGCGCAAGAAGGCGCGGATGATCCTCACCCTGCTCTCGGTGGCGGCGGCCTTTACCTTGTTCGGCATGCTGGATGCGGTGCGGGTGGCCTTCAACGCCCCCCAGAGCGTAGTCGGGATCGACCGCCTCATCACCTCCTCGCGGTTGTCGCTGATCCAGCCGCTGCCCTATGCGTATCTGGCACGCATCGAGTCGACGCCGGGCGTGGCGGCCGTCACCTATGCGAGCTGGTTCGGCGGCATCTATCAGGACCCCAAGAACTTCTTCCCGAATTTCCCGGTCGAGCCGGAGAGCTATCTCGACATGTACCCGGAGCTGGTGTTGCCCGAGGCGCAGCGTCAGGCCTTCCTCAAGACCCGCACGGGCGCGGTCGTCGGGCAGGCGCTCGCCGATCTGTTCGGCTGGTCGATCGGCGACAAGATCCCGCTGCGCCCGACTATCTATCCCCACCGGGACGGAGGAGAGGTCTGGACCTTCGATCTCGTGGGGATCTTCAAGGCCGCCCAGCCGGAGCTGCGCTCCTCGGAGAAGCAGATGCTCTTTCACCACACCTACTTCGACGAGGGGCGCGAGATCGGGCAGGGCACGGTCGGCTGGTATGGCGTGCGGGTCGAGGATGCGAGCCGAGCCGATCAGGTGGCCCAAGCCATCGATCGCCAGTTCGCCAACTCCGCCTTCGAGACCCGGACCCAGAGTGAGCGGGACTTCCAGCTCGCCTTCGCCAAGCAGATTGGCGACATCGGGCTCATCGTCATCGCGATCATGGCGGCGGTCTTCTTCACCCTGCTGCTGCTCACGGGAAACGCCATGGCCCAGTCCATCCGCGAGCGCATCCCCGAGCTGGCGGTGCTCAAGACACTGGGCTTCACCAACGCAGCGGTGCTGTTGCTGGTGCTGACGGAGGCGCTGGTCCTGCTCCTGCTCGGTGGGCTGCTCGGTCTGCTGCTGGCCGATCTGGCCCTGCCGATCATCGGCGAGGCGAGCTCCGGACAGCTCGATGTGGCGATGCCGGCCGAGACCTGGGGGCTGGGCATCGCACTGATGCTGGGCATCGGTGTCGCCGTCGGCCTGCCGCCGGCCGTCAAGGCGATGCGCCTGCGCATCGTCGATGCCCTGGCGGGTCGATGAGCGGCGGACGAATCCCGCCGCGCCCGCAGCGTGGATCCTGAGACATGGATCAAACGCAAGCGGCACCGTGCGCGAAGTCCCGCGATCGAGCCACGGTGTCGCGCACCAGGCGATCCGCTACCCTGTTGGGCGTGATCCCCGCGATCCTAGGCGTCGGGGTGTTCGTTGCCGCCTGGATCCTCGTGCCGCTCTGGATCCTCGGGCTGGGTCCACTGTTGCTCGTCTGGCTGACCCTCAGTCGCGTTGGACGCCAGGCCTTGGCGATCGCCTGGGTGGGTCTCAGCACGGTCCCGCAACGGATCGGCGCGACCTCGGTCGTGGTGGTCGGGATCGCCGGCGTCGTCGGCGTGCTGGTCGCCCTGCAGGCGATGGCGGCCGGCTTCGAGGCGACACTCACCGGTGCCGGCAGCAACGACACCGCGCTGGTGCTCCGCGCCGCGGCCAATGCCGAGCTGTCCTCGGCGCTGGACCGGCCCTCGACGACGCTCATCGTCCAGGCCCCCGGGATCGCGCGTGACGACAAGGGCCGCCCCGTCGCCTCGGCCGAGGTGGTGGTGGTGGCCAGCGTGCCCAAACGGAAGACCGGGACGGATGCGAATCTGGAGGTCCGCGGGGTCGGTCCGGCGGCCTGGACGATCCGCCCGCAGGTCCGGATGATCCGCGGACGTCGGTTCGAGCCGGGGCTGCGCGAGCTGATCGTCGGTCAGGGCGCCCTGCGCCAGTTCAGCGGCCTCGAGATCGGCGACAGCATCGAGCTCAACAATCAGGACTGGCGGATCGTCGGTGTCTTCGCCTCCGACGACACCCTTGAGTCCGAGGTCTGGGGCGATGCCGAGTCCATCGCCGCGGCTTACCGGCGCAACGGCTTTCAGTCGGTGGCCGTGCGGCTGACCGAGCCGGCCGCGCTGGAGCGCCTGCGCTCCGCCCTGAGCGCGGACCCGCGTCTGAGGGTGGAGATCCAGACCACGCGCGAGTATTACGGCAAGCAGTCGGAGCGTCTCACCCGCGTGATCCGGGCGGTCGGGATCGGGGTCGGCATCATGATGGCGCTCGGGGCCGTCTTCGGCGCACTCAACACCATGTATGCGGCGGTCGCCAGCCGCGCGCGCGAGATCGCCACCTTGCGTGCCCTGGGCTTCACCGGACAGCCGGTGGTGGTCGCGGTCATGCTCGAGACCATGGTGCTGGCCTTGGCGGGCGGGGTCCTGGGGGCCGGGATCGCCTGGGCTCTGTTCCATGGCTTCACGGTCTCGACCCTGGGCTCGAACTTCAGCCAGGTGGTGTTCCAGTTCCAGGTCACCCCGGGGCTGCTGCTGCGCGGCCTTCAATGGGCGCTCGGCATTGGCTTCGCCGGCGGCATCTTTCCCGCGCTGCGGGCGGCCAGACTACCGGTGACAACGGCACTCAGGGAGCTTTGAGCGTCTTGCATGCGGCTGATGGTTGCCGATCGCGCGGAACATCCTGGCCGATCCGGACGGGCGCAAGTTCCACGACGACTTCAATGTGGGCGGGCAGACGGCCGCGCAGGCGATGTTCAAACTGATCAACCAGTTCGCCCAGGGCGAGATCTCCCCGGAGCTCAACTACCAGCCCGGCCACCCGGCCTACAGGCGGGTCTGGGACGACATCGTCCGCGCCGCCGAGGCGTTCAACGATCCCGGCACCTTCACCACCTACATCGCCTTCGAGTGGACCTCGCTGGTCTCGGGCAACAACCTGCACCGCAACGTCATCTTCCGCGACGGCGCCGAACGCGCCGGGCAGGTGGAGCCGACCATGCCGAACTTGAACGGAGTGATGGGGAGGTCTGTGTCCTACTGCCAGGGGCTTGTTGACCTGAAGCCCCGTGGTGTATCGATCGTGTATGGCACGCACAAACGTAGATATTGACGATGAGGCATGCGCAACCGTGATGCGCCGGTACCAATTGGCCACAAAGCGCGACGCCATCAACTTTGCATTGCGAACACCCCCTGCGGAGCCACTCAGACTCGATGAGGCTCGAAAGCTACGAGGCTCCGGCTGGATGGGCGACCTTGACGAGATGCGCACCCATCGAGGCTCGTGATTCTCATCGACACTTCCGCTTGGGTCGAGTGTCTGCGCGACACGGGATCTCCGATCTGTCAGCGCGTGGACGATCTGCTGGCGGCCGAGATCGCCACCTGCGACGCCGTTCGCATGGAAGTGCTCGCGGGTGCCCGCAGCGAACCGCATCTTCAGCAACTGCGCCGACTCCTCGCCCGAGCGTCAATCCTGCCGACGGAATCGGTAGACTATGATGCAGCAGCGGCGCTCTGCCGAACCTGTCGCCAACAGGGGCAGACGGTGCGCAAGCTGATCGATTGCCTGATCGCTGCGGTTGCCATTCGCGGTGAGGTGCCGATCCTCCACAGGGATCCAGACTTCGACAGCCTGGAGCAACACACAGCCCTGCAGGTCGACGGGGTATAGAGGTCCTCGCTGACCCCATCCGGAGACTGAATGACAGGTGCCTCAGGCTGTGCCCATGGCGATCGAGTACCGTCAGGAAAGCATTGTCGGAGATGGTCCACAGTCCGGCGGTGTCGCCCCCGATGGTTGCGATGTTCGAGGGCGATCCGGATCTATCGATCTGCGGACCTGCTCGCCGAGGCCGAGGGTTTCGCGACCACCGAGAAGCCCGATCCGGACGCCGCCCGGCTCCTGCAAGACATCCCCGAGCTCGCGCCCGAGAGCGCCCCCATGCGTGTCTTTTCCGGCGTCGGCTATGGACTCATCCGCGCCGTGTCGCTCGACCCAAGCGTGCTCGGCAGCCTGATGCGCTGCAAGCCACGCCCGTCATCGACCCGCTCCATGATCGCTTGAGGCTGCTCGAAAAGTCTTGATCGCGGGTTCGGCGGCTGGTGACGCCAATGCGCTCCGGGGTGAGGAGGAATTCCTCTAAATGATTCCAACAGGGTGCCATTCACCACGCTCACGACCATGTAGGCTCGCCGACACCCCGGAGCATGAAAGTGACACGCTAACGGGGCACGCCTGCCGCAGCAGCCGTGCCCCGTTAGCGAGCCCAGGAGCGACGCGGGCTAGCGACGACTTTCACGGTAACCAGGACGGGACGCCAGCCTCAAGGCTCGGGTGGCTTCAGGCGTCCCACCAACTCGTCCCAGACGATGGCGACTCCCGGCAGGATGCCGATGGGGGTCTCGCCGCTGAGCTCTTGGACGTCGGGTTTACCGAATCCGCCTTCTTCGAGGCGATAGATCGTCACCATCCGATCGGTCGGATGCACCAGCCAGTATTCTCGCACTCCTGCCCGCTCGTAAACCTGGCGCTTCGTCCGGTGGTCATGTCCGGCGGTGCCGGGCGACAGGATCTCGACGATCAGGTCGGGTGCGCCTCGGACCCCGCGGCGATCCAACTTGTCTGCATCGCAGACCACCAAAACGTCGGGCTGGACGACGGTATCGACCCGCGCGTCATCTTCGTCCGCCTTTGGGAGCCGGACATCCACTGGGGCGATGTAGGCTCGGCAGGGTTGGGCCGCCAACGCCGTTCTAAGCTGGAAATAGATCTCCCCGGCGACGTCCTGATGCTCCAGCGTCGGAGCGGGGGCCATCAGGTAGGCGACCCCGTCGATCAGCTCGTAGCGGACGTCATCCGGCCAGGTGAGATAGTCGGCGTAGGTGTGAGACTCGGCGTCGCGTCGCGCCAGTGCCATCGGTTTACTCCATGCAACTGTGCGTGATTCGAAGATCCACGGTTGCGGCTACCATCGCACGTCTATTTCGGTGAAATTGGGCCTGGATCCGCGTGGGCTCAAGCATGACCCGGAAACCAAGGATACGGAATCACCACCTCGCCGCCTTGGGGATCAGCGCAGCGGATCCCGTCTCCTGGATACTTAGAAGGCATGGACGTACAAGTCAATCTCTCGGCACTGATCTGTGGAAGACTCGCGACAGAGCCCGGATCGAGCGCTCTGGCTGGGTCTGCCCACGGGCTGATGCCGCTGCCAGGCGCTTTGCGGGGAGGCGCGCATGTTCGGGGAAATGGAAAAGGGGCCTGGAAAGGTGGAAATGGAAAAGGGTCCAGACTCAATTATCGGAATCCATGCGCTTGGTCACGGTGGCTCGTCCGGGGCAGCGCAAGACACTCAACCTGCGCGGCGCTTCCGCAGTACGAAATATCGAGAGACACCTTCCGCAAGGTGCAAAAAGGAAGGCCGCGCCATTGCTGGCTCTCCAGTGTTTCACCGATCATCCATAGAAGAAATTATATGTGACCCGTCGAAAACTTAGATATTGTCTAAGTGACAAATGCGGATATGTTCTAAGCCGTGCCCCGCCCACGGGGTCTTGACGAGGAGGAGAGCATGTCCGCTACCGCCCTGACTCTGAGCAGTTCCGTAAGCACCGCCGCCACCCTGGCGGCCCCCGTCATCCTCTGGCTCGCCGGCGCCGTGCAGCGGGCCGCGGCCGACCGCAACGGCGCGCAGATGGCAAAGCTCGCCACCACCGTCGCCTGGAGCGCCTTCGCGCTTGCGCTGGTGGCCTTCGCCAGCTATGCCGCCGGACCCGGCTTCGGCAGCGCCGAGACGCTGCAGCTCTTTGCCCTGCCATTGCCGTTCGGCATCGGCGACTTCGCCGTCGGCGTCTTCGTCAATGCCGTCACCGTGATCATGCTGACGCTGGTGTCGCTGGTCGGTGCCGTGGTGACCACCTATGCGCGCACCTACATGGCAGGCGACGCCGGCGAGGGTCACTTCCACAAGTGGCTGCTGCTGACGCTGGCGGCGATCCTGACCTTGATCGTCTCCAGCAACCTGTTGATGTTCGCGCTGGCCTGGATGGCCACCAGCCTGAACCTGCACCGGCTGCTGCTGTTCTACCCGGAACGGCCGGCGGCGCAGATGGCGGCGCACAAGAAGTTCGTGTTCAGCCGCATCGGCGATGCGAGCCTGTTCATCGCCGTGCTGCTGATCGGCGCGTCGGTGCACACGCTGGACTTCGCGATGCTGTTCGCGGCGATGGAGACCATCGAGGGTCCGCTGCCGGCGGCACTCCAGACCGCGGCCTGGCTCATCGCGCTGGCGGCCATCCTCAAGTGCGCCCAGTTCCCGTTCCACGGCTGGCTGATCCAGGTGATGGAGGCACCGACGCCGGTCTCGGCGCTGCTGCACGCCGGGATCGTCAACGCCGGCGCCTTCCTGGTGATCCGCATGAGCCCGGTCATGTCGGCCTCGGGCCCGGCGCTGGATGCGCTCGCCGTGGTGGGTCTGGTGACGCTGGCGATCGCCTCGCTCGTGATGCTCACGCAAACCAGCATTAAGGTGTCGCTGGCCTGGTCAACGTCGGCGCAGATGGGCTTCATGCTGCTGGAGGCGGGCCTCGGACTCTATAGCCTGGCGCTGCTTCACCTGGTGGCCCACTCGCTGTACAAGGCCCACGCGTTCCTCGCCTCGGGCAGCAGTGTCGACGGCTTCCGCGCCCCGGCGCTCAGGTTCAAGGGCGGCGCACCGCAGCCCTGGCACTGGCTCGTGGCCTTCCAGGGCGCGATCCTGCTGGCGCTGCTGGCGGGCCTAGCGTTCGGCGTGGACCCGACCCATCAGCCGGCGCTCATCATCACCGGCGCCATCGTCGCGATCGCCACCGCGCAGCTGCTGCTGCAGGCGCTGGTGCTGGAAGACAACGCGAAGCTCCTGATCCGCGCGACGGCCATCGGCGCCTTCGTCTGCTTTGCCTACTTCGGCCTGCACGCGCTCTTCGAGCATGCGCTGATCGGGAGCGTGCGGCCGGTGGAAACCGCCGGGGCCCTCGACCTCGGGCTCGGCCTCGCCATCATGGCGGTGTTCATTGGCCTGATCATGCTTCAGCACCTGTTCACCCGCATTCGCGGCCCACTGCGCCAGGCCATCCAGGTGCACCTCTACAACGGGCTCTACGTGGACGTCCTGGTGACCCGGCTCATCGTGCGGCTCTGGCCCGTTCGCCGGCCCGCCCCACGGGCTGCCGCCTGACCCCAGCCCGACCCGATACCGAACCGACTAAACGAGGAGTGCAACCATGAACCTGAAAGACCTGCGCTTCGACGAAGAGACCCAGGAGCAGCGCCCGCAGGATGCAACGGCCGTGGCCTACGCGCGACTGACGCCGGCGGACGCCGACCCGGTGACGCCGGAGCTGGCGCAGCAGATCGACGCCGCCTGCAACCGCATCGCCCCAGTGTGGCCGCTCGATCGCTTCGTCGCCGTCAACCCCTTCCACGGCCTGGTGGAGCAGCGCTTCGAGGAGGCCGCGGCGACGCTGCGGCGCATCGCCGATGCGCGCATGTACATGCCGCGCGGCTGGTATCACGATCAACTGGAAGCCGGGCGCATCACCGACGACGACCTGCGCGAGGCCGCCGGCCTGTGCGGCAGCACGCTGACGCCGAAGCAGCTGCGCGATGCGGCGGCGGCCGAGCGCCAGACGCCGACCGGCGGCATACCGCTGCTGACGGCGCTGGTGGACGAGCTGGACGCGGACGACTGGTCCGGCTTCGTGGTGGAGCGCATCAGCCACCACTGCGCGGCCTACTTCGACATGGGTCAAGCCACCTGGAAACGGCCCTGGGAGGGCACGTCGCTGTATGCGTCCTGGCGGCGCTTCGCGGCGCTGGACTACAGCCTGACCATGATGGGGCAGGACGCCATGCGCTCGCGGGTCAAGGCCCTGCCGGAGTCGCCGCGGGCCTGCATCGCCTCGGCGCTGCGCCGGCTTGGCATCCCCGAAGCCGCGGCGCTCGACTACATGCACGCGGCGCTGATGGACATCGGCGGCTGGGCGGCATGGGCGCGGCTGCTGCGCTGGGAGCAGGGGCTCGCCGGCGGCAGCGACGACACCATCGTCGAGCTGCTGGCGATCCGGCTCGCCTGGGACCTGCTGCTCTACGAGCACAAGTCGACGCCGACGCTGCGACCGCGCTGGCGGGAGATCTGCGCGCGCCTCGGGCGCGGCGAGACCGGTGCGGGCGTCGGCGGCGACCGCAGCGTCAACGGCGGTGACGACGCCGAGGTGGAGCACATCCTGCTGACGGCGCTGGAGCAGGGTTACCAGCGCCGACTCATCGAGGACCTGCGTCGCGACGGCGACGCAAAAGCACCCACAGCACGCCCCGCGGTGCAGGCGGCCTTCTGCATCGACGTGCGCTCGGAGATCATCCGCCGCGCCTTCGAGACCGTCTGCCCGAAGGCGCAGACGCTCGGCTTCGCCGGCTTCTTCGGCGTGCCCATCGCGCACGTGCCGCTCGGTGCCGTCGAGCCGCGCTCCCACATGCCAGTGCTGCTCACGCCGACGTACAAGGTCTGCTCCGAGATCCACGGCGCAGACGAGCACGACGCCGAGGCCGCGCTGGCCACCCAGCGCCGGCGCGCCGGCATCGCCAAGTCCTGGAAGGCGTTCAAAATGGGCGCATCGTCCTGCTTCTCCTTTGTGGAGGCGGCCGGGTTGCTGCTCTATGCACCGAAGATCATCACCGACAGCTTCGGCTGGAGCCGCCCGGTGGCCGCCCCGGACGACCTGCACCTGGACGGCTCCACCGAGCGCCGCGTCGGCCCGACCCTGGATGCCCCGCATCATGGCGCCTGTGCCCATCACCGTGGGCACGACCACGCCACCGCCGGCATCCCGGAAGCCGACCGCTTGCCCCTGGCAGAGGGCATCCTGAAGGCCATGTCCATGACCGGCAACTTCGCGCGCCTGGTGCTCCTGGTCGGCCACGGCAGCACCGTCGTCAACAACCCGCACGCGACGGGCCTGGACTGCGGAGCCTGCGGCGGCATGACCGGCGAGGCCAGCGCGCGCATCGGTGCGGCGCTGCTGAACGACCCGGATGTGCGCCGCGGACTCGTCGAGCGCGGCATCGAGATCCCGGCGGACACCTGGTTCATCGGCGCCCTGCACGACACCTGCGTGGACGAGGTCACCCTGTACGACACGGACCGGCTGCCGTCGGGCTATGCCGAGGAGCTGGCTGAGCTTAGGAGCTGGCTCAAGCAGGCGGGCGAGCTGACCCGGCTGCAGCGAGCCGCCCGACTGGGGCTCACGAGCCAGTCCCTGCGATCGGTCACCGCCAACGTCCAGCACCGCAGCCGCGACTGGGCCCAGGTGCGGCCCGAGTGGGCGCTGGCGGGCTGCGCCGCGTTCATCGCGGCGCCGCGCGAGCGCACCCGCGGCCTGGACCTCGGCGGGCGTACCTTCCTGCATGACTACCACTGGCCGCAGGACGCGGGCTTCGGCGTGCTGGAGCTGATCATGACGGCGCCGATGGTGGTGGCCGGCTGGATCAACCTGCAGTACTACGGCTCCACAACCGACAACCGCCGCTTCGGCAGCGGCAACAAGGTGCTGCACAACGTGGTCGGCGGCGCCATCGGCGTGCTCGAGGGCAATGCCGGGGACCTGCGGGTCGGCCTGCCGATGCAGTCCCTGCACGACGGCAAGCAGTGGATGCACGAACCCATGAGGCTGTCGGTGTTCCTGCAGGCCCCGCAGGCACCCATCGACGACATCATCGCCCGCCACGACCTGGTGCGGCAGATGCTCGACAACGGCTGGCTGCATCTGTTCCGTATCGACGATGCGGGCGACGTGCACCGGCGCGTTCCGGGCACAGGCTGGCGGCGGGCGGGCCAGGAACCACTCGCCGCGGCGGCGTAGCCGGCAGGCTGGCCCGGCGCAAGCCCGGGGGGGCGGCCGGCCGGCCCACCGGCAGCGCGGGCATCAACCAGGAACGCAACTCCATTCCACCACCGCGAGGTCAACGCCATGAACGAAACACTGCAAGGCGCCCGCCAGCGCATGCTGCTCCAGGGGCGCCTCGCCGGCCAGAGATTACCGGTGGCCAACCGCAGCGATCCGAATGCGAGCCCATGAGCGACGCAACCAGCTTCTGGACCCCCGCCGCCTTCGCCGAGATCACCGGGGGCCGCTGGCTCGTGCCACCGGCCGACGCCGCGGCGCCCATCACCGCGCTCGGCATCGACAGCCGAACCTTGCGGCCGGGTGAGGCCTTCGTCGCCATCAGCGGCGCGCACTTCGACGGCCATGACTTTCTGGCCGCGGTGCAAGCCGCCGACGCGGCGCTGGCCTTCGTGGAGCGGGACATACCGCCGCCGGGCAGCACAGGATCGGGCGCTCTCGCGCTGTTGCGGGTGGAATCCACCGTTGCGGCGCTGCACGCGCTGGCGCACCGCTGGCGCGACCTGCTGGGCGGTGCCGGCTGCCGAATCGTGGCCGTCTGCGGCAGCAACGGCAAGACCACCACCCGCCACCTGACCCATCACGTGCTGAGCCACGCCGGGCTCAGCGGCAGCCAGAGCCCGAAGAGCTTCAACAACCACCTCGGTGTGCCGCTGACGCTGCTCGGCGCGCGCCCCGAACACGACTTCCTGGTCGCTGAGGTCGGCACCAACCATCCGGGTGAGATCGCGGCGCTGGCCGCCATCGTGCGGCCGGACATCGCCCTGATCACCAGCATCGGCGAGGAGCACCTGGAGTTCTTCCAGGATCTCGCCGGCGTCGCCCGCGAGGAGTCGGCGGTGCTGGAGCACATCGCCGACGGCGGCACGGCGATCCTGTTGAGCGAAGACCGGCTGCCGGCGCCGCTGACGATTCCCGCCGAGCCAACCTTCGCGATCCTGCGCTTCGAGCTGGACCCGGTGACCGCCGCGCTGCCGCTGCCGGGCGAGCACAATCAGCTCAACGCCTCGGCGGCCAGTGCCGTCGCCCGCTGCTTCGGCGTCTCCGAGGACCGCATCGCCGCTGCCTGGCCCGCCGCCGGCCATGCGCCGATGCGCGGCGAGCTCATCGGCGCCGACAATCCCGGCTGGCCGACCGTCATCAATGACTGCTACAACGCGAATCCGACGTCCATGCGCGCGGCCCTCGCGTTGCTGGCCGAGTATCCGGCGCCGCGGGTAGCCATGCTCGGCGATATGCTGGAGCTCGGCCAGGTGACCGCGTCCGCCCACCGCGACATCGCGGCACTGGCGGCGGACAGCGCCGAACGCTGCGTCCTGATCGGCCCGCAATTCGCGGCCGCCGCCGCCGGGTTGGCGCTGGACGAGCGTGCCGTCAGCGCGCATGCGGGCTGGTCAGACGACCTGGCGACACAGATCGCCGCCGGGCTGACGACGGACGCAACGGTCCTGCTCAAGGGCTCCCGCGGCATGGCGCTGGAGCGGATGCTGCCGGCGTTGCAGGCGCGCTTCGGCGCGGCCGCCGGCTGAGCGGCTGTGAAGAAAAGCTCCCTGTGCTGCGGACGCCCTCGCGACGAGCGGCGATCTTTCACAACCTCTTTGAGTGGCGCCTCAGGTCGCGGTCGGCGGCACCAGGAAGCAGGTCACCAGTCATGACCGAGACCAAGGCCGAGGGGAGCCCGTTGATGACCTGTCGGAGCCATGAGCTGTTTCCGCAGGCGTGCACCGTCGTGATCTTCGGCGGCGCCGGGGATCTGTCGACATGCAATCTGATCCCGGCACTTTACAACCTCGCGCTTGACGGCCTGTCGCCGACGCAGGTCGCTGTTGCTGCGCCGGCCGCGATCGCATCATCATCAACCGGCTTTTCCCGAGCCTCCCTCCCCCTCGGAGCTGCCCGCCGCCAGATTGAGAAACGTGCTCACTCATGCAACCCGCACTCACGTTTCAGCCCGAAGAATCGGGTCTCCTCGGCCAGCATACCCGGCTCCAATGGCCGGCTGGTATGCACGTCGCCCACCGAGACGTAGCCCCGCTCCCACAGCGGGTGATAGGGCAGGTCATGCTGCTTCAGGTAGCGGTGAGTGTCGCGATCGCGCCAGTCGATGACCGGATGAAGCTTGAAGCGCCCGTCCTTCTTCACCAGCACGGGCAGGGCGCTGCGCGAGCGTGACTGGTCGCTGCGCAGCCCGGCGAGCCAGGTGCCGGCGTCCAGGTCGTGGAGCGCGCGAGCCATGGGTTCCACCTTGTTCATGCGGTTGTAGTGTTCGATGCCTTGCACACCGTTCTCCCAGAGCCGTCCGTGGCGTACCTCCTGCCACGCCGGGGACAGGGGTGGGCGGCAGACATGCAGGTTGAGCTCCAGGCGCTCGGTCAGCTCATCGACGAACCGGTAGGTCTCGGGAAACAGGTAGCCGGTGTCGATGAAGATCACCGGGATCCGGGGATATACCCGCGTCGCCAGGTGCAGCATCAGCGCGGCGTGCACGCCAAAGCTGGACGACAACACATGCTCGCCTGGCAGGTTGGTGAGAGCCCAGGCCACGCGCTCTTCGGCGTCGCGGCCTATCAAGTGCGCGTTGGCGGCGCGGATGAAATCCGCTTGTCGCGTCTGCTCGGATGACGTGTGCTCAAGCATGGGAGTCCCTCGCTGCATCGCGCACCGGCCGGACCAGGCCGGCGCACAGGCCAAAGTCGCCGAAACGCTCGGCATCGGCAGGTTCGGCGCCATAGCGGCCCAGCAGCGCGTCGCGCGCGTCCAGCAGCTGGGGCTCCGGGAGGCGTTCCCGGTGCAGCTTGTTGAGCCGCGTGCCGCAGCCGTCGCCGCGCAGCATCAGGTTGTAGCGGCCGGGGCCCTTGCCGACCGGGCCGATCTCGTCGATCACCGGCCATTGCGCGGGCGCGCGCACGCCGCCGGGCAGCCGCGCCCGCAGCATGACGCTGGAGTAGGGCTCGAGTCTCCTCAGCGCCGACGCTGTCATGACGCTCTCCGAAGATTCGTCGATTGACCCGTTCCGGGTTTGGGTTGACGCGGAGTATGCCAGCCTGCATTAAGAGCAAAAAATGATTTGATATTTCTCTGTATCACGGAAACTGATATGGAACTGCGCCAGCTGCGCTCCTTCGTGACCCTGGTCGAGAGCGACTTCAACGTCAGCCAGGCCGCGGAACGTCTGCATCTGGTGCAACCCGCGGTTTCCCAGCATCTGAGACAGCTGGAGGATGAGCTGGGCGTACGACTGTTCCGCCGCCGTGGCAAGCGACTACTGGGCCTAAACGAGGTCGGGGACAAGGTGCTGGCTTATGCCAGGGCCGCCCTGACCGCCACCGGCAACATCGCTGCAGTGGGGAAAGATCATGCGCAGGAGCAGACTGGGGTGCTTCGCGTCGCCGCCACGCATACCCAGGCCCGCTATGTGCTGCCGTCGGTCGTGCGTCGCTTCTCGGCGGAGTACCCGGGCGTCGCGCTGGAAATCCACCAGGGCACGCCGGCGCAGCTGATCGACATGGTGGTGCGCGATGGGGTCGATCTGGCAGTGTGCACGGAAGGATTGGACCCGCACCCGGCCCTCCTGGCAGTGCCCTGCTATCGCTGGAACCGCTGCCTCGTTGCTCCCGAAGGGCACCCGGTGCTGGCGTGCAAGCCGCTCACGCTGGACGTGCTATGCGCCTATCCGGTCATCACCTATGTATTCGGCTTCACCGGCCGCGGAAACATGAGCGATACATTTTCCCGCGAAGGACTGCGTCCGCACGTGGTGCTGGGGGCGGTCGACACCGATGTGATCAAGACCTATGTGCGCGAAGGCTTAGGGATCGGGATTATCGCCGATATGGCGTACCAACCCGACCACGACGCCGATCTCGCCAGACGGGACTTGAGCCACCTGTTCCCGTGGGAGGTGACCAAGATCGCGCACCTGCGAAACAAATACCTGCGCGGCTTCCAACAGCGATTCATCGATGTCTTTCAAGCGGAGACAGCCGGGCTCGGGCAGGTCGGACGGGGGCCGAAGACGGGATGAAAGTCTCTGCGCAAGCGCAGTAGCTATACCCGTCGCACATGGGTTTTGCGGTAAGCGAGGTGCGTCTATCGCGTCCGAGAGCAAGGCGCGACGACGAGGAATAGCGGGCTCTATTGCGAGGAGTCGCAACGCGGCTATCAGGCGGGAGAGGCGTGCATCGCGGCGGAAAATCCGTGTGTGATGGGTATAACCGCACACAGGGCAGAGGAACCGCAGTCCCGGTTGCGTGAAAGGGGTGGTCGCTGGTCGTTGCGAGCGCCAGCACAATGGCGCCACGGCGCTGTCACTCACGCCCCTGGAGCTGATCGACCTGCTCCCGGCCCAACTTGTGCGGAGTCTGGCCGCCGCCCAGGCTGCACCCTCATCGCTACCACGGCCTTGTAGATCTGGCCGCGGCGTGACCACTGGCCCTGACCGCGCTCAGCCGATCGGGCTTGATGCAGGTTTGACGGCCCTTCCCCACACTCCTTAGCATGCACCTATTCAGGCCCGATTCCGAGCCTCGCGCCCACGGGCAGGACCCTGTTCCGATGTCCCACACCCTGATCCGCTACTCCAAGGTCGTCGAGATCGTCGGCGACATCCTGAAGGTTCAGGTCCCGCCGCCCGTCACCGATCTGGGCTCACGGGTGGCGTTCGGCGACCTGGCACTCGTCGAGGACCCGGGCGGCTTCAAGTCCCTCGCCCGCGCGATCAGGCTCGAGCGCGAGCTGGTCTCGCTGCAGGTCTTCTCCGGGACCAAGGGTCTCTCGACTCAGGCGGCCGTTCGCTTCCTCGGCCACCCGATGCGGGTGACCTACTCGACGAACGTCCTCGGCCGCGTGTTCCGTGGCGACGGACAGCCTTTTGACACCGGGCCCGACCTCTCCGAGGACCCCAGGATCGAGATCGACGGCCCGTCGGCGAACCCCGCCCGGCGCCTGCTCGCCTCAAAGATGGTGCGCACCGACGTCCCCATGATCGACATCTTCAACTCACTGGTGGAGAGCCAGAAGATCCCGATCTTCTCGGTCGCCGGCGAGCCCTACAACGCCCTGCTGGCCCGCATCGGCATCCAGGCCGACGCCGACATTGTGGTCTTCGGTGGACTCGGCCTCATCTTTGACGACTATCATTTCTTCCTGCGGCGGTTCGAGGACGCCGGGGTCTTCGCGCGGACCCTGATGTTCGTCAATCTTGCCTCCGACCCGGTGGTGGAGCGTCTGCTGGTGCCCGACATGGCCCTGGCGGTCGCGGAACGATTCGCCGTGGAGGAAGGCAAACGCGTGCTCGTGCTGCTGACCGACATGACCGCCTATGCCGACGCCATGAAGGAGGTCGGCATCGCCATGGAGGCCGTGCCCTCCAACCGTGGCTATATGGGCGACCTCTACTCCCAGCTCGCGCGTCGCTATGAGAAGGCAGCCGACTTTAAGGACGGGGGCTCGCTCACCATCCTCACCGTGACCACCATGCCCGGCAACGACGTCACCCATCCGGTCCCGGACAACACCGGCTACATCACCGAGGGACAGTTCTACCTGCACGGCGGCATGCTCGACCCGTTCGGATCGCTCTCACGCCTCAAACAGCACGTGATCGGCAAGGTGACCCGCGAGGATCACGGCCAGATCATGAATACCATGATCCGTTTGTACTCCGGCGCCCGCGATGCCGAGCAGAAACAGGCAATGGCCTTCGACCTGTCGGAATACGACCTCAGACTCCTCAGGTTCGGACGCCTGTTTCGCGAGCGCTTCATGGATGTCGAGGTCAGCATGCCACTCGAGAAGGGGCTGGACCTCTGCTGGCAGACCCTCGCCGAGTGCTTCGAGCGGGACGAGCTCCTGATGAAGGAGGCCCTGATCGACAAATATCTGCCGACGCACGATGCCGACGAGACGGCTGCGGCCGCGGCCTGACGTCAGGCTCCTAGGATGTCAGGCATCAGTCTCAGCAAGTCGTCGCTGGCGCAGCAAACCCGGGATCTTCAGACCTACGAGCGCTATCTCCCGTCGCTCGATCTCAAGCGCAGGCAGCTCATCGCGGAGCGCACCAGGGAGCTGACCGCCCGGCAGGAGACGCGCCGGCAGATCGATCTCTTGCGCGGGCGGGTCCGCAAGAGCCTCCCCATGCTCGCCAACCGGGAGATCGAGCTCGAGAATCTGGTCACCGTCCGCAGCGCGCGCGTGAACGAGGAGAACCTCCTGGGGACGCGCCTGCCGGTGCTCGCGGGGCTGGATCTGGTCCAGCGCGACTATGGGCTGCTGACCAAGCCCCATTGGGTCGATGCCCTGGTCGATGCCCTGTCCGAGACGCTGACACTTCGGGCGCGGCTCGCCGTGCAAGAGCGACGCCTGACGCTGCTCGATGAGGCCGTACGCAAGGTGACGCAGCGGGTCAACCTGTTCGAGAAGGTGCTGATCCCGCGGGCCCGTGGGCATATCAGGCGGATCCGCATCCATCTCTCCGACGCCGAGCGCGCCGCCGTCGTGCGCTCCAAGATCGCCAAGGGCAAACGGCTCAGGGAGTCCACGCCATGAGCATCCAGCCCCTCAATCGCCTGACCCTCGCCGGTCTCGCGAAGGACAAGGACGAGGTCCTCGAGCGGCTTCAGACACTGGGGTGTCTGCATCTGATCCCGCTGCGGCCCGCGCCACGCGAGCCGGAGAAGGAGCCAGCGGGGCGCGCCATCGAGGCCATGCAGGCGCTGCGTTACCTGCAGGACGCGCGCGACAAGCGGCGCCAGGTCCGCGACCCGGCGGGATTCGACCTCCCCGGGACGATCCGGGCCGTGCTCGAGAATCAGCAGCGCCTGCGCGACGTCAGCGACCGTCGCGACGCCCTGGTCGAACGCCTCGGCGAGCTCGAGCCGTGGGGCGATTTCAGCCTTCCGCCGCTGCGGGAGCTTGCCGGACGGAAGCTGTGGTTCTATATCGTGCCGCAACGCCAGATGGGGCAATTGGGGTCACTGGATCTCCCCTGGCAGGTGGTCCATCGTGACAACCGCCGCGCCTGGGTGGTGGTGATCCACCCCGAGGAGCCGACCCGCGGCGCCCTCCCGGTAGCGCGGACCCTCGCCGGGGCCGCCAGTCTCTCCGAGGTCCAGCGCCGTCTCGAGGCCGCCGAGCTGGAGTTGGAGGACGTCCACGCCGAGCGCTCGGCGCTGACCCGCTGGATCTTCCTGATCGCCAGCCATCTCGCCCGCGCCGAGGACCAGGCCCAGCTCCGTCACGCGCGGGCCCAGACACTCGACGAGGAGACGCTGTTCCTGGTGCAGGGCTGGGCCCCCGAGGACGCGGTCACCCCGCTGCAGGCACTGGCCGGGGAGCTGGGCCTCGCCCTGCTGTTGGAGCCGCCCGGACCCGGGGACACGCCGCCCACGCTGCTCGACAATCCGGCGCCCATCGCCGCCGGACAGGACCTGGTGGCCTTCTACCAGATGCCGGCCTACGACGCCTGGGATCCATCCCGGGTCCTGTTTTTTTCCTTCGCCGCCTTCTTCGCGATGATCCTGTCGGACGCCGGATATGCCGGACTCCTGGGCATCTTGCTCGCGGCCTATTGGCGCAAGCTGGGCAGCGGCGATCTCGGGCGCCGCCTGCGCATCCTCGCCGCCGCCCTGATCGGGACATCCCTGGTCTGGGGTATCCTGGTCGGCAGCTATTTCGGTTTCGCGCCCGCGCCGGACGGCCTGGCGGGGCGGCTGCAGCTTCTGGATATCAATGACTTCGAGACCATGATGCGGCTGTCGGTCGGGATCGGCGTCATCCACCTGATCCTCGCCAACAGCGAGATGGCGGCCGCTCAACGCGGTCGCGCCGCGGGCCGCGTGGCGATCGGCTGGATCGCCGTGATGCTGGGCGGATTCGGGCTGTGGATCGCACGCGATGCCGGCGCCGCACCCTGGGTGACGCTGACCGCCGAGGTGCTGATGGGCGGCGGATTGGCCGCGGTGCTGCTTCTCGGCAGCGATCGCCGGGTGGACGGCGTCAAGGCGCTCGCCCTGCGCGCGCTCGACGGACTGGGCAACCTGGCTCGGGTCACGCAGGTCTTCGGCGACGTCCTGTCCTATCTGAGGCTCTTCGCCCTCGGCCTCGCCTCCGCCTCGATGGCGATGACCTTCAACCGGCTGGCCCGCGACGTGGCCAGCGAGCTGCCTGGCCTGGGGCTGCTGCTCGCCATTCTGGTCCTCCTGGCGGGGCACGCCCTTAACCTGCTGCTCGCGTTGATGAGCGGCGTCGTCCACGGCCTGCGGCTGAATTTCATCGAGTTCTACAACTGGGCGCTGGCCGGCGAGGGCTACCCCTTCAAACCCTTCAAACGGACGGAGTTGCGCAGATGAACGAGTTTGTGATTGCGCTCGGCTGGGCCGGACTCTTCGCCCCCATGGCCCTGGGTGCGATCGGCAGCGTCATCGGCTGTGCGGTGGCCGGGCAGGCGGCGATCGGGGCCATGGTGGACACCGAATCCGGCTACGGACGTTACATCGGCGTGTCGGTGATGCCCTCCTCGCAGGTCATCTACGGGATCGTCATCATGTTCAGCCTGCAGCGTGAGGTCACGCCGCAGAGCGCCCCCGCACTCTTCGGGATCGGGCTCCTGGCGGGTCTCGCGCTGCTCTTCTCCGCCATGCGCCAGGGCCAGGCGTGCGCCTCGGCGATTCACGCCAGCAAGACCAAGCCAGAGATCTTCGGCCTGTCGCTCGCACCCGCGGCGATCGTGGAGGGTTTTGCGGTATTCGCCTTCGTCTTCGCGCTGGTGCTGGCCGGCGGGATCCCGGAGTGAGTCCAAGATGACCGACAGCCGCGACACCATAACCGGAGAGGAAAAGCGCGCGCTCAAGGGCCTGGCCTCCTCCGGCGTCGAGGCCCTGATCGAGCGCCTGCGCGACGAGGGTGTGCAGGCCGGCCAGGCCGAGGCGCAGCGGATCGAGGGGGAGGCGCGGCGCGAGGCCGCGCGCATCATCCGTGAGGCCGAGGCGCGTGCCACGGCCATCCGCGAGACCGCCCAGCAGGAGGCGGACGCGCTTAGACAGGGCGGTGAGGACGCGCTGCGTATCGCCATGCGCGACACCGTGCTGCGCCTGAAGGCCGAGCTCTCTGATCGCTTCGGCGACGAGGTGAAACGCCTGATCGCCGCCAAGCTGGAGCAGGAGGCGTTCCTCGAGCGGCTGATCCTGGAGGTGGCGGCCCGCGCCCGCGCCGAGGCCGGGGTCGACGCGGGGCAGGCGGTCGAGATCCAGCTGCCGAAGGCGCTGGTGAGTCCGGACGAGCTTCGGCGCAACCCGCTGGAGCTGCGCGAGGGCTCGCTGTCGCATTTCGTCCTCTCGCTGGCAGGCAATATCCTCGCCGCGGGCGTGACCTTCGGGGTCGCGTCCGGATCGGGCGACAAGGGGATCCGCCTCTCGCTGAAGGGCCAGGACGTCCATATCGACCTGACCGACGAGACGATCACGGCTACCCTGCTCGCACACCTGCAGCCGCGCTTTCGAGCGATCCTCGAAGGCATGGTGCGATAGACGAGGTGCGGGGACCATGGCGTACCCCGATCGCTACGCGATGCTCCTGAGCTCGCTGCCCTATCACGGCCCCCTCTTCGGCGCGAAGCAGACCCCCTTGTCGCGTATCCGCCTCAACCAGCGCCTGGCCCTGCTGGATCCGCTCGAGGCCGAGTGGCTGCGCGACGCCCGCAGACTGCTCGAGTGGGCGCAGCAGGAGCCGGAACACACCGACGCCGAGGCCATCATGCGGGCGAAGCGGCTGATCGACGGGATCGCAAGCCCCTTCATCCGGGATCTGGTGACCTGGCGCCTCGAGCTGCGCACCCTGGTGGCCGCCCTGCGGCGGCGGCACCGGGGCGAGCCCGCGCCGCGCGACCCGCGCTGGGGTTTCGGTCGCTGGCTGATCCGGATCAGTGGGCACTGGAACGAGCCCGACTTCGGTCTCGCGGGCGCCTTTCCCTGGCTGCCGGAAGCGAAGCGCCTGCTGGATCGCGGGGCCTCGGTGGAGCTCGAGCGCCTCCTGCTGGGTGCGGTCTGGAGCCACCTGGAGCGCGTGAGCGACGGCCACTACCTGGATTTCGAGGCCATCGTCATCTATGTCCTGCGCTGGGACATGATCGCGCGCTGGACCAAGTACGACGGCGAGGAGGCGGCGCAACGCTTTGACGGGCTGGTGGAGAAGGCGCTGTCGGCGGTTGAAGGTCTCCATCTCCCCGCCGTCGGTCCCCAGCCGGAACGAGCGTGAGGAGGCGCTGAACCGATCGGGGCCTCCCGCGGCAGACGGGATGGGGCCATGCTCAGCTGCGGAAGCGGCTGAAAAAAAGGAACGGCGAGACCGCGTTGTGCCGTTCCATGCCGATTGGTGGCAGGGATGGGCAAGAGATCAGCGTCCATCAGCAACGAGCGACCGACGGGCGGACGTCGGCGCCCCATTGGATCCAGTCATGGCAAGACACCCGACGCGAGACAGACATCGCCGCAAGCCGAAGGCCGAGGGCCGGCATCCAGAGGCAGGGGGGCTCCCCCAAGCACAGGGCCCCACCAAGCCCTCGGACGACGCCTCGACACCCGTGCCGCCGCCCGACCAGATCGACACTCTGGCGCGCGTGGTCTCGGTCCAGGAGAGTCTCGTCACAATCGAGGCCGGTCGGGAAAGAGGCGCGCGCCGGCCTCTGATGAAGAACGAGGTGGTCTTCATCCGGCCCCGGCGCATACCCGCAGACGGCCGGCAGGAGCAGCTCAAGGCCGAGGTCCTGCGGGTGCGCGGCGAGACCGCGGACATCCAGGTCTTCGAGGACACGAGGGGCGTCTCGATCGGCGATCCGGTCGAGCAGACCGGTGAGATGCTGTCGGTCCTGCTCGGCCCCGGTCTGCTCGGTCAGGTCTACGACGGGCTGCAGAGCCCACTGGACAAGGTCGCGCTCGACCATGGCATCTTCCTGCCGCGCGGCGTCGATGTCGAGCCGCTGGATCAGGAGCGCAAGTGGTCCTTCGTCCCGGCGGTGCAGCAAGGGGCGCGGCTGCGCGCCGGCAGCCTGCTCGGCACCGTGACCGAGGGCCGTTTCATGCACAAGATCATGGTGCCCTTCGACCAGACCGGCGACGTCGAGGTCACCTGGGTCCAAGACGGCACCGTCACCTGCAATACGCCGGTGGCGCGAATCCGCGACGGGCGGGGTCACGAGCGCTCGCTCGACCTCACCCGACGCTGGCCGGTGCGCCGCCCGCTCACCGAGCAGATGCTGCGTGAGCGCACTGCCGAGCGGCTCTATCCCCGGGAGCCCATGATCACCACCCTCCGGCTGATCGACACCTTCTTCCCGATCGCGCGAGGCGGAACCGCCTGCATCCCGGGGCCCTTCGGGGCCGGGAAGACCGTGCTGCAGCATCTGCTCGCGAAGCACTCCGCGGTCGACATCGTGATCATGGTCGCCTGCGGCGAGCGCGCCGGCGAGGTCGTCGAGACGATCAAGGAGTTTCCTCGGCTCACCGATCCGCGCACCGGCGGATCGCTGATGGACCGCACCGTCATCATCTGCAACACCTCGTCCATGCCGGTCGCCGCGCGCGAGGCGTCCATCTACACCGGCATCACCGTCGGCGAGTACTACCGCCAGATGGGTTACCAGGTCCTCCTCCTGGCTGACTCCACCTCGCGCTGGGCTCAGGCGATGCGCGAGACCTCGGGCCGACTGGAGGAGATCCCCGGCGAGGAGGCCTTCCCGGCCTACCTGGAGTCGGCGATCCGCAGTGTCTACGAGCGGGCGGGGCTGGTCCGCACCGGCGACGGGACCACCGGCAGCCTGACGATGATCGGCAGCGTCTCGCCGGCCGGCGGCAACTTCGAGGAGCCCGTGACCCAGGCCACGCTCGGCACCGTGAAAAGCTTCCTCGGCCTGTCCTACGACCGCGCCTACAAACGCTTCTACCCGGCGATCGACCCACTGATCTCCTGGTCGCGCTACCTCGATCAGCTGGCACCCTGGTACGCCCACCACCTTGATCCCGCCTGGACCGATCGGGTGACCGCGCTGAAGGACCTCCTGGTGCGCGGCGACGGCGTCCAGCAGATGATGCAGGTCACCGGCGAGGAAGGCATCACCACCGAGGACTATGTCGTCTGGCTCAAGGCCAGCTTCCTCGACATGGTCTTCCTCCAGCAGGACGCCTTCGACCCCGTCGACGCATCCGTCCCCATGGAGCGGCAACGGTTCAGCCTGGACCGCCTCTGGGGGATCATCGAGCAGGATCGCGACTTCCCGGACAAGGCCGCCGCGCGCCACTATTTCAACAAGCTCACCGGGCTGTTCAAGAACTTCAATTACGCTGCCCCGGACTCGCCCGACTACGCGCGCCTGCTCGGCGAGATCGATGCGGTGTCCGCATGAGGCTTGAACGGCCGCGGCAGGATCCAGGGCGCAGCGCGCCGACCTCGGCACGCGTAACCGCCCGGGGGGCGGGCTCGGCCACGGCCCCGACATCAGGCCCCGGTGCCCGATTCCCGGGCCCCGGCCCGGATCAGGTGACGAGGGTGACGGGGCGATGTGCGTTGCGCAGCACCGCGTCGGAGACGCTGCCGATGAAGAGCTTCCGCACCTGGCCGAGACCGCGGCGGCCCATGACGATCAAGGCATCGGTGGCTTCCGCTGCCGCGACGATCTCCTCGCGCGGCTCGCCCCAGACGCTCTTCTCCTCGACCTCCAGTCCCTCGGTATTCATGGCCGCGCGCGCCTTGGCGAAGGCGGCGACCGCCGAATCGTGGCTGATCGACTCGACGCGCTCGCGCGGCAGATGGGCCATCCCCATGATCTCGTTGCTGGTGGGCGAATAGACATGGAGGAGCTGGAGGGGGGAGTTCGTCGCGCGTGCCAGATCCGCACCGAAGGTCGCCGCGCGAGCGGAGCTTTCGGACCCGTCCACCGGGACGATGATGAGGTTGTAGTGTGAAACCATGATGGTCGATCTCCTGCGAGGGAATGGATTGATTCCCGCCTTATCCTACAGGCTCTCGACCGGCGCGAGACGCCTCGGCTTCGGAAGGCGGTACCATAAGGGTCGCGGCTATCATGATGACATTGCGTCGTCATGTCATGACCGGCTCGACCCGCGTATGCTTGGCACTGCGGCAGCGGCGGTTTCGATCACCGCGCAGCCCGTCTGCAATGAGAGACCCTACACATCCAGAGGAGAACAAGCATGCCAAACGACCTGGAGACCCTTACTCCGTCCGCACCACATCCGCTGTTCGGCGAGCTCAGCAGGAACTGGGGGTGGCTGCTCGCCTTCGGCGTCCTCTCCATCATCCTCGGGACCATCGGCCTGGGGATGACCTTCGGCCTGACGCTGGCCAGCGTCCTGTTCTTTGGCGTCCTCCTCGTCGTCGGCGGCACCTTTCAGCTGGTCGAGGCCTTCAAGTGCAGGGGTTGGAAGGGCATTCTCTGGCATGCCCTGATCGCGCTCCTGTACGTCGCAGCCGGGCTGCTGATCGCTGTCAACCCGGTTCTCGCCTCCGCAACCCTGACGCTCGCGCTGGCGGGCGTCCTCATCGCCGTGGGGCTCACTCGGGTCATCCTCGCCATTCAGCACCGGGCTCAGACGGGGTGGGTCTGGCTGCTGCTCGCGGGTCTGATCTCGATTGCACTGGGTGCCATGATCATCGCCAAATGGCCCGCATCCGGCCTCTGGGTGATCGGGTTGTTCGTCGCGATCGAATTGATCTTCAACGGCTGGTCCTATCTGTTCGTCGCGCTGGCTGCGCGGCGCGCCGGCAAGCTCGAGCGCGAGGACACCTCCGGGATCGCGGCCTGAGCTCGCAGACCGGACAGCGCAGAGCGATTCGAGCCGCGCCGACGCGAAGGGCCTGCGGGCCCCTCGTGACCTTCGCGTCCTCGGACACAGCGACTCCGGGCACACTGGGAGGCGCCTGTGCCTGCCCGATGGCGTCGGCGCGGTTTCCGCCGCCACGCGCCTGGGCAGGGCCGGACGGTCCGCTGCCACTCGCAGCGCCTCCGCGTCCCCGTCGCTGCCGAACAGAAGATGGCAGCCTCCTCGCATCGCATCAAGCGTGAGGGGTACGCACGCACACCCCACGAACCCTGCAAGCAACCATGACGTCTGAAAGGTTGAGCTTCACCATCCTCGGCACGGGGGCCTTGGGCGGGTTCTACGGATCACGGCTGATGCAGGGCGGATCCGCTGTCCGATTCATCGCGCGCAGCGACGTCGGTCACATCCGTCGCCACGGGCTGCTGGTCGACTCCCCGCTTGGGTCCCGGCATCATTTTCCGGTCGAGGTCTATCACGCCTCGGATCGGATTCCCGCGAGCGACGTCGTGTGTGTCGCCCTGAAGACGACGGAGAATCACCGCCTCGCGGAGCTGCTGCGACCCTTGATCCGTGATGGGACCCTCGTCCTCAACCTCCAGAACGGTCTGACGATGGACGAGGAGTTGGGCGAGACGTTCCCAGAGGCACGGATCATCGGCGGCGTCTGTTTCCTTTGCTCGAACAAGGTCGGCCCAGGACACATCGTCCATCTGGACTATGGGTCGGTCGGCCTCGCCCCGCTCGATGAACGTGACCGGCCCCACCTCGCCCGCCTGATGCAGGCCTTCTGCGCGGGTGGGATCGAGGTCGAGGCGCTGCCTTCGCTGTCCCACGCCCGCTGGCGCAAGCTGGCCTGGAACATCCCATTCAACGGCCTGTCGGTGGTGCTCGGCGCCGACACGGACGTGCTGATGGCCGATCCGGATTCCAGACGACTCGCGGAACGGCTCATCGACGAGGTCGCTCAAGGCTCGGAGGCCTGCGGCTGCCCCTTCGAGGACGGCTTCGTGCCCCACCTCATCGGGCTCACGGAGAAGATGACACCCTACGCACCGAGCATGCGCCTGGACTATCTCGCCAGACGCGAGCTGGAGATCGAGTACATCTACCGCCGTCCGCTTCGCGAGGCGGCCGGACGGGGCCTGCACCTCCCGGCGATCGAAACCCTCGCCGACCAGCTGAGCTTTCTCGACCGTCGGAATCGCGGCGGTTGATCCGGCCAGGACTCACGGGCCGGCGGTCCCGAGGATCCCCTCGGCCCATTGACCGACAGGATGTGCTTGGCCAATCTGTGCCACATGAACGCAGCCGCGACTGACCGTCCAAGCCGCGCGGCCCTCGCCGGCAGGGTCGCGCGCGGCCTGCTCGCGCAACTGATGAGCGCAGCGGACGGCTATCGACTGGTTGCCTGGGTATTCGTGCGCCTGCTCGCCCTGGTCTATCTCGCTGCCTTCACCTCGCTTGCGGTTCAGATCGAGGCCCTGGCCGGCAGTCAGGGGATCTATCCGATCGCCGAGCAGCTGGCCTCGGCGGCCGAGGCCCACGGTGATCTGCGCCATCTACTCTATCCATCCCTGTTCTGGCTGGCATCGGGGGACGCCGCGCTGCTCGCAGCGGGCTGGGGCGGCGCGGTCCTCGCGCTCCTGCTGTTGATGGCTCCCTGGCTACCATGGAGGCACATCGAGCTCCCGGTCCTGATCCTGCTTTACCTGCTCTATCTCTCCCTTTACCACGCGGGCCAGTTCTTCACCAATTTCCAGTGGGACTACCTACTCCTGGAGACAGGCTTCCTCGCTATCCTGCTGCCCGGCGGGTCGCGTCTCGTGGTGTGGCTCTTCCGCTGGCTGCTGTTTCGTTTGCGGTTCGAATCCGGACTCTCCAAGATCCTCAGCGGGGATGCGGGCTGGCGCGATCTCACGGCGCTCGAGACCTACTTTGAAACCCAGCCGCTGCCACATGTCGGCTCCTGGTACGCCAACCAGCTCCCCGACTGGCTCTTGCGTCTGGGCACCGGGGGAACCCTGGTGGTCGAGCTGGTCGTGCCTTTCTTCATCTTCCTGCCACGTCCCTGGCGCCTCGTCGCCGCCTGGGTGACCATCCTCTGGCAGGTCCTCATCATCCTGACCAGCAATCACAACTTCTTCAACCTCTTGACGATCGTCCTCTGCCTCTTCCTGCTCGACGATCAGGCGATCGCACGAGTCGTCCCCAAGCCTTGGCAGCGGCGGGCCTTCAGCGGTCCGCTGCTGCCGCAGCGGCCACGACGGTGGATGGCGGCGACGGTCCTGAGCCTTGCGCTGGTCCTGATCCCGGCAAGCCTGATCGCGGGCGCCGAGCTGGTCACCGCTCGGGCGGTCGGACCCATGAGCGGCTGGGTCAGGGGGCTCAACGGTTTCCGCGTGGCCAACCGCTATCACGTCTTCCCCACCGTCGAGCGGGAGCGGATCGAGCTACAGATCGAGGCCAGTGCCGACGGCCGGCACTGGCAGGCCCTGGACTTCCGCTATCGCCCCGACGACCCGTCACAGGCCCCGCGTTTCGTGGTACCGCATCAGCCGCGCGTGGATTGGATGCTCTGGTTCACACCCATGAGTCCGCTCTTTCTCGACTGGCTCGATCGCTTTCTCAACCGGCTGCTGGAGGCCTCGCCCAGCGTCACTGGTCTGCTCGAGCATCCGCCGACGGGCGCGGAGCGCCCTCGCCTCCTGCGGGTCCTGGTCTATCGCTACCGATTCAGCACCCGGCGGGAGCGCTCGGCGAGCGGCCGCTGGTGGCAGCGCGAGGCGTTGGGGCCCTTCTATCCACTCCCGGTCACCGGCTCGCGACCCGATGGGCACTGGGACGCCGCGAACCCGGCACCGGGCAATTCACCACGACCATGACGCGGCTTCGAGCGACACCCTACGCCCCCGGCCACGCCCGGGGTATCCTGCGCAGCGGCAGCGGCGACGGGATTCGACTGGTCCGACAGCCGGAGGTCTGCGGGCTGTCGCGGGCGGAGGAAGGCTTAATCGTCATCGAGGGGGCGCCCTTCTCGCATGACATGATCAGGCTGATCGGTTTGGGTATCCCGGTCGTCATGGTGAGTCAGGCCCAGGCCGATCGGCTCCCCATCGGCGGCGACATCTGGATCGACGGCACGAGCGGCCTGATTCGCTGTCCTCCCCCGAGCCACCCGGAGGCACCTCCACGCGAGCCCCTCCAGAAGCCGGTCTGCACGGCGGACGGCCAACCGCTCGAGCTCCGTGCATCAGTACACGACACAGAGGGGGCCCGCTCGGCCCGGGCGAACGGGGCGGGATCGATCGGTCTGGTCCATTCCGAATATCTGAATCCGGCGGACGGCTCCTGCCCGGACGTGGATTTCTACGCCGAGACCTTCGCCGAGCTGTGCGATGCAGCGCGCCCGCTGGAGGTGACGCTCCGCCTCCTGGACATCGCGCCGACCAAGTGTCCGCCCTGGCTGCACCCCAGACTCGTCCCTGTCAGCCCGATCGGGCTGCAGGGCGCGCGCCTCTACCGCGAGCCCTCGGTCAGACGGGTGGTCGAGGCGCAGTTGGCCGCCGTGGACCGTCTCGCGGACCGTTATCCGCTGCGCCTGCTGGTCCCCTACCTGACCGCGCCCGGGGAGATGATCCAGTGGCGCAGCGAGATCCAATCGCGTCTCTCCCGGCCGATCCCGGTTGGGGCCATGGTCGAGACGCCGGCACTGGCGCTGGACCTCGCCAGGCTGCTCGACTCGGCGGACTTCGTGGCGATCGGACTGAACGATCTCATGCAATGCCTCTTCGCCGCCGATCGCGACCAGCCTGCGCTCAGCGGCTATCTCGATCCCCACGCACCGGTCCTCTACCGGTTCCTGCATGACGTCGCGCTGTCGGCTGGGGTGCGACTCTCAGATATCCAGCTGTGCGGGATCCTCCCCTGGCTGCCGGGTATCCTGCCGATCCTCCTGGGCTTGGGTTTTCGCGTCTTCTCGCTCGATCCGCATCTGTTACCCGAGCTGGCGCGGCGGGCGCGTGCGGTTCGTCTGACCGAGGCCCGGGACCTGGCAGCTCGGGTCCGCCGCGCGGGGGATTCGGCAGCGGTGCGCGCGATGCTCTTCGCCTAGCTGGCTGTCGGACTTCGCTTTGCTGCGCGTCGCCGCACGAAAATTGAAGCTCTCACTGAGCTTGAGCTCTCCAGATTTTCGGAGGACGACCCGAATCGGTCACGTCGTGTTCAAGCCTGCTGGTTTGAAGCGAAAGCTCGACGGGCTGCCAGGGGGAAAACGCTGATGTGAAGCGTTTCCCGTCCGGGCCACCCATGGCCCGGCATCGTCAAGCGCCCCAAGCGCCTGAAAACGAAGCGACGCGGAAATCGGGTGTTGAGGTGGCGTGCCGATTCCGGCCCAGGATGGCCTATCATCCTAGAAACGGCAGTTGGACGGCCCTCGGGGTGCGTCCCGCGCGGTGTCCGGCAAGGCACAACGAGGCGGAATAGTCCACCTATTCCAACGAGTTGTAACGCCGCCGGGCGCCGCGCGGGGCGTGCACCGGGGGTCGTAGCGGGCTTCACCCGGAAGGTGAATTGGCACGCAGTGCGAAATGCTGGGCAACCCAATCAGTTGCATGACTTACAAAGCGG
>NZ_JAJDNA010000013.1 GCF_022340925.1 Thiocapsa sp.
TTATGCGCGAATAATGATGCGAGACTACAAATTTCGACAGACAGAGTGGCCGCGGCGCAAGACACGCAACGCGACCCAACGGATCCTCGCCGTGCTATTGGCGGGTCTGGGACTGGCTTTGCTGGTGTATGCAGGGGTCCAGTGGCTTGCGACGAGACCGGCACACGAGGGGACGGTGCCGAGCGATGCACGCGTCATCCCGTTGACGATTCCGCCCGAGAAGCCGGCACAACTCGGCGGAGACGCCGGGGGATAGCGTCCGGTCGCTCGTTGTCGAGATCATTGGGCTGAGCGCGCCCCGGGGAGGAGAGCCATCTCCGATCACACTCAGTGTACCCGTTTCCCCCAAGATAGGGCAGCGACGGTCGGTCGTTTCCCGCATGTTCAGGCGCTGGAGCGCTTCACAGCAGCTGTGCATCCTGCCGCTGCACGGGAGGCGCAGAATGGGTGTTTCAGGGCTTGCCTAGGTCGAGAACGACGAACCACAACCACAGGTGGTGGTCGCGTTCGGATTGCGGATGACGAATTGGGCGCCTTGCAGACCTTCGGTGTAATCGATCTCCGCACCCATCAGGTACTGGAGGCTCATCGGGTCGATCAACAGCTTGACGCCGTCGGTGACGACCTCGGTGTCGCCGTCTTGGACCTCCTCATCGAACGTGAAACCGTACTGGAAACCCGAGCATCCCCCCCCTTGGATGTAGACGCGCAGCATGAGGGCCGGATTGCCTTCCTCGGAGATCAGTTCGGCGACCTTCGTGGCAGCGGAGGTCGTGAACACGAGCGGCGTATCTACGGTGGCTTCAGTGGTCATGGCAAATCAGCTCACAATTTCAGGTTTGTCTGTCGCCATATCCTATGCGCTCGGTCGGCTTTTTCAATACCTGGGCGCGGCTGGGCCGGGGGCGAGATGTGCTCAGCTCACTCAGGCGACGATGATCGATTGCCCAGCCTGGCCGACAATCAGCAGGCAACTTCGAGACGCGGCCTCCTGGATGCGGTTTAGTGTCGATCGGTTAGGCAACAGACCATGGCGGTGTCCTCTCTGTGCCGATGGGAGCACCGGGTTCTTCAGCGCTCCCACGAGGGAAATCAGCGACCCTCCGAAGACCCGTCATCGAGCGAAGCCTCAGGACGAAGATCCCCGGTCTCCAGCGCCCATGGGAACGACTCCAGGGTCGGAATCAAGCTCTCGCTGGACGGCTCGATCCCGACCACGACGCCGCTGGGCTCGAAACCATCCGGAAGCTCGAAGGTCCCAGACAGGGTCTGAAAGTGCTCGAACGCGACCCGCAATTCCCGTGGCTCTGCGGCCGGTAAATCACTCAGCGACAGGGTCATGGCAGTGTCGCCATTGTGTCCCTCGATCTCGAACCGCACGCGCCCCTCGGCTTCACCGAACCCAGGAACCATCTGGGTGACCGTGAAGCTGTAGCGAAACGCCCCGGTTCCATCGCCAGCCATCAGATGCAGATCCTGGACTCGCATGGCACCCCGCCCGCCCTCTTGGACCAGCCGCTTCAGGTAGGATAACTCGCGGTTAAGGGCGAGCCGGGCGTCTTGGGCCTGTTTCAGCTGATCCGTGAGGGCGCGGGCGGCCTCGCGATCAATCTGGTGGCTGCGCTCCAGGATGACCCGTTCTCGGAGTGCTGTGGCCAACCCCTCTCGAAGCGACTCGCGTTCAGCCACCACTGAGCGGACCTCCGCAGTCAAAGCCGCCAGTTGCAGCTCCCACCCGGACGAAAGCCGCCGAACACCGAGCTCGAACCCGCCCCAGAATGCCGCGGCCAACAGGACGGCGTAGAGGCCGATCGCGAGCAGCCGGTAAGACAGCCTCCTGAACGAGTCGGTCATGGAGTCGGCGGTGTTGGCGTTGGAGCGACTGGTCACCGAGCGGCGGGTTGACACGGGATCTCAGCGCACGCCACCGACGTCTCCTCAAGAAGCATCAACTGGCACCCTAAACCTAAGGCAGAAGGGGCAGCGCGCCAAGCCCGACCGACTCCTCGATGCCAAACATCAGATTCATGTTCTGGACGGCTTGCCCCGCGGCGCCTTTGACGAGATTGTCTATCACCGACTGGACCACCACGACGCCCGAGGAACCCTGGAGGGTTGCGGCAATTCGACAGAGGTTGGCACCGCGCACGGAACGCGTGTCCGGATGGGCGCCCCCAGCCATCACGTCGACGAAGGGCTCATCCGCGTAATAGTCCCTGAACAAGTCGTCGAGATGGATCGCCACATCGGTCAGCCGCGCATAGATTGTGGCCTCGATTCCTCGAATCATTGGGACCAGGTGCGGAACAAAGGTGAGATTCAGGTCTGGGCCAGCGAACCTGGTCAGGTTCTGTCGGATCTCGGGCGCATGCCGATGGCCCTTGACCGAGTAAGCTTTGAAGCTCTCACCAACCTCCGCCATCAACAAAGCCGTGGACGCCTTGCGCCCGGCCCCGCTGACCCCGGACTTGGCGTCGGCGATCAGCCAGCTCGGATCCACGGCGCCCGCCGCCAGCAACGGGAGAAGCCCCAGGGTCACAGCCGTCGGATAACAGCCTGGATTGGCCACCAGTCTGGCAGCACGCACCTCGGCCCGATTGAGCTCGGGCAGCCCATAAACCGCTTCAGACAGAAGCTCGGGACAGGCGTGAGGCCGACCGTACCAAGCCTCCCAAACGGCGGGATCCTTGAGGCGGAAATCTGCGGCCAGGTCGACTACGCGCACCCCTTGTGCCAACAGCCCGGGAACGGCCGTCATCGCGGTCCCGTTGGGGGTAGCGAAGAAGACCAGGTCGCATTGCGCCAGCGCACGCTCGTCCGGCGCGGTGAATGAGAGCCCCAGACGCCCCCTGAGGTGGGGAAAGATGTCTGCGACGGGCGTCCCAGCCTGGGTGCGCGAGGTGATCACCGAGATCGAGGTCTCGGGATGACCCGCGAGGATGCGCAAGAGCTCGGCCCCGGTGTAACCTGTACCGCCGACGATCCCGACTCTGACCATGCCGACCCTTCCCCCCGTTCGGGCGCAGCCCACCCGCAGGACCTAACTCGTGCGACCAAGACCAGCGATCCCCGCAACAAAAAAGCGGCCGTTGCCGCTTGTTCGTGCGAGCGAGGCGCCCCGCCCATCATCAACGGGACGCGGAACGCCCCTCAGGAGCAGCCTCCACCCGAGGAGGAGCCGCAGGAGCCGCAGCCGCCGCCGACTTGGGGGAGATTGTTGAAGACGAACGTCGCATTTCCATCGCCTTCGTCGACGAAGTCGATCTCGACACCGCGGAGATATGGAAGCGTCCCGTCATCGACGACCACATTGAATCCATCGCAGGCAAGCACGCCGTCATCCGCGTTGATGGCGTCCGTGAAGGTCATTCCAAAGCTGATACCACTGCAACCGCCGGGCGTCGCGAACACCCGAACCCCCTGAACCCCAGCGTCAACCTGCTCGAACAGGTTGGCCATCTTGGCCCTCGCCGGCGCTGTCAGTGTCAGCTCAGTTTCACTTAGGACGGCGGACATCGATCATCACCTCGTGACACAAACGAAAACGGGGCGAAGGGTAGCAGAAAACGATACGGCCATGCCACCGCCGGAGCGAGGCTCACGCCTCGAGGCGGTCTTCGGCCGCGAGCCTGGCGAGATGGCGCTCGGCATCCACGAGATGCCGGCCCCAGTGCGAGTCAAAGCCGACAGCCCAAACAGTGACCGCGCAGACGGGATCCTGGTCGTACAGCCTCAGCCCCAGCTTTAACTCACAGTAGATATCGGTCAGATCGTCGGCCAGGCTGCCAGTCATGCCGTCCGCCCCCTCGCTCGCCCGGTCGAACTCCAGCCAGTAGGCATCCCGGTCCGCCAACAACTTGCGTAGGCGCGAAAACAGCTCGAAGCGCTCGTCTAGATCGACGGCATTCATCTGGCCGAATGCTGACGAAGGCACCGCGACCGAAGCGACGGCCGCGTGAAGTCGCGGCAGCAGAAACACTACGTCTTTGAGCCACCGCTTCGGCTCGTATGCCGACGACTCGATGCGGTCGCAATATTGCTTGGCGAGCACGGCAACCTCGAGGGCGTCGACATGGCACAGCTGCCTAGAAGCGATCGTCGCGTCCATGTGAAGGAGTGTAGACGAGACGGGCCACAATGCGCGGCAACCTGTGCCTCCCAGTATCCCATTCGCCCATCGCGTCGCGGCGGAAGACGTGAAATCCCCGCCCTCCAACCTCAGGTCCCTCTCGACTAGACCTCGACCATCTCGAAGTCGTCCTTCCCTGCACCACACTCCGGACACTTCCAGTTGAGCGGTACGTCCTCCCACCTCGTCCCGGGCGGGATGCCGTCGTCGGGCCACCCCTGCGCCTCATCGAAAATCAGTCCGCAAATCACACACATGTACGTCTTCATCAAGTCACTCCAAGGGACACCGATCGCTGCCGTCCGGCGTTGCCGACGTCGACTTCCATGACAGCAGCGGGGTTTCATCCAGTCCATGGTCGGGCGGAGACCGGACAAATTCAACAGCGCCGCATCAGGCCCGGCCGTTTTCGCCACCCGGAGGGGCCTCACGACCCGAGCATGCCTGATCGAGGGGGCCGCGAAGACTCGCCATCCCTGTTATCTTCTCTGGCGGCGCCGGCCTCGTCGGCCCGAGCGGATCAACTTAAGAGGGACAGAGACCATGAAGGAAGTCGCCGATCGACCGGTCGTCCTCTGTGTGGGGGGCCACGACCCGAGCGGAGGTGCAGGGATCCTCGCAGATGCGGAGGCCATTACGGCCGCGCGCGTGTTTCCGGTCACCGTGATCAGCGTCGTGACCGAGCAGGATAGCTGCGGACTGTCTCGGATCTACCCGCAATCGGCCGAGCAGGTCGAGGGCCAGTGCCGGAGACTCTTGGGCGATTGCATGCCGCGTGCGCTGAAGATCGGCATGGTCGGCAGCTCGCGCGTGATCCGCGTCCTGAACAACCTGATCGACGAGAATCCGGACCTGCCGGTGATTCTCGATCCGGTGCTGGCGAGCGGTGCCGGCGAGCAGGTCGTGGACGCTGCCATGCTGAATCAGCTTAAGCAAAATCTGATTCGGCGCAGCACGCTGATCACGCCCAACCTTCCCGAGGCGCAAACCTTGACTGCCGGCCGGAGTCCGACGGACTGCGCGGAAAGTCTGCTCGCGGGCGGGGCACGCTGGGTCTTGGTCACCGGCACGCACGACAACACCATCGATGTCACCAATCGGCTGTTCAGTGCCGAAGGATTCCAGCAGACCTGGACTTGGCCCAGGCTGGAGGCGGAATTCCATGGATCAGGCTGCACCCTGGCAAGCGCGATCGCGGCGCGTCTCGCGCTGGGGATGACGATGCCAGACGCCGTCGACGAGGCACAAGCCTACACCTGGGAGGCCCTGAAACACGCATTTCGCATCGGCCGCTGTCAATTGACGCCGAACCGGCTGCATGCGCTGACGCCATGACGCCGTTACAGGGCCTCTATGTCATCACCCCGGAAGGCACAGACCGGCCTGACGTCCTCGCCGACCAGGTCGGTCGCGCGATCGCCGGCGGGGCCCGGATCGTCCAGTATCGTGAAAAGGGTCGGAGCCGTCAGGAGCAATACGATCGGGCCAACGCGGTCCTCCAAATCTGTCGAGCCGCGGGCGTTCCATTGGTCATCAACGACGACGTGACGCTCGCCGCAGAGCTCGGTGCGGAGGGGGTCCACCTTGGCCGTGACGACGGCGATCCCCTCGCGGCGCGAGACCGACTCGGGACAGACGCCATCGTCGGCGTGTCCTGCTACGATGACTTGGCTCGCGGACGCGCTGCGGCGCGGCGCGGCGCGAGCTATGTGGCGTTTGGGAGCTTCTTTCCGTCCCCAACCAAACCAGACGCGGTTCGCGCCTCCCGCCAGCTCCTGGCTGCCGCCAGCCGCTGTATGGAGGTTCCGTTGGTTGCGATCGGCGGAATCACACCAAAGAATGGCCCGCTGTTGATCGCGGCGGGCGCCCGAATGCTCGCGATCATCAGCGGTGTCTTTGCGCAACCGGACGTAACCGCCGCCGCTCGCACCTATGCCTCACTCTTTCCTGCAGGAGATCCCCGATGAGCCGATCCCATGAACTCTTCCGAGCCGCCCAGCGCCACATCCCGGGCGGCGTCAACTCGCCTGTGCGGGCGTTCCGCGGCGTTGGCGGCGATCCGGTGTTCTTCGAACGTGCGCTCGGGCCCTATGCCTTCGATGCCGACGGAAAACGCTATGTCGACTATGTCGGGTCATGGGGACCCATGATCCTCGGACATGCCCACCCCGACGTCCTCGCAGCCGTTCAGCGGCGGATCCAGAACGGGCTTTCCTTCGGCGCGCCCACTGAGCTGGAGACGACAATGGCCGACAGGGTCTGCGAGCTGGTGCCGAGCATGGACATGGTGCGCATGGTCAGCTCCGGGACCGAGGCCACCATGAGCGCCTTGCGCTTGGCCAGGGGCTTCACCGGCCGCGACAAGGTGGTCAAATTCGAGGGCTGTTATCACGGTCATGTCGATTCCCTCCTCGTGAAGGCCGGCTCCGGTGCGCTCACGCTCGGTGAGCCCAGCTCACCGGGCGTGCCGGCCGCGCTGGCCGAGCTGACGATCACGCTCAGTTACAATGACCTGGATCAGGTCCGCCAGGCCTTCGCCGAGATCGGCGACGCGATCGCCTGCGTCATCGTCGAGCCCGTCGCCGGGAACATGAACTGCATCCCTCCGGTACCCGGTTTCCTCGAGGGGCTGCGCGGGATCTGCGACCAGTATGGGTCCGTGCTCATCTTCGACGAGGTGATGACGGGTTTCCGCGTTGCCCGTGGCGGGGCCCAGGAGCTCTTCGGCATCGACCCGGATCTAACCGCGCTCGGAAAGGTCATCGGAGGCGGAATGCCCGTGGGTGCCTTCGGCGGCAAGCGCGAGATCATGTCTCACATCTCACCACTCGGCCCGGTCTACCAGGCCGGCACCCTGTCGGGTAACCCAATTGCGATGGCCGCGGGGCTCAAGACCCTCGAGCTGATCAGCGAGCCGGGGTTCTACGATCGACTGAGCGCCACCACAGCGGGGCTCCTCGCCGGGTTGCAGGCGCGCGCCGATGCCGCCGGCATCCCGTTCAGCACCAATCGCGCCGGCGGGATGTTCGGGCTCTTCTTCACCGGCGAGCAGGTGATCAACTTCGAGCAGGCCACCCACTGCAACCAGGATCAGTTCAAGACCTTCTTCCACGCGATGCTGGAGCGTGGCGTGTACCTGGCCCCTTCGGCCTTCGAGGCCGGCTTTGTTTCGATCGCGCATGAAGAGGCGCAGATCCAGGCCACGTTGGATGCGGCGGAGGAGAGCTTCGCCCTGATTGGCGGTTAAACCACGTCCGGCATGGCCAGGCACAACTCAGCGAGCGTCGCAGCGGACGCGGTGGAACAACCGCTGCGCCTCCGCGCCGAAGAGCGGCGCGAGCCCAATTCTCGCGGTATGGAGTCGACCAGCATGACCGAGACAGACACGCCCGGCGCGCGACTGCGGCTCGCCGTTCGCGACGAGCATCCGCTTCAGGTCATCGGAACGGTCAATGCCTATCATGCAATGATGGCGCAACGCACGGGCTATCGCGCGCTGTATCTCTCCGGGGGCGGAGTCGCGGCCTGCTCATTCGGTCTTCCAGACCTGGGGATGACCAGCCTCGACAATGTCTTGGAAGACGTGCGCCGAATCACCGACGCATCCGACCTCCCTCTCTTGGTCGACGCCGATACCGGCTGGGGCGGCGCCTTCAACATCGCGCGCACCGTGCGATTGATGAGTCGCGCGGGCGCCGCCGGTTGCCATATCGAGGACCAGGTCGCAGCGAAACGTTGTGGCCATCGGCCAGGAAAGGCCATCGTCTCAAAGGGGGAGCTGGTCGACCGCATCAAGGCCGCTGTGGATGCGCGCACCGACGACTTCGTCATCATGGCCCGCACGGACGCCCTGGCCGTCGAGGGCATGGAGTCCGCCATCGACCGCGCCGTGGCCTGTGTCGAGGCGGGTGCGGACATGATCTTTCCTGAAGCTGTGACCGAGCTGGCCCAGTACGAGCGATTCGTCGCGGCGGTCAAGGTCCCGATCCTCGCCAATATCACCGAGTTCGGTGCAACCCCTTTGTTCACGACGAGCCAATTGGGCGGCGTCGGCGTTGCGCTGGTCCTCTATCCGCTGTCCGCCTTCCGTGCCATGAATCAGGCGGCTCTCAAGGTCTTCGAGGCGATTCGCCGGGAAGGGTCCCAGGCAAACGTGGTCGACACCATGCAGACCCGTATGGAGCTCTACGACTTCTTGGGGTACCACAGCTTCGAGCAGAAGCTCGACAAGCTGTTCGCGGATCAGAAACCGGATTGACGATCACCCCTCGAACCCGGCAATGGCGTTCGATCGATCGTCGGGGGCGCAGAGCAGGTGGTCTGCGCCGACGAGGGAGATCCAACCGGAAGCAGTCGAGTGGCAGGACGCGTTGGGCTTGGTACCTCGGCCCAACTGAGTCGAAACACCCGGCCTGCTTCATGCCTTCGCATCGCGGTGAAGGCGGAGTTTAAGATGGCCGAGAACCACGACCCCCCAGTGCCTAGACCCAAAAAATCCGTTGCCCTGTCCGGTACACTAGCCGGCAACACCGCCGTCTGCACCGTGGGACGTACGGGCAACGACCTCCACTATCGGGGCTATGACATCCTGGACTTTGCCGACCAGGCCGAGTTCGAGGAGATCGCCTACCTCCTGATCCACGCGCATCTGCCGACAGCTGCCGAGCTCGCGGCTTACAAGCGTGGGCTCCAATCATCCCGCGGGCTGCCCGCCGCGCTCAAGACCGCCCTGGAGCAGATCCCGCCGTCGGCGCATCCGATGGATGTGATGCGAACGGGCGTCTCGCTGCTCGGCACCCTGGAGCCGGAGCAGAATGACATGCCGGTGGCCGCCACCCGCGACATCGGGGACCGCTTGATCGCCAGTCTAGGCTCCATGCTCCTTTACTGGTATCACTTCGCCCACAACGGGCGACGTATCGAGGTCGAGACTGACGACGAATCGCTCGGCGGGCATTTCCTGCACCTTCTGCACGGGAAGGCACCTTCTGCCGAGTGGGTGCGGGCCATGCACACCTCTTTCATCCTCTATGCCGAGCACGAGTTGAATGCCTCGACCTTCGCCGCACGCGTCGTCGCGGGCACCCAGTCGGACATCTACTCCGCTGTCACAGGCGCGATCGGCGCGCTCCGCGGGCCGAAGCACGGCGGCGCAAACGAGGCCGCCTGCGCGATCCAGAGCCGCTATTCCAGCGCGGAAGAGGCAGAGGCGGACATCCGCGAGCGGGTCGGCCGCAAGGAGATCATCATCGGGTTCGGCCACCCCGTGTACACCACAGGTGACCCACGGAACGGGGTCATCAAGTCGGTCGCACGGCGGCTTTCCGAGTCCAACCGGAACACACGCATGTTCGAGATCGCGGAACGCCTCGAGACGGTCATGTGGGACCTCAAGCACATGTTTCCGAACCTCGACTGGTTCTCCGCGGTGTCCTACGCCCAGATGGACATCCCCACGCCCTTGTTCACACCGATCTTCGTCATCGCGCGGACCACGGGCTGGGTCGCCCACGTCATCGAACAACGCCTGGACGGCAAGATCATCCGACCCAGCGCCAACTATGTCGGACCCGAGAACCGGAGCTGGGTGCCGATCGAGAGGCGTTGACCTGCCGCAGCCGCCAGGACGAGAGGCGCTTGGAGGAGCTGACACACGGGTTCCGGTCCGTCGCGATTCGTGGTTCATCGCGGGATCCGAGTGCCGGAGACCTGAGCTGGTGGCTTGTAGCCAAGGTACAGGCTGATTGATCGACCATCCTGGCCGAGAATCAGCGCGCATCCTGCCACGCATGGGAAGGGCTGGATTCTCCAGCGCTTGCTTACTCCCCCCGGAGAGCCTGCAATGATCTCACACAGCGCCGACGCCAACCTCCGTCCACCCCCGGACCAGGAGCTGGTCGCGATCGCGGACTATGTCTCTGACTTCCGTATCGATTCGCAAGCGGCCGTCACCACAGCCAGACACTGCCTGATGGACTCGTTGGGCTGCGCTCTGCTTGCGCTGCAGTATCCCGAGTGCACCAAGCATCTGGGTCCCATCGTTCCGGGCACTGCGGTCCCGAACGGTGCCCGTGTGCCCGGGACCCAGTTTGCGCTGGATCCGGTCAAGGCGGCCTGGGACATCGGCGCCATGGTTCGCTGGCTGGATTTCAACGACACCTGGCTCGCAGCGGAATGGGGACATCCCTCGGACAACCTCGGCGCCATCCTCGGCCTGGGAGACCATCTCTCGCGCAAGGCGGTCGCCAGCGGCGAAGCCCCGCTGACCATGAGCGATATCCTGCACGCCATGATCAAGGCTTATGAGATCCAAGGGGTCCTGGCGCTCGAGAACAGCTTCAATCGGGTCGGACTCGATCATGTCGTGCTGGTCAAGGTCGCCTCGGCGGCCGTCTCCGCGCACATGCTCGGTGCCGACAAGGACCGGGTCATCGACACCCTTTCCCACGCATGGGTCGACGGGCACGCGCTCCGAACCTATCGACACGCCCCCAACACCGGGTCACGCAAGTCCTGGGCGGCCGGCGATGCCGGCTCGCGTGCGGTGCGGCTCGCCATGATGGTCGACAAGGGTGAAATGGGCCTGCCTTCGGTTCTGACCGCCCCGCGGTGGGGCTTCTACGACGTGCTCTTCAGGGGCCATCGCTTCGCCGTCCAGCGCGGCTACGGCAGCTATGTGATGGAGAACATCCTGTTCAAGATCAGCTTCCCGGCCGAGTTCCACGCCCAGACCGCCGTGGAATGTGCCATGATCCTCCATCCCCGGGTCAAGGACCGCATCGAAGACATCGCGCGCATCGAGCTCACGACGCAGGAATCGGCCGTGCGCATCATCAGCAAGGAGGGGCCGCTCTACAATCCGGCCGACCGTGACCACTGTCTTCAGTACATGGTGGCCATCCCGCTGCTTTTCGGGCGTCTCACCGCAGATGACTACGAGGAGGCGGTCGCAGCCGACCCGCGAATCGATGCGCTGCGGACAAGGATGGTCGTGACCGAGGATCCGCGCTATACCGCTGACTACCTGGACCCGGACAGGCGTTCGATCGCCAATGCCATCCAGGTCTTCTTCACCGATGGCACGGGAACCGAGAAGATCGAGGTCGAATACCCGATCGGACACCGCCGCCGTCGCGCCGAGGGCATCCCACGCCTGGAGGTCAAGTTTCTCGCCGCGCTCAAGACCCGCTTCCCGAGGGGCCGGGCCCAGGACATCTACGAGCTTTGCCGGGACGAAGGGCGCCTGATGTCCACCCCGCTCAACCGCTTCATGGATCTCTTCGTGATCTGAATCCGCGCACCCCGGTGGACGAGCGCTGCGATTCACCGGGTACCGCTGGGTCCCGCCCATCGACCCATCCAGCGGGAGGATCTGCCCCGCGGACGTGACCGGGAGCGATCAGCGTGACTCTTGAAGTCGAAATCCCATGAGCTCAAGAACAACGCCCGTCACGGCGCCGCCGAGCAGCCCGCCCAGCAATCCTGGCGGAACCGCGCCGAGGACCTGGTCTGCCGCGTCCTGCGCCTGGCTGCCAAACGCGGCCGAGGTGGTCCCGCCGATGATCCAGATGCCCGCCCCGATCACAGCCGCGACGAGTCCGGCGACGACGGGGTCCGACAACGCCCCCGGAAACCAGCGCGCGCTTCGCGCGACCAGCCAGCGCTCGGACATCTGGAAGAAGGTCCCGACCAGCGCCACGACGCCGGCAGACAGGACGAAGATGCTGGGCGCAGCCTCCGTCAGCGCAGACAGGACAGCGAGGATCCCGCCCGCCGTCAAACCGGCGATCAAGCCGGTGAGGGTCTCGGCAAGCGGCCGCCCTCCTCCAGTCACCATCCAGGCATAAAAGAGACCTGCGACCATGCCTACCCCGCCGGCCGTACCCGCAATCAGAATCAACTCGACATTCTGCCCGGTGACGATCAGGTAAGCGATGGATGCGAGGACCCCCGCCATGGCACCCACGAGCGCGACCGGCATGGCACTATAGAAGGCAGACGTGGTCGTCGCGGCGGCGGCGGCCGCGATCACAAGCGGGTGCCACCCCGACAGGCCGAGAATGCCCAAGATCTGATAGAGACCCCCGAAGAGTGCGCCGAACAGAGCGCCAGCGAGCGCCCAGATGAACAGCGTCGTGATGACGGTGGTCGTGTTTTCCTTGGCTGGCATATCCCCTCGACAGGATGACTCTCGATCGGTGTCAGACAACACGATGCCGGCGACCGGCACCGAACGGCTAATAACGCAACCACTATAGCGTGGCACCTGCACATAGCCGTGCGCAAGCTCCGGATCACGCGGGCACAGTTGCTCGGGTCATCTGTTATGCGTCTCCAACCCATCTTTACTCTACACTTGGCAGAGATTGATCCGGTTGTCGACGCTGGCATGTCCAAACAACTCTGCAACGGTACTCGACGTCTCATGCAAGGCGAGAGACGTGTGTTCTACGATGGCTACTGGATCAAGTACTACGAGCCACCCGCCGATAGCCTCGAGACCAAGCGCGGCCTAATCCAGGCGCTCACCCGGCGACTGTTCAACCACGTTGAGCATGGAATCAACATTCCCGGTTGGCGGCTGAACGAGGCGCGCGCAGCATACGCGAGGGAAACCGACCCCGAGCGTAAGCGGGTGAACGGGGCGATGCTCGCAGGCGCGCTCTTCAACCGGGCGGCCGACATCTTCACCTGCCTTGTTGATCTTCAATCCGCTGGGGTCGAGATCGCAGCGGACAACAGCCTCATGCGTGAATGCGGGCAGTGCCTGCTGGAGGCGCTGGATTTGGGAAAGATGGTCCGTCACCGGGGCGGGGATGAAGGCATCGATGAGCTTTGGGGCGAGCCCTTCAAGGCGTTCTCCATGACGATCGAGGACTTCTACAGCAGCCGCTACCTCAAGATCGCCATGACCATGCGGGACATCGACCGCATCGCCGCAACGCTGAAAGAGACGTTCGCGCACAGCCGTCAGATCACCGAGGTCGACCCACGGATCGACGACCTGGCGCAAGCGGCCAAACGCAAATGTGAGATCCTCCGCACCGACCCGGCGGTCTTCGATGTCTGGCCGGCATTCGTGGTCGCGAGCGACCGGCTCGCTCGCATTGCGCCGTTGCTGCCGCCGGAGGCCAGTGGCGATGCGACGCGCGAGGCCATGGCCGGGATTCGGCTGCTACGCCAGGGGGCCGAGCTCATCAGCTTTCTCGTGCGTGCACGCGTCCCGATGCCGAAGAGCACGCGCGATTTCATCGACTGTTGTCATCAGTTTCGTCACACCTTCTTCGAGCTTCCGCGGCCCGACGGCGACGCGGGCTCGATGAGCCCATCGCAGGACGCATGCCCCAGAGATCATCTAGCTCGGGCATGAGGATGGTCATCTAGCGATCCGGCGAGGCGCGCGCGGTGCTGGTTTATTTCCACGGGCTCAATAGCTCGAGCCGCTCTCTCAAGGCCCAGCGCCTCCGAGAACGATTGAAACCGCATCGCGTGGTCGCGATCGACTATCCGGCCCACCGCCCCGGCGATGCGGTCGCGCGACTGTCGGTTTTCCTCTCGGGGCTTCTCTCGCGGCAGCCCGCGATCGAGCCAGCTCTGGTGGGTAGCTCCATGGGCGGCTTCTATGCGCAGTATCTGGCCCGACGATTCCGATTCTCGCACGTCTATCTGATCAACCCCGCACTCACGCCGTGGAGCCTGTTCAGAACACGCATCGGCGAGGCCATGACCACCGCAGACGGCGAACCTTATCTGGTGAGCGAGGCCCTGATCGACAGCACCCGCGCCTACGCGGTGGCGAATCCATGCGATGGCGTAACCACCACCCTCTTTCTGGATCGCGGCGATGAGGTCATCGACTACCGCATCGCTGAGCGTCTCTATGCTGACTGCGGTCGCCTGATGATCTGGGACGATGGCGACCATGCCTTCCAGCACCTTGACGAGGCGATCGAGACGATTCGCCGGCAGCTCGATGCCTTTGACCAACCTCGGGACCAATCCGCATAAGCCGGATTGCCAGCCTGCAATGACAGACACGCGGCGCGCTCGGGGACGCTTGGGCGAACGAGGGTCCATCGTTTCAGGTCGTCGACCGGGTCATCATGAAACCCCGGCGTGGAACAACTGGTCGACGATGTGGAAGCCGGCCACATAGGTGCCGACACCCGAGCCCAAGGTGCTGAGCAGGAACACCAGGAAGACCCTTGCGACGCGGTTACGCCACCAGCCGCGCCAGGTCAAGACATCGTGCCGCAGGCGGTTGAAATCACCGACCCGAGGTTTTCGCATCGACAGCTCAACCGCTCCGGCGACCATTCCTGCACCGATGGTCGGATTTAACGAGGTCAACGGCGCGGCGAAAAACGCGGAAGCGACCGTAAGCGGGTGGCCGCCGGCGATCAGCGCGCCCATGGCGGAGAGTCCGCCGTTGATAATGACCCATGCGGCGACCAGGCCCCACCCCAAGCCGGTGTTCTGCGCAAAGCCGAACCCGAACCCGCAGAGGATCAGCACGACGAGTCCCCACGCGAGGAACCTCGGCCAACGGCTTGGCCTGGCGACCCGCTCCAGCTCGCGGGTCACCGCAACGGGGTTCTCGTGGTCCTGCTCCAGATAGGCGGCGATACCCTTGAGGTGTCCCACGCCAACCACGGCCAGGACGCGCTTCGCGCCGCTCCTTGCGGATTCGCTGCGCAATCTCGCGGCCATATAGCGATCGCGCTCGTCGATCAATGGAACGTAAAGGTCCCGTCGATCCTGAGCGAACTCGGCGAAGGTGGTTTCCAGCACGTCGCCTTCCTTGAGGCGCTCGATCTCCTCTTCGCTGACCTCGTCCGCGGTCAGCATGGCCGCAATCAGACCGGTAAAAAGCGTGTAGCGCTTCCACCAGCTCAGATTTGCGGAGATTCGCTTCAGGGTGATGCCGATATCGCGATCGATCAGGAACACGGGCAGGCCCAACTCGTTGGCCACCCGCACAGCTGCACGCTGCTCGGCACCCGGCTCGATTCCAAACTGATCGGCCAGACGCTGCTGATACGCAGACAAGGCCAGACTCGCGACCACCATGGCGACGCGCCGCTGCCGAATGACTGAGAAAAGATCCATCTGAGACAGCGCTTTAGGATCCATCAATGCGGTGAAACGGCTACGGCACAGCTCCACCGCCACGGCGTCGTAATCGCCGCTCTGTAGAAGCTGATGGACCTCTTCTTCGCTGGCGCGTGAGACATGCGCGGTCCCAAGGAGCGTGAGCCGCGTCTCCGCGAGGTCGAGCTCGAGCTTCGGTTCGATGGATTCAGGCATGAGCGAAAGAGTCGATCGAGGCCAGGCGGGGCGAAGGCGCGAATGATACCCCAGGAATGCGACTGCGGCTGACCGGGCGCCTGCCCGGCAAGAAAACCCGCGGCGCTACGGTGGTTTCCGAGACAGGCGCCTGAATCTTCAGCCGGGTCTTGAAGCCCTTCTCACACCCCTTGCTGGCTGCCCGGGCAGGGAGAGACCGCTCAGAGGCTGTCCACCGGCCACTGATCGCGACGTCGACATTGGTCGTGGACCGACGTTCACTTATGATAAGCCCAGGCAGGGACTCCATCATCGGGATGCATATGACAGACTCGGGAGAGCAATCGGTTCGAGTGCCTCGTTGCGCTTGCAAGCGCAGGAAGCAATCCGCGGTCAATCCGCCAGGGAGGCCGGAATCCGGCGCCATTGATGGTCGCTGGCAGCAGGCTCAGCGCAGCGGGACAAAGCGCAATTCCCGAGTGGCGGGCCAGCTTGGCCGAACCCAGAGTCTGCTCTGGGTGCTGCTCGTCTCCGTCCTGAGTGTCGGCTGCGCGATGGTTGAGAAGGATCGGCGGGCCTTGGGGCTGGAGGCCGCTACGACCGGCTATCAGTCGGCACTCCGTTGGGGCTACTACGAGACGGCATTCGGCTTCCTTCATCCGGATCAGCGAAAGGACCTGGAGCGACCGGAGGCCCTCGACGGCCTGCGCATCACTGGGTACGACGTGGTCCAGCCGCCGGTCATGCAGGACGACGACACGGCCAGCCAGATCGTCGTCATCGACTATCTTTTCGAGGATGCCCAGGTCGTTAGGCGGCTTACCGATCGTCAGGTCTGGCGCTGGGACGACCAGCTCAAGAGCTGGTGGCTCGACTCCGGCTTGCCTCGGTTCGAGTCGGACCCAGGCTGAGACCAGACGCGTCGCGCCCGCCCATGAGCTCCGATCTCGGATTCAGCCCCGCCGCACGTTTCCTCGTGGTCGCCGGTGCATCCGTGATTCTCGTCGCCGGGATGCGGGCGGCATCCTCCCTGATCACCCCATTCCTGCTCGCGGTCTTCATCGCCGTGATCGCGACCCCTCCGTTGCGTGACCTGCGCCGACGAGGCGTGCCGAATTGGGCGGCGATGTTTCTGGTCGTTCTCGTGATTGCCGGCATCGGCAGCGTCTTCGCGATCATGATCGCGGGCTCGCTGGACGGCTTCAAGGCGAGCCTGCCCGGCTATCAGGAGCGGATAAAGATGCTCATCGGCGACCTCGCCGGATGGCTCGACGGGATCGGCATCCACACCTCGCGTGAAGCGCTACAGGCGTATGTGGATCCGGCCAGGGTCCTGGGGATGGCGGGCGAGCTCGTCTCGGGGCTCAGCGGAGTCCTCGCCAATGCCTTTCTCATCTTGCTCACGGTGGTCTTCATCCTGCTTGAAGCATCCGGCCTGCCGGCCAAGCTGCGCGCTGCGCTCAAATCCCCGGAGGTGTCCACCGAACGGCTGCAGGACGTGCTGGACAGCATCAATCGGTATATGGCCATCAAGAGCCTGACCAGCCTGGGAACTGGTGCGGCGCTCTGGGTTTGGCTCTCCATCTTCCGGGTCGACTTCGCGATCCTCTGGGCCTTGCTCGCCTCTCTGCTGAACTTCGTCCCCACGATTGGCTCAATGCTCGCTGCGATTCCCGCGGTATTGCTCGCCCTCGTGCAGATCGATGTCCAGACAGCCGTGCTCGTGGCCATCGGTTATCTGATCGTCAACACGCTGATCGGGAGCATCCTGGAGCCCAGGATCATGGGACAGGGACTCGGCCTTTCCACGCTGGTCGTATTCGTTTCACTGGTCTTCTGGGGTTGGGTGCTCGGACCGGTGGGGATGTTTCTCTCTGTCCCTCTCACCATGTGTCTCAAGATCGCGCTGGACGCCAACCCCCAGACCAGGCCAATCGCCATCATGCTGGGTCCGGAGGTGCGAGAACCGCAAGAGAATCGATCGCCTCCGCCCGCCGGCTGACCGCCTGCGATCCGCCCACTGCGACCCAGCGCTGCATGTGGCGCCCGCCCGCGATGGCCGGGCGCCAAATGCAGCTTATTCACCGGAGAACATCGCCTCGAGGCGGTCGATCTCATCACGGAGCTGATCGGGAAGCGAATCCTTCATGGCAACCAGTTTGTCCATCAAGTCCCGAGCGATGTCCTTGTTGTCTTGAGCCAAGAAATCCTTCACTTCCTGGATCATCTCCTTGGCCTCGTCGATCGCCGCAGAGCCAGCCTCCGATGCCGACTCTGCCATGGCAGAAACCCCCTCACCAGCCCGCTCGGTGGCATCCTTGGCCGTTTCGACGGCCTGATCCACCGCGCTTGGCTCCTCGCTCGGCGCCGCTGCCTCCTCGACAGGTGCTTGATCTTGGCCACAGGACCCAAGGCCGAGCGCGGCGCATGACACGATGATGCTGAAGAGAACCCGTCGCGTCATTTCAATCACTCCGTTTCTGTTCAAGGGCCGCCAGTATAACCAACTCAGGGACTGTCCACTGAGCTCGTCAGGCCACGAGGGAGTCCTGTGTCGGACTCGGCCTGGCTCGCCGTCGAGGAAAGCGCTCCGGTTGATCCGGGGGGGTTGACGTGGAACGACCGGACGGACCGTCCGACGCATCGTGGCACGGCGAGTGGGCACCGGGCCTCCGACGCGACTTGCCACCTGCCGACCCACACGGCAGAGTTCGGTTCGTCAGGGACCGCGACCCGCAGACGGCGTCTGTGGTCGGTCCGGTTATCCGGTCACATGCGAGGACGCACCGGCATGAGCCATCTGCTTGCGATCTTCCTGCTTCTCCTGGTCGGCTGGTTCTGGCTGGACAGTCTCCGCGCGCGGGAGATCGCGACCGAGATCTGTAAGGTCGCCTGCGCCCACCGCGAGCTCCAGTTCCTGGACCAGACCGTTGCCTTGCGACGACTCGGCCTGGCCTGGCGATCCGAGGGATTGAGAATACGCCGGGTCTATCGTTTCGACTTCAGCGAGGAAGGCGTCGGCCGGCGCAGTGGATGTCTCGTGATGCGAGGACTGGTCCTCGAGGATCTCAGCTTCGGATTGCCAGCCCAAGCAGAGGATAGATGAAGCGCCTGCCGGATTACTTGACGATCTTGAGGGTCGGACCGCCGTTCTTGCCTTTGCCCTTTCGGGAAGCAGGCTTGGAATCCCGTGACGCCTCGGCACCCTTGGGTCTATCGGCCAAGTCCCCGCCCGAACCGGCCACCGGTGTCCAGTCGGACTCGCCGCTCCCCTGGGACGGATAGGGCAGCTCGGGAAAGACCATCCCTTGGCCGTTTTCCCGGGTGAAGATCCCAAGCACCGCATCGGACGGGAAAAGCACATCGCGCGCAACGCCGCCGAATCGCGCGTTGAACGCGATCCGTTCGTTTCCCAGGACCAGGCCGCGAACCGCCGCAGGTGAGATGTTCAGCACCAGTCGATCGTCCTCGACGAACTCCGTCGGCGCCAGCACACCTGGGTAACGCACATCCACGACGAGATGGGGCGTCATCTCGTTATCCAGGATCCACTCGTAAATCGCTCGGATGAGATAGGGTTTCGTCGAGGTCATGACAGGGACTTCTCGATCCACTAGGCGACGTCCGCGATCATCTCCTTCTCGGCCTCCGTCAAGCTCTTGCGAAAGGCGTCCCAGGCAAAGATGCGTCGCATGTACAGACGAAGGGCCTCGGCTTGGGACGGCACCTCGACGCCCAGGACCGGGAGCCTCCACAGCAGGGGCGCGACGCAGCAGTCGACGAGCGAGAACTCATCGCTCATGAAGAAGTGATGGGCGCCGAAAACCGGGGCGGTGGCGATCAAGCTCTCGTTCAGCTCTTTCCGGGCCTGGTCTACCTCGTCCGCACTGCCCGTCTGGATCTTTTGCATCAGAGAGTACCAGTCGCGGTCGACGCGGTACATAAAAAGCCTCGCGCTTGCACGGGAGACCGGGTCAACCGGCAACAGGGGCGGGTGCGGAAAACGCTCGTCCAGATATTCCATAATGATCCGCGACTCGTAGAGCCGGAGATCCCGGTCGACCAAGGTCGGCACGGTTCCATACGGGTTGAAATCCATGACCTCGTCGGGGAGGTCATGCGCATCGACGTCGACGACGTCGACGGCGATTCCCTTCTCGGCGAGGACCATCCGTACCCGGTGGCAATAAGGGCAGGTGGGATCGGAAAATAGCGTCATCACAGCTCGTCTACCCGCAGCCACTGCCATTCTTCCCATCTCAAGCAGGTGGTCAAAGCCCGGTCGGGCCCGGGGAATCTGTGTCACCGACCTTCCGGGTCGGCTGCCTTGAGCATGGCGCGCGGCGCCTTAACCGGGGCCGGGATGACCGACCGCGAGGTCGCGCTACACCCGGGAGCCCAGGACGAGACGGAAGAACGAATCGACCCCGGCAGACCAGGGTCGAGGCAGTCTCTCGCGACGTTTAGTGAATGTCTTTCCAGTACTCCTTCTTCAGCGCATAGGCGACGATGAAGAACAAACCGAGGAAGAGCAGGACGTACACGCCAAGTCTGCGACGCTCAAGCTTGATCGGCTCGCCTGCGTAGGTGAGGAAGGCGGTGATGTCACGGACCATGTTGTCATACTCCTCGGGCGTCAGACTGCCCGGCTGAGTCAGGACAACCCCTGTGACCGTCGCCTCGTGACCCTCTCCGTGCGTCTCCATGACGGGCTCCTGGAGGCCTTGAAGATCACCCAGCACGTGGGGCATACCAACCAACGGGAAGATCAGGTTGTTCACCCCGTAAGGCCGTGCCGGATCCGCGTAGAAGCTCCTCAGATAAGTGTACACCCAATCCGGGCTGCGCCACCGCGTCACCAGCGTGAGGTCAGGAACGGCTGTGCCGAACCAAGTCTCGCCGTCGGCCGGACGCATCGAGTTGGTCATCATGGACGTCGGTTGAGCGTTACCGAAGAGGAGGTTGTCGCGCAGCGACTTGTCGTCGATCCCCAGATCCTCGGCCATGCGCGAGTAGCGCATGTGCTTGAGCGAATGGCAGCCCATGCAGTAGTTGACGAAATATTTTGCCCCGCGCTGCAGTGACGCCTGATCGGTCAAATCGATCGCGGCCTTGTCCAACTCCTCGTGTCCCCCCGAGGCGAAACCGACGGTGGGGAGAAGGAGTACCAGGATGGCGATGATCAGCTTTCTCATGAGGTCACCCTCTCCGGAACAGGCTTGGTCTTGTCGATCGAGGTGTAGATCGGCATCAGCAGGAAGTAGGCGAAGTAGATGGAGGTAAAGATCTGCGCCAACAGCGTCAGGAAGGGATCGGCCGGTTGCATCCCGAGCCATGCCAGGATCACGAAGCTGACGGCAAACAGACCCGTCATGGTTTTCGAGATCGGCCCCTTGTAGCGCATCGACTTCACTTTGCTGCGGTCGAGCCATGGCAACGCAAACAAGATCAGGATCGCCCCGAACATCACGACGACACCGGGGAATTGCGATCCGTACATGGGGGGCACGGCACGAAGCATCGCGTAGTAAGGCGTGAAGTACCAGACCGGCGCGATATGCTCAGGTGTTTGGAAAGGGTTGGCCGGTTGGAAATTCGGCGCCTCGAGGAAGAGTCCGCCGAAGGTGGGGGCGAAGAAGATGACGGCCGAGAGGAGGGCCAGGAAGACCACCACGCCCACGGTATCCTTCACGGTGTAGTAGGGATGGAACGGGATGCCGTCCGCAGGCGCCTTATCGCTCCAGCGATTGCCTTTTGGGCCTTCCTTGATCTCGATCCCGTCCGGGTTGTTGGAGCCGACGTGGTGCAGCGCGACAATGTGCAGGAACACCAGGGCAGCCAACACGAACGGCAAGAGGAAGTGGAAGGCGAAGAAACGATTGAGCGTCGCATCCGAGATGACGTAGTCGCCACGGACCCAGACCGAGAGATCGTCTCCGATCACCGGCACCGCCGCGAAGAGGTTGACGATCACCTGGGCGCCCCAGTAAGACATCTGGCCCCAGGGCAAGAGGTAGCCGAAGAAGGCGGTCGCCATCATCGCGAGATAGATCACGACACCGATGATCCACAACAGCTCGCGGGGTTTGCGGTACGAGCCCCAGAGCAAGGCGCGGAACATGTGCAGATAGATGACGATGAAGAAGGCGGACGCGCCGGTGGAGTGGATGTAGCGAATCAGCCAGCCCCACTCGACATCGCGCATGATGTACTCGACCGACGCGAAGGCATCGGCAGCGGAGGGCTTATAGCTCATCGCCAGCCAGATCCCGGAGACGATCTGGATCACCAGGGTCAAGATCGCAAGCGAGCCGAAGAACGACCAGAAGTTCAGATTCTTCGGGGCGTAATATTCGGAGAGGTGGGCCTTCCAGGTCTCCGTCAGCGGGAACCGCTTGTCGATCCAGCTGAGGTTTTCGGTCTTTTCCGCGCTCATCAAGCAGCTCCTCGATCCTCACCAACCAAGATGGTGGTGTCGTTGAGATAGGTGTGGGCAGGAATCACCAGGTTGGTTGGCGCCGGAACGCCCTTGAAGACACGGCCGGCGAGGTCGAATCTCGACCCATGACACGGACAAAAATAGCCGCCGCGCCACTTTTCGCCGAGGTCGTCAGGGGCAAACTCCGGGCGAAACGTCGGCGAGCAGCCCAGATGAGTGCAGATCCCGATCACGATGAAATATTGCTCTTTGATCGAGCGCGTCGGGTTCTGACAGTATTCGGGCTGCTGCGGCACCGTCGAGGCTGGATCGACCAGCAATGGATCGAGTGTCGGCAGCGCCTCGAGCATCTCCGGCGTGCGGTTGACGACCCACACGGGTTTGCCACGCCATTTGAGGCGCAGCATGCCGCCGGGTTCCAACTGACTGATATCGGCCTCGACCGGCGCACCGGCGGCACGGGCCTTCGCACTGGGATTCATGGAATCGATGAATGGAACGAGGGCGAAACCGGCTCCCACGGCTCCGACCACGCTGGTCGCGGCGACGAGCACACGCCGCCTGGTTTTGTTCACGCCTTGTGCGCTCATAAGCCACTAACCCCCGGCTGGCGCGAGCACCCAGATCAGCTCAACGGCTGGCCGCTCACGCGTTGTCATGGAAGGAAGTTCAGAATATACCAATTCTCTACAAAATCGACCGGAAATTGTCTTCCATTCCGGTGGGACTGGTCAAGGTTTGGCCGAGTCGGTGGCGTAACGAACTTGGGCGATCGAGAGGCCACGCGCGCCCTGAAGGATCCCCGCCGGAGCGGGTCCGAAGAGAGCGCAGAGCGAGCGATTCGCACCCACCGAAAGGCGCGGTCGCACGCTCGGCGGTCGTCTCGCGTGAATGAATCAACGGCCTCGGCATTGCCTCAAACAGCCATTTCACACCGCGTGCTACGCCGGATTGTCGATATCGACGAAGCGGTGCTCCAGTTTGAACCGCTCGGCCAGGTGTCCGCCCAACGCCTGCACGCCGAACCGTTCGGTCGCGTGGTGACCAGCCGCGATGAAGGCGATCCCATACTCGCGCGCCTGGTGCGTCGTCTGCTCCGAGATCTCTCCACTGAGGAAGGCGTCCACACCAAGCTCTGCGGCCTGCGCGATGTACCCCTGGCCGCCGCCGGTGCACCAGGCGAGGCGCTCGATGCACGAACGCCCCGCGCGGACCAGGGTGGGCTGACGTCCCAGTCGTTCAGAGATCTCGCCTGCCAGCGCGTCGGGAGAGCAACCGTGCGCAAGCCGACCGGTCCAAAGCAGCCCCTCGGTGCCGGGAGCCGGCTCGGCGTCGAGGACACCGAGCCGCATGCCGAGTGTCGCATTGTTGCCCATTGTCGGGTGCGCATCGAGCGGCAGATGATAGGCGATCAGACTGGCCCCGGCGCGCAGCAGTCTCCGCGCACGGCGACCCTTGATACCGGTGAGACAGGGATTCTCACCCTTCCAGAACCAGCCGTGGTGGACCAGAATCGCGTCCGCGCCGGACTCTCCGGCTGCGTCGATCAGCGCGGCGCTCGCCGTGACCCCGCTCACCAGCCGCTGGACAGGGCGTTCGCCCTCGACCTGGAGGCCGTTGGGTGCAGAGTCGCTGAAACGGTCGGCATCGAGTAGACGGTCACAGTAGGCAACCAGCACACGCGGCTCAACCATCTGAGGCTCCTCCGGGGCGATGCGACCGGTCGCTCGGTGCTCCCCTTCGCACCGATCGCGCCGCGTTCAAGGTGGGTCGAAAACGAGATCGACATCGTCGCATGAGTCTCAACGCGAGGGGCCTTCGATTCAGAGCCAAGGCGCAGTCCCGGTCGCGGCGTGAATAGGCTAAAATTGAAGGCCTGGTGAGGCAGTCTCGACTCAGGGTGTCGGGTCAACACCGCTCGGTTAGCTTATATCGGATGCTCAAGATTGGTCCAACCGTGCTTGTGATGACCGCGCTGGTCGGCGGGGCCAGCGGTGCGATCTCGACCCTTTGGCTATCAGGCGGCGCAGCGACGCCGGCCGACTCAGGTCAGTCGCTGCATACCCGGCGCGGTGACCTGCCGACCTTCGCCGAGGCGATCGCGCGCGTCGCTCCCGCTGTCGTGAGCATCTTCGCGACGCAGACCGACCCGCAGCTCCGCCGCACCGCGCCGCACACCGACTCGGGCCCGGTCTGGATGACGCCGCCGGGATCGGTCGCCTCGCGAACCGGCTTGGGGTCAGGGGTCATCCTTGCACCGGATGGGCTGATCCTGACCAACCGCCATGTCGTCCACGATGCTGATCGGGTGCGGGCCGTCCTCGCGGATGGACGCTCGTTCCAGGTCGTCGTGCTCGGGGTCGATCCGGATACGGACCTCGCCGTCCTTAAGGCCGATGCCGAGGGGCTGCCCACGGCGCCGATTGGACGCTCGCAGGCGCTGAGGGTCGGTGATCTCGCGCTGGCGATCGGGAACCCCTTCGGGATCGGCCAGACCGTGACGATGGGGATCGTCAGTGCCACCGGACGGGGCGAGCTGGGCATCACCAGCATCGAGAACTTCATCCAGACCGACGCCGCCATCAATCCGGGCAACTCGGGCGGCGCCCTGATCAACGCACAGGGCGAGCTGGTCGGCATCAACACCGCCATCCTCACCGAGAGCGGCGCCTCCCAGGGAGTCGGTTTTGCCATCCCCGGCGAGCTCGCGATCGAGGTCGCCAGATCCCTTGCAACGCACGGCCAGGTCTCGCGCGGGTGGATCGGCCTGCATGGACGCAGCGTGAACCCGGGCGTCGCCGAATCCTTCGGGCTGCGCACCATGCGGGGTGTGCTGGTCGCCTCGACGCTGGTAGACAGCCCGGCAGCCCGTGCCGGACTGCGCCCGGGCGACGTGGTGACCCGGGTCGACAACCGCGACGTCACCAGCGTTCAAGACCTCCTGGAAGCAATCGCAGGCGCAGGACCGAATGCGCAGATCGATCTGGAGGTCTGGCGGGGCAGCCAACGCATGCTGACTCGAGCAACGACAGAGACGCGCCCCCCGGTCGCTGACTGACCAAGTCAGATGACCGCCGTAAGACGTTGCGAAGCCTGACGCGGCCTCAGCCCGGCGCAATACGGGATCCGCACCCGGGGAGCGAGCGACCGTCGCCGCCGGGGGCAAGCGGCGGGTCGACGACCGCATCGAGTCCCGGCAGCACCCGTTCTTCCAACAGCCGCGCGAGGCCGTCCAGCTCAGCATAGCGCCCCGATACCTCGCGGACGTAGCCCAGCGTGCGGGGGATGTCTTGAAGGTAGTGCCGTTTTCCGTCGCGCAGGTTCAACCGCGCGAAGATGCCGCATGCCTTGAGATGGCGCTGCACGCCCATGAGATCGAACCAACGCAGAAAACCGTCGGGTTCGTGTTCTCGCAGCACGCCACGCTGCAACGCCAGTTGAAAGTAACCCAAGGCCCAGTCGGTCACCCTGTCTGCCGGCCAGGCGATATAGCAGTCGCGTAGAAGGGACACCAGGTCGTAGGTCACCGGCCCGACCACGGCGTCCTGGAAATCCAGGATCCCGGGATTGCCCGCATCGATCAGCATCAGATTACGCGAGTGATAGTCACGGTGGACGCAGACGCACGGCTGCTCTTCTGCATTGGCCACCAGTCGCTCATCGATGGCCGCAAGCGCGGCCGACTCCGTTTCCGTCAGCCTGAGACCGAGGAGCGAGCCGAGAAACCAGTCTTGGAAGAGACCCAGCTCACGGCGGATGAAGGGCGCGTCATAGCTCGGCAGGCCGTCCATCGGTGCGCACGCCTGGATAACCGCGAGGGCGCTCATCGCATCTCCGTAAAGACGATCGGCGGTGCCGTCCCTCAGCTCGCCGAGATAGACCCTGTCACCGAAGTCGGTGACCATCAGGAAACCGTTCGCACGATCCTCGGCTTGGACCTCCGGGGTGTTGAGGCCGACGGAACGGAAGCGCCTCGACAGATCTGCGAAACGGCCACAATCCTCAAACGCCGGCGGGGCGTCCATCAGGATCGCGGTGGTCGAGGAATGGACGAGACGCCAATAGCGACGAAAGCTGGCATCGGACGAGGCCGGCTTCAGCTCGAAGTCGCTCGAGCCCAGCACCCCGGCCACCCACAGGCGTAAACGTTCGTATCGATCAGACACAGGAGCTCCGAGCTGAGGCTTCTACGGCACGGGCCGGCGCGGCCCGCGCACCCGCCCAAGATTGCTGCGCTAGTGCAGATATGCCATGGTTGCAGGTTCATGCGAACCCGTCCACTGACCCGAGATCCGAGCGCCGGACCGCCGTCGACCTCTGACAAACTGTGCGCCTCATTTCCCTGATCCTAACCCTCTGTGCCGTCGCACCCGGACTCCTCGCCGAGGACCAGGCGTCTGGCCCCGGCGGGCCAGAGGGCATGGCTGTCGACGGGGGCGACGCGGGATTCTCAGATCCGGGCAGCGACCCCGGACGCATTCTCCTCCCGCCGCTTCAGCCGCTCGAGCCGGGTCCGCGGGAGGCCCGCCTCCCAGGGCTCGATCTGCAGGGCCCGGGCGACGGCTCGGAGGGGACGCTGCCGTTGCCGGCCGAATCGGATCGCTCAGACGAACCCCTCCGCGTGGAGCTCGCGCCCCGCGCGCTCGAGATACCCGCGGCGTGGGACCAGCGCCTGCACGCCGATCTGCCCTGGGAGTATTGCGGACCGAAGCCCGGTGCGGCCGGAATCGGCGGCGTTCCAACCCCGATGAATGCCGACGGGGTCCCGGTTCGGATCCTGGCGGATCGGGTCGATTACGACCGAAACGCCGACGTGATCGAGCTCCGGGGCGGGATCGAGGTCACGCAGGCCGAGCAAAGACTGGAGGCCGAACGATCGACCTACGACCGCCGCTCGGGGCAGCTCGACGCGAGCGGGCATGTGTACCTGGACTCGTCCGGCCTGCGCATCCAAGGGGACCGTGCCAAGTACAATCTGTTTACCAAACGGGGCAAGATCGAGGGTGCACGTTATCGCCTGTCAGGCAGCGCTAACCTGCTCGGCACGGCCGAGGAGGCAGAGATCCTATCGGACCGACAAAGCCGATACCGAAACATCACCTACACCACATGCCCACCCGGCAACGCAGACTGGTCGATCAAGGCGCGTGATCTCAAGCTCGACCAAGAGACCGGCCTGGGCCAGGCCTGGCATGCGCGCATCCGTGTCGGCAAGATTCCCGTCCTCTACAGCCCTTATCTGTTTTTTCCGATTGACGATCGTCGCCGCAGCGGATTCCTGATCCCAAGCTTCGGCTCGTCCAACACGACCGGGACCGACATCTCCATCCCCTACTACTGGAATATCGCGCCGAACATGGACGCCACCCTGACACCCCGCTACATGAGCACCCGCGGGCTGATGCTCGGTGCCCAGGTCCGCCACCTGACCCGCTTTCAGGAGCTCGAGATCAACGGCGAGGTCCTTCCCGAGGACCGCCGCGCCACCGAGGAAGGGTTGCGGGGTGCCCTGCGGATCCAGCAGGCGGGGCGACTGGGCGCACGCTGGTCGAGCTCGGTCGACTTCGCTTCGGTGTCCGACGACACCTATCTTCAAGATTTCGGCAATCGACTCGATGTCACGAGCTTGCGCAACCTGGTGCAGCGGGCCCAAGTGAACTATGCCGGGGAGGGCTGGCGCCTCCTGACGCGCGTGCAACAGTTCCAGACGATCGACACCACGATCCCGTCGGCGAGACGGCCGTACGCGCAGATGCCACACCTCGAGCTCGCGGTCCTTCCGCAGCGCTGGCAGGACCTGATCGAGTACGGCTTGGACGGACAGTACGACTTCTTCGACCACCCTACGAAGGTCCACGGCAATCGCCTGGTCGCCGTTCCGTCGCTGCGGATGCCGTTTCGGCGGGGCTTCGGCTACCTCACGCCCCGCGCGCGGCTCTACTCCATCCAGTATGACCTGACCAACCAGACCGAGGGGCTGCCCGAGCGCGAGTCCTATCTGATCCCGAGCTTCGACCTGGATGGGACCCTCTTCTTCGAGCGTGATACCCAGTGGCTGGGTACGCCGGCGCTCCAAACGCTGGAGCCCCGGCTCTACTATGTGCTCACGTCATTCGAAGACCAGTCCGATGCCCCCTTGTTCGATACCACGGCGCTCGATTTCAGCTTTGCAAGCCTGTTCCGGCCGAACCGTTTCACGGGCTTTGATCGCATCGGCGACGAAAACCGGCTCACGGTGGGGCTGACCTCACGCACCATCGCCAACGGGACGGGGGGCGAGCTCTTTCGCGCCAGTATCGGACAGATCTATTTTTTCGAGGACCGTCGCGTCCAGCTGCTCGGTCAGCCGGTTGAGGAGGAGACCCGATCCTCTGTCGCGGGCGAGCTCGCGGCGCAGCTCACCGAGAATTGGAGCGCGCGTGCAAGCGCGCAGTGGAACCCCAACAAGACCGAGCAGCCTTGGGAAAAGCGGGTGCTGCAGCTGCGCTACGCAGCGGATGACGGGCGACGCGTCAACCTCGCGTATCGATTCAACTACGCCCAGCAATCGGCGCTGCGATACGAGGACACCGACCTGTCCTTTCAGATGCCGGTCGGCCCGCGCGTCAGACTGGTCGGACGCTGGCTCTATTCGATGCTCAACGACGAAACCCTCGAGGCCTTCGCCGGCATCGAGTTCGGCCGCTGCTGCTGGCGGCTGCGTCTGCTCGGTCAGCACCTGCAGACCGGGGACGACGGCGGGAATACCAGCGTGATGTTACAGGTCGAGCTGGCCGGGCTCGGCTCATTCGGCAATCAGATCGACAAGGTCCTGGAACGAGGCATCTATGGTTATCACACGGACTAGCGGCGGCTCTCTCAAAGCGAGCGGCCGATCCCGGCCTGTCGCATTCGTCGGCATCTTCGCCAGCCTGTTGCTCGCGATGGCGGGGCCGGTGATCGGCCAGTCGCGGGTCCAAGAGCTGGATGCGATCGTCGCCGTGGTCAACGACGATGTCGTGGTCCGCAGCGAGCTCGACAGCGAGATCGATCTGATCCTGCCGCAGATGCAGCAGCAGGGCACCGTGCCGCCGCCCCGACCCCAACTCGAGAAACAGGTCTTGGATCGGCTGATTCTGAAGCGACTGCAGATCCAGCGGGCGCGCGATCTGGGTATCCAGGTCGACGACGCAACCCTCAACGAGGCCCTTACCAACATCGCCGAGCGAAACGGCCTCAGCCTGGAGGAGCTGCAATCCACGCTCGAGGCCGGCGGGATCCGCTTCGCGGACTTCCGAGAGGATACCCGCTCTCAGATCATCACGAGCCGCCTCCAGAATCAGGAGGTGGTCAACAAGATCGAGGTCAGCGACCGGGAGATCGACCGCTTTCTGGAACGCGAGTCGAGCCGCCTGGTCGAGCGCGAGCAGGTGAGGCTCCAGCACATCCTCATCGCTTTGCCCGAAGCCGCGACCCCGGCCCAGGTCCAGGGCGCGGAGGCGAAGGCCGCCCGTCTGGTCGCCGAGCTCCGAGGCGGTGCGGACTTCGGGCAGGTGGCCGCGCGTGAATCGGACGGCCGCAACGCCCTCCAGGGGGGCGACCTGGGTTGGTTCGAGATGGGTGCGGTCCCGACCATCGTGAGCGACCTGGCCTTCACCATGGCGGAGGGCGAGATCAGCGAGCCGCTCCGCAGCCCCAGTGGATTCCACATCATCAAGATGCGTGAGATCAAGGCCGCCGCCCCGAAAAACGTCACCCAGACCCAGGCCCGCCACATCCTGGTTCGAACCAATGAGCTGGTTTCCGACGAGGACGCCAAGCGGCGACTTGAGCAGTTGCGCCTGCGTATCGTTGGCGGTGAGGATTTCGGCGCCCTCGCCCGCTCTCATTCCGACGATACGGGCTCTGCCTTGAGGGGCGGCGATCTCGGCTGGGTGAATCCTGGGGATACCGTCCCCGACTTTGAGGAGACGATGAACGCCCTCGCGCCTAACGAGGTGAGTCGACCGTTTCAGAGCCCGTTCGGATGGCACATCGTACAGGTCCTCGACCGCCGTACGCAGGAGACGGGTGACGAGCTCATGCGGATCAAGGCCCGAGAGGCATTGCAGCGCCGCAAGGCCGAAGAGGCCACGGAGGAGTGGCTGCGTCAGCTGCGTGACGAGGCCTACGTCGAGATTCGACTCGAGGACGAGCCGCTACCATGATCGCCGTCACACCGGGCGAGCCCGCCGGGATCGGCCCCGACCTGGTCGTCAGACTGGCACACGAGCCGGTCGGCACCCGGATTGTCGCGATCGCCGATCCGACGCTTCTGGAAGAACGCGCCCGGCGGCTCGGCATTGCGCTGCGGATCCAGCTGCTCGACCCCCGCAGCACCGCCCTCCCCGACCCGCCGACCGGCCGGCTCGCCGTGCTGCCGGTGGCCCTGCGGCGAGCGGTGACACCCGGCCGACCGGATACCGCCAATGCCAGCTACGTGCTGCAGACGCTTCAGATCGGCTGCGATGCCTGTCTCGCCGGCACCTTCGACGCACTGGTGACGGGACCGGTGCACAAAGGCGTCATCAACGAGGCTGGTTTCCACTTCACCGGCCATACCGAGCTGCTGGCCGATCGGTGCTCGGCACATCCGGTCATGATGCTTGCGACGCCCGGCCTTCGCGTGGCCCTCGCGACCACCCATCTGCCACTCCGCCAGGTCAGCGCGGCCATCACACGCGAGCATCTGAGACACGTCCTCACCATCCTTCAGCGAGACCTGTCCGCCCGATTCGGGGTCGACGACCCCCGCATTGTTGTCTGCGGCCTGAACCCCCACGCCGGGGAAGGGGGGCATCTGGGACGCGAGGAGATCGAGGTGATCGAGCCGGTCGTTCAGGAGCTGGCGTCCAATGGCTGGCGCCTGCTGGGTCCCGTGCCGGCGGACACGGCCTTTGTCCCCGAGAGGATCGCTGAGGCCGACGCGGTCTTGGCGATGTATCACGATCAGGGGCTACCGGTGCTCAAGCACCTCGGTTTCGGTCAGGCCGTCAACGTCACCCTGGGCCTCCCGATCATCCGGACCTCCGTCGATCACGGCACTGCGCTGGAGCTCGCCGGCACCGATCGAGCCGATCTCGGCAGCCTGAGAGCGGCCCTGACCATGGCGGAGGCGCTCACTCGCCAGCGATCTTCGCGCGGACCTCGAGCGCCACCTCCAGCGCCTTGAGCCCGGTATGGCCGTCCACCAGCGGCGGCCGGCGCTGCCGGATGCAACTCACAAACTCGGCGAGCTCCCGGTCAAGCGGCTTGATCGGCTCGACAGGGATTCGCTCACGCGCGATCTCCGGTCGCGTTGCGCCCAACGCGGTTCGCGGCTCGGCGATATCGATGGTCTGGTCCAAGAAGTCCAGTGAGAGATATCGGCCCGGCTGAAAGACCCGAATCCGCCGCGTCGTCTTATCCGAGACGCGGCTGGCGACGACGTTGGCGACCGCCCCGTTTTCGAACTCCAGACGGGCGCTCGCGATATCCACATGCTCGGTAAGGACGGATGCACCGACTGCGGCAATGGCCGCGATCCGGGTCCCGACCAAGGACAGAATGATATCGATGTCGTGGATCATGAGGTCGGAAACCACATCGACATCCGTCGCGCGCTCGACGAAACCACCCATCCGCTGGGCCTCGATATAGACCGGCGCATGGATCCGCTGCGCAAGCGCCATCACGCCGGCATTGAAGCGCTCCACGTGTCCGATCTGTAAGGCCGCCCCATGCGCCTGGGCCAGGCGAACGATCTCGGCACCCTCGACCAGGTCTCCAGCGATGGGCTTTTCGAGCAAGACCGGGATGCCCCTCGAAAGAAAGGGCTCGGCTGCATGAAGATGGGCAGTGGTCGGAACGACGATGCTGACGGCGTCGACCCGCCCGACGACGTCATCGATCCTCCGACAGACGGGGCAACCCGCCTCGGCGGCAACAGCCGCTGCGCGGTCCGGGTCGGCATCGACGACGCACACCAGCTCGACGTCCGGCATGCGGGAGTAGATGAGGGCATGGAAGCGGCCCAGGTAGCCGACACCGATCACGGCGACACGAAGCTTATCGGACATAGTCACGACCGGATACAGGGTTGAACTGACCTCGACGATGCTCGGCGCCTGGACCCCTTCGGGCGAAGGCGCTGGCGCCGTCTCAACCGCCGACACCACCAGGGATGAAGTTCTGTCTCGCGATCGGGATCAGGTCCACGCCGGAGTACACGCTGATCTGGTAGGCCAGCGTCGCCGCCATTCCGACCAAGACAAAGGCGATGAGCAGCGTGAAGAGATCCGGCTTGCGACGATAAGATTTTGACCGCATTGGGGTACCGTCCATTGTCTCCAAGAAGGTCACTTCGCCATTCGACGTCCGGTGAGACATCGGACGAAGCTCCAGCAATTCCGATGACCTGGATTGCTCGCCGGGGGTATGTGTATTATCACGCGATCCGATGCGCTTGTCTGCGATGGAGAGACCGGTGAAAGAATTTTCGATCAAGATTTCGGCCAACAGCCAGTATCAACCTGAGCGTTCAGCACCGGCGGAGGGCCGCTATGTGTTCGCCTACACCATCGTGATCGAGAACCAGGGCAACCAACCCGCCCGCCTCCTGAACCGGCATTGGATCATCACTGACGCCGACGGGAAGGCCCAAGAGGTCAGAGGCGAGGGGGTGGTGGGAGAGCAACCTCACTTGCGGCCCGGCGAACGCTTCGAGTATACGAGCGGCACGATCCTTGCTACCCCAGTCGGGAGTATGCACGGCACCTACGGGATGATCGGCGACGACGGGACACGATTCGAGGCGGACATCCCGGCGTTCTCACTGGCATCCGTTGCGACCATGCACTGACGAACGAGTCAGCCGCCTCGCGATCCTGGAGCGCCAGTCAACCGGCGCGCTCAGCCACCGGACCCAGAAAACCCAAGGCAGGCCCGGAAGCGCCCATGCCCACGTTTGCCATCGGCGACATACAAGGGTGTTACCGCGACCTGCGCCGACTGCTCGACGCGATCCGATTCGATCCAGGCTCGGACCGGCTCTGGTTCGTCGGCGATCTGGTCAACCGTGGCCCGGATTCGCTCTCGGTCATGCGCTTCGTGCGCGACCTCGACGACCGGGCGGTCGTCGTTCTCGGAAACCACGACCTTCATCTCTTGGCGCTGGCCGCAGGCAACAGGCGGCACGCCGGCAAGGGCACCCTCGATGAGATCCTCAGCGCGCCGGACCGCGATGAGCTGCTGGACTGGCTGCGTCATCGTCCGCTCCTCCACCACGATTCCGACAAAGGCTTCACCCTGATCCATGCCGGCCTGCCGCCGCAATGGACCCTGGCGGAGGCACAGTCCTGTGCACGCGAGCTCGAAGCAGCACTCCGCGGTCCGCAGTGTCAAGCCTTCCTGCTCGAGATGTATGGCAACCAGCCTACTCGGTGGTCACCCGACCTCACGGGGATCCAGCGCCTGAGGTTCATTACCAACTGCCTGACCCGACTGCGGTTCTGCACACAGGAGGGTGCGCTCGCGCTGGCCGAGAAAGGGGACCTCGGCAGCCAGTCCCGAGGTCTCTTGCCGTGGTTCCGGGTCCCCGGCAGGCGCAGCCGACAGGAGCGGATCATCTTCGGCCATTGGTCCACACTCGGTTACCGAGCCGAGGACAATGTCTGGGCACTGGACAGCGGCTGTCTATGGGGCGGCGCACTGACGGCGATTCGGGTCCACCGGCGCGGGTCGATCACCCCGGTTCAGATCCCCTGCAGAGGCTACCTCCGGCCCGGCTCCAACTAATCTGAGCAGGAGGCGACTCGACGGAGCTCCAGGAAGGTCATCGCATAGCAGTTTCGCGCGTCAGCCGCGTGATCGACACGGCTGACCTCACGCCAGCTCGCGGGATTCCATCTCGGAAATCGGGTGTCGCCATCGACCGAGGCATGGACCTGCGTCAGATACAGGCAGTCGGCGCGCGGCAGCGCCTCGGCATAGAGTCCGGCACCGCCCACGATCAGCAGCTCGGCCACCGGACCGGCGGACGCAATCGCGGCGTCCAGCGAGCCGGCGACAACGCAGCCTTCCGGGCGAAACCCGGGGTCGTTCGAAAGCACGATATGACGGCGGCGGGGCAAAGGAGCCGGCAAGGACTCCCAGGTCCGTCGACCCATGACGATGGTCTTGTCGAGCGTCAGTCGCTTGAAGTGGGCCAGGTCCGCGGGGAGATGCCAGGGGAGGCGGTTGTCCCGCCCGATCACCCCGTTGTCGGCAACCGCGGCGACCAGGCAGAGGGTCGGCGTCTCTCGCTGAGTCGAGTCCATGGTGTTGCGGGCCTCCACCGCGGGGCGAGCTGAATCCTCCCGCCCACGATCCGGTCATCGGAACCGCCTGCACAGGAGGCCAAGCGGCGCGCCGATCTTCGCGTTGCCACGCATCCGCACATCAGCTCTCGCGACCGCTCTCATACTGCCCGAGTGCGCCGCGCAGACGCTCCCGGACGAGATCGCGGAGCCCCGCAGGCCCCACGACCTCGACATCAGGCCCATACTTGAGGACGTCCATCGTCAACTCCAGGGCATTGCTGTAGGGGATTCGAAGCTCGTAGCACCCGTCTTCCAGGAACCGGCCTTCCTGATCGCGATGCCACTCCTCGATGGACACCCAACGGGCACGCTCGGGACTGAACCTGAGCACGGCAACCTGGTCGGGGACGCCGGCAAAGATCCCGTAGGAGGAGGCAACGTGTTGCTCCAGCTCGGCGTCCTTGACCTGCGCGGCGTCTGCGGACAAAGGTCTCGCGGCCGCGATCGCGTCGAGAGCGAAGGTCCGCAGACCCTCGCGTAGATGACACCAGGCGTCGAGATACCAGTTGTCCCGATAGTAGACCAGTCGCTGGGGCGAGACCTCGCGCTCGCTATGCAGATCGCTGCCGCGATTGAAGTAACGGATCCAAAGCCGCTGGTGCTGCGCCAGCGCGCCGGCGACCGTCTGGAAGTGGCGGCCGCCGCGGCGCGCACCCATCTGGATCACCCGTACCCGCGCAGCAAGACCGTCGAACCCCGGTCGCTGCAGGTCGAGCAGCTCGCCGATCCGCTTCTGCAGCGGACGCAGGTGCTGGTCGAGCAGGCCCGGCTGCATGGTCTTGAGCAACTGCTGAACCGTCAGCAGCGCATGCAGCTCCGAGGCATTGAACCAGAGTCCGGGGAGCTCGTACATGGCGCCCTCAGCCAGGTCGTACCTGTAGCCGTTGTGCTCACGGTCGTAGACGATGGGTGCGTTCAGATAGAGACGCATGTCCTCGATGATTCGTTTGACCGTGGCGCGCGAACACTCAAGCTCCTCCTGGAGCCGCCGACGCGAGACCGGATAGCGAGCCGCCTGCAGGATGCGGTTGAGCTCGAAGATCCGGTCGAAGCGATCCACCGAAATGGTCCTACAGAGGCCTGGCGGCCGCCTTCGGAACCGCTGCCGGAGCGGACCAGAGCCGCTCGAGGTTGTAGAAGTCACGCACCTTGGGGAGCATGACGTGGACCACGACCCCGTTGAGGTCGACCAACGCCCACTCACCCTCGGCGACGCCCTCCAGACCCAGAGGAATCTCACCCGCCTCCTTCGATCGGAAGGCCAGAGTCTCCGCGATGGCCTTGACATGACGGTCCGAGGTGCCGGACGCCACGATCATGTAATCGGTGATGGCGGTCTTGCCCCGCACATCCATCACCTCGATGTCGCGGGCCTTCATGTCGGTCAGTGTATCGACGACCAGCTGTCGAAGTGTCTCAAGCTGCATGCGATCTCCTCTGCTCTTGGATGGGGTGTGCGTCGACACGCCGCACGGGGATTCTCGTCGCACCGCGATCCGCGATGACGACCAGGCCATCCCTGCCTGTGTCCGAAGAGCGACGGTGCCAACGTGGCCCATCGGATCGGTGCGCCTCCGGCTCACCGATAAAGCCGCTCCGATTCGATGATCGAGATCACCGCATCGGGCAACAGATAGCGCGGGCTCCAACCCTGCCGAACCAGCTCCCGCACCCGTGTCGCCGAAACATCGATCTGGGTGACCGCTTGAAACAGGATGCGCCCCGCAGGCGTCTCTGCCAACTCGCCTGGATCGTGGGAAATTCGTTGCGCCCAGAGCGCCCGTAGGCCCGGATCGGGTGGAACCGGCGGTCGCGGTCGCTGCATCACGATCACATGGGCCAGCTCAAGGATGTCGTGGGGACGATGCCAGCCCAGGAATCCGGCGAAGGCATCGGCGCCGATCAGCAGGCACAAAGGACGCTCTCGCCCGAGCTCGGCGCGCAGCGAGACCAGCGTGTGATAGGTGAAGGAGCCGCCCGGGCGCTCGATCTCACGGCGGTCCGCGACGAAACCGGTCTGCCCGGCGATCGCCGCCTCCAGCATGGCCAGTCGAAGCGCCGGCGGGGCAAGCGGGGGCGGACGATGGACCGCCACATTGAGCGGGATGAATCGAATCTCATGCAAACCCAGTGACTGGATGCAATCGAGTGCCGGCCGCAGATGCCCGAAGTGGATGGGGTCGAAGGTGCCGCCAAGGATGCCGACCATGGATCAAGCGACCAGCGCCCCCGACAAGTCCGGCGGCATCAGGTGCGCACCTCCCCATCCCCGAGCACCACGAACTTCACCGAGGTCAAGCCTTCGAGCCCGACTGGGCCACGCGCATGGAATTTGTCCGTGCTGATTCCGATCTCCGCGCCCAGACCGTATTCGAATCCGTCCGCAAAACGGGTGGAGGCATTCACCATCACCGAGCTGGAGTCGACCTCGCGCAGGAAGCGTCTGGCATGGCTGTAGTCTTCCGTGACGATGGCGTCCGTGTGGGCCGATCCATGAATCGCGATATGATCGATCGCGGCATCGAGTCCCGAGACGACCCGGACGGAGAGGATCGGCCCCAGATATTCCGTATCCCAATCAGCCTCCGTGGCCGTCTTGGCCTCGGGCAGGATCTCGCGGGTACGCTGGCAGCCCCGAAGCTCCACTCCTTTCTCGCGATAGGCCGCGCCCAACCGCGGGAGGATCATTGCTGCCACCGACTCGTCAACCAAGAGGGTTTCCATCGTGTTACAGGTGCCGTAGCGCTGCGTCTTGGCGTTCAGTGCGATGGCGAACGCCTTGTCGGGATCGGCATGCGCATCGATGAAGACATGACAGATTCCGTCCAGATGCTTGATGACCGGCACGCGGGCCTCGCGGCTGATCCGCTCGATCAGGCCCTTGCCGCCGCGCGGGATAATGACGTCGACATGCTCGGGCATGGTGATCATGGCCCCCACCGCGGCACGGTCGGTGGTGGCCACGACCTGCACGCCGTCGGCAGGCAGACCGGCCTCGACCAGACCGCGTTGGATGCAGGCCGCGATCGCCTGGTTGGACTCGAACGCCTCCGAGCCACCGCGCAGGAGTGTGGCGTTGCCCGACTTGAGACAGAGTCCGGCGGCGTCCGCAGTCACATTGGGTCGCGATTCGTAGATGATCCCGACGACGCCCAGCGGCACCCGCATACGCCCCACCTGGATCCCGGAGGGACGGAAATCGAGATCACTGATCGCGCCGATCGGGTCCGGCAGGGCAGCGATCTGCCGCAGACCCTCGATCATGCTGTCGACGCGCGCCTCGGTCAGCTCCAAGCGGTCGAGAAGCGCGGCATCCAGACCCTTCGCCGCACCTCGCTCCAGGTCGACCCGGTTGGCCGAGACGATTGCGTGGCGTCGATCATTGATCTCCGACGCGATGGCCAACAAGGCGGCGTTCTTGGAACGCGTCGCGGCGCGTGCCAGGTCGCGGGATGCCGCACGCGCACGCTGCCCGAGGCCTGACATATAGGCATCAATGTCTGAGATCTGTCGTTCGCTCATCCGGCACCTGCTGTTAATGGCTTGGGAAAGTGTAAGATTGCAGCTTGGGCCTGTATAGCGGGGAAATGACGCGGGATCCACTGATCCCGGCCCAAGAGGGCGGACAGGCGTGGACGAGCGGCTCAGACAAACCGACATCCGCGGACTCAAGCGGGTCGTTCTGTACGGCCCGGAGTCGACAGGTAAGACCACCCTCGCGCGTCAACTGGCGGCGCATTTCGATACCCTGTGGGTCGCCGAGTATGCCCGGCCGTACATCCGGGAAAAGATTCGACGAACCGGCCAAAACTGCGGGCTTGACGACATCCTCGCGATTGCGATCGGCCAGCAGGCAAGGGAAAATCGCGCAGCGGTCCGGGCAAGACATGGTCTTCTGGTCTGCGATACCGACCTGTTGACGATCAGGGCCTATTCGGACCTCTTTTTCGGCGGCATACCGGAATCCCTCAACGCCGCACTCCCCTTTATCCGTTCCGATCTCTACCTCCTGACGGACATCGACGTCCCTTGGCAGGCAGACGGGATCCGAGACCGACCAGAGAACCGCGCCCAGATGCTGGCTTATTACGAGCAGCTGCTGGATCTCTACAGCCGGCGCTACGTCAAGGTCGCGGGCGATCCGAGGCGGCGTTTCAGGGATGCCGTCAACGCTGTCGGGGATCTCCTTCGGGCCCCTTGAGGACCCGTCCTCAAGCCTCCTCTTCGAAGCGCCGGATCGCCACCGGGCGAGCCGGTTTGCAGGGCCCTGAATGCGATCCCGCGGCGAGCGCGGGACGGCCAACGGACCAAGACCGCATCGGCTGGCGTTCTATGGCTCCCTGACCACCCCTTCGGGCCTCTCCTGAAACGAGCAGATACGGGTTAACGCTGCCGGACCGGCCGGGCCAACCGAAACCCGCCTGCGGCCAGTGCGTCGGCGACGACGGCAAGTCGGTGCCAGGGGTCACCGGTGGCCAGCCCCTTGATCGACTGGTCAGTCAGTGCACACTGCTGGAGCAGCGTACGCAGCAAATGGGGCGAGAGACGCGTGAGCGCCCGCGCGATTGCCTGCAGACGCTGCGGCGGCAGGCGCCCCTGCGCGAAACCCGGCGGTCGAGATCCCGCGCTCGCCGCGGCCGCCTCGGCCAGCATCCGCAGCTCGCGTGCCAGGGCCCAAAGAACCAGGACATCGGCGGTTCCATCCGCTCGCAGGGCCGACAGAACCCTTTGCGTGCGGGCACGGTCCCCGGACAAGGCGGCATCGGTCAGTGCGAAGAGATCGAACCGCGCACTGTCGGCGAGATTGCCGAGCAGGTCGGCGACCTCGAGCGGCCCAGGGTCCCGTAAGAGGCGTTGCTTCTCGATCTCCTGGGCGGCCGCCAGGAGGTTTCCCTCGGCCCGGTCGGCCAGGAGCTCGGCCACTCCCGGTCCCGGCTGAAGACCAACGGCCTGCAGCCGCTGCGCGAGCCACCGCAACAGCTCTCGGCCCTTCAACGGCCAGACCTGAAGCAGGACGCCGACCGACTCGACCTGCTTGGCCCATCGACTCTGCAGCTCCTTGCGATCCAGCTCGGGCGCAATCATCAGGAGCAGATTGTCCGGGCAGAGGCGCTCGCAGTAGGCGAGAACCGCGGCACTCCCGTCTTTGCCGAGCCTCGCGGTGCCGATGCGCAGCTCGATCAGCTTGCGCGCAGAGAACAGCGACATGCCGTCGGCGGATGCAGCCAGCGCGTGCCAGTCGAAGCTGCCGTCCTGATGCAAGACCTCGCGCTCTGCGAATCCGTGTCGGCGCCCCGCCTCGCGGACCAAGTGCGCCGCCTCCCCGAGCTGATAAGGCTCGTCGCCGCAAATCAGATAAAGCGGGGCCGGACCACCCGCGAGTGCGTCATGGAGCTGATTGAACCGCAAGCGCATTAGGGTCTGTTACCGGGGCGTGGGAGGATGGCTCAGAGCAGCGCAACGCGCAGGCGCATTAAGATGCGATCGGCGGCGTCGCGAGCAAAATCATCGAAGATCAGGCGCTCTTCGAGCTGTTTCCCCAGCACCTCCACGTCGGGGTTGTCGAAGTTGCGCACGAGATCGAGTGACTGTGCGGGCACCTTCTGACTGCCGTCTGCGGCCACCGCATCGTAATTGACGAGATAGTGGAGCTCGTAGGCCAGGACCCGGCCACGGGCATCCACCGCGACCACCCGGGAGGTGCTGGCCTCCGAGAGGACACGCAGGATCAGCCTGGCGCCGGTCGCAGCCGGCGCCACAACCACATCGCTGCCCGCCAGCTGCTCGATGATAGCCTGACGCACCGGCGACCCGCCGGCAGACTGGATATAGATCGGGTTGAGCTCGGCCGGTATCTCCACGGCGCCGCGCAGGCGAAATCCGCAGCCAATCTGGACCAGACAGACCGATGCGAGGACCAGCAGGGCGATCGAGCGACGCCGTGCGCCGGACGTCGCCCGTATCCGCAATGGAGACCGGCGACAGCCGGCCGAGCGACCCGTCCCGGTGCGCCCGGATCCCGGCTCCCGTGTGCCGAGCGCGCGGGCTGCCTGCCCGCCCCCGCCGGCAACCGGATCTCCCATGCTCGCCTCCGGTCGTTGGACGGGTGCCGGCATCAGCCCGCTACGATGTTGATCAGCTTGTTCGGGACCAGGATGACCTTGCGTACGCTGGCTCCCCCGATGAATCGCCGCGCGTTCTCGTTCGCCAGCGCGACCGCCTCGATCTCCCCCCGTTCGGCATCCGCCGGGACGCGCACGGTCGCGCGAACCTTGCCGTTCACCTGCACCACGTAGTCGATCATGGACTGCACGAGGGCATCGGCGTCGACCTCGGGCCAGGTCGAGCAGAGGATGTCGTCGCCGAACCCGAGCTCCCGCCAGAGATGGTGGGTCACATGCGGTGCGATCGGCGCCAGGAGACGGAGCAGGATGCTCATCCCCTCACGCAGCAGGGCGCCTCGGGCCGGGGAGGCTTCGAGCTTGTAGAGGACATTGACCAGGGTCATGCAACCCGAGACCACGGTGTTGAGCCGGTGGCGCTCGTAGTCGAAGCGTGCCTTCTTCAGAACGGCATGGATCTCACGGCGGGCGCTGCGTGCCGGCTCCTCGAGGTCGTCCCCCAGCAGCACGCTCGGCGGACCCGCTCTGCGGATCGCCTCAGTCTCGGTCGTCGCGAGCGACCAGAGCCGCTTCAGGAAGCGGAAGGCCCCCTCCACGCCTTCCTCGCTCCACTCCAGCGACTGGTCCGGCGGGGCGGTGAACATGGTGTAGAGCCGCACCGTGTCGGCGCCGTAACGCTCAATCAGGGCCTGCGGGTCGACACCGTTGTTCTTCGATTTCGACATCTTCTCGATGCCGCCGAAGCGCACCGGCAGACCGTCGGACTTGAGCGACGCCCGCAACAGGCGACCCTTGTCGTCGCGCTCAACCGCCACCTCGGCCGGATTGAACCACTGCTTGCGGCCCTCGGCGTCTTCGCGATACCAGGTCTCGGCGACGACCATCCCCTGGGTCAGCAAACGCGTGAACGGCTCGTCGCAGGCGACCAGACCCTCGTCGCGCATCAGTCTGTGGAAGAAGCGCGCGTAGAGCAGATGGAGGACCGCGTGCTCGATCCCGCCAACGTATTGGTCAACCGGCAGCCAATAGTCGGCGCGCTCGTCGAGCATGGCGCTGTCGCAATCGGCGGAGCAATAGCGCGCGTAATACCAGGACGACTCGAAGAAGGTGTCGAAGGTGTCGGTCTCTCGCATCTCCCCGCCGGGAAGATGCGAGAACGACGGCATCTTCTTGAGTGGGGAGCCGGATCCGTCCACCACCAGGTCTTCGGGGAGGCATACCGGGAGATCGGTCTCGGGGCGGAGGCTGCCGTCCGGGCGCTGGACCACCGGGATCGGGCAGCCCCAGTAGCGTTGGCGCGAGACGCCCCAGTCGCGCAGCCGAAAGTTGATCCGTTTCAGGCCCTTTCCGCGCTCAGCCAACCAGGCCGCGATCGCTTCGAATGCCTCGGCACTGGTCAAGGCCGAGAACGGGCCTGAATTGATGAGCGCGCCCTTTTGCTCGAAGCGCTCGTCCCAGCCCGACCAGTCCAAGGGCGCGTGAAGGGAGTCCCCTGCGGGCCTGATGACGGGGTTGCCGCCGACCAGGTTAGCCGCGCCGGTGCCGATGTCGAGCTCAAGGTCTTTCCAGTCCTCTGGCACGATCACGGGCCGGATCGGGATCCCGTACTTGTGCGCGAAATGGAAATCGCGCTCGTCGTGCGCAGGAACCGACATCACGGCCCCGGTGCCATAGCCCATCACGACAAAGTTGGCCGCGAAGACAGGCACAACCTCCCCCGTGACCGGGTGGATGGCGTTCAGGCCGAGCGGATGACCCTTCTTCTCCATCGTCTCAATCTCGGCCTCGGAGGTCCCACCCAGACGGCATTCGTCGATGAACATCGCGAGCTCGGGCTGATCCCTCGCAGCACGGCGCGCCAGCGGGTGCTCGGCGGCCACGGCAACATAGGTCACCCCCATGAGGGTGTCCGGTCGAGTGGTGTAGATCTCCAAGGTCTCGTCCGAACCCTGGATCGCAAACGTCATCTCCACGCCCTCGGAGCGCCCGATCCAGTTGCGCTGCATGGTCCGAACCTGATCCGGCCAGCCGTCCAGGCCATCGAGCGCATCCAGCAGCTCCTGGGCATAGTCGGTGATGCGTACGAACCACTGCTGGATCTCGCGCTTCTCGACCGACGCACCGGAGCGCCAGCCCTTGCCGTCGATCACCTGCTCGTTGGCGAGCACCGTCTGGTCGATCGGATCCCAGTTCACCGTGGCCTGAGTGCGATAGGCGAGGCCCTTCTCCATCAGCCGGGTGAACAGCCACTGCTCCCAGCGGTAATAAGCCGGGTCGCAGGTCGCCAGCTCGCGGTCCCAGTCATACCCGAATCCGAGCTGCTTGAGCTGGCGGCGCATGTAGGCGATGTTGGACCGGGTCCATTGCGAGGGCGGGATGCTCTGCTTGATGGCCGCGTTCTCGGCGGGCAGCCCGAAGGCGTCCCAACCCATGGGCTGAAGCACATTCTTGCCCAGCATGCGCTGGTAGCGGGCGATGACGTCGCCGATGGTGTAATTGCGCACATGCCCCATGTGCAGCCTGCCCGAGGGATAGGGGAACATGGACAGGCAGTAGAACTTCTCGCGCGAGCGATCCTCAACGGCCTTGAATGACTGGCGTTCTTCCCAATAGAGCTGGGCCGCGGCCTCGATCGCCTGCGGGTCGTAGTCGGTCTGCATGGATGTCCGGCCTTCTGGCGCGCGCGTGACGGCAATGACCCTTAGGATAACGCAGCCAGCGGATCGGCGGCGACCGGTGAGGCCGGTCCGAGCAGGTCCGAACGGGGGGGGATGGGCGCATTGATCCGGCAAGCGCCCCCGATCCTTGCCAAATCCGCTCAATATCGCACACTTCAACCGATAGGAAGGGCCTTCAGCCATTCCATGAAGCGGGCGTGAGGCAACCGACGGAGGCCATCATGAGCAATCAAGAAGAGAAGGGCACGACGACCGACAAGCTGGTGGACGCCTACGAGCGGATGCTCAAGCACACCCATGAGGCGATCGACAAGACCCAGGCGGAAACGGCCCCGCGATTCCGCGAGATCCTGGAGAAGGCGCGGGACAATATGGTCGAGCTCGGCGAGCTGACGCGGGAAGAGGCCCACAAGGTCTCTGATTATATCCAACGCGATGTCGAGGACGCAGCGAGCTATATCGCCGAGACGGGTCAAGACATTCGCGATTGGTGGCGATTTGACCTGCAGCTGATCGAGCAGCGCATGATGGACATGTTCTCCAAGGTCGCCGACCAGACCAGCCTCCAGCTGGCTCAATGGGCCGAGACGGCCCGCCAGATGAGTCTCTATCAGGCCGGCGAGGTCACTGGTCCGGGTACGCTCGTCTGCGACCGGTGCGGCGCCGAGACCCATTTCGTCAAGGCCGGACGCATCCCAGCCTGTGCAGACTGCGGGGGGACCGCGTTTCGGCGGCGCAACAGCGAATCCGAAACCAAAGGCTGAGCTGCCGCCCACTCGGCGACGTCTGGAAATCTCGACGCACGGCGCTTATAGTCTCGTCTCGCGTGAAGTCCCGCGGGAGAGATCGGCCTCGGCCGGCGCCGAAGGCGCAACACTGCCCGGAATCGCTCAGGCAAAGGGACTGCGGGAATAACGACCGACTCTGGAGAGCGGTCGCGACCGGACCAGCGGTCGCGGCCCACCGAAGGGGCAGCAGGACCGACGCAATCGGCCGCCTGCAAACTCTCAGGTCTGGGACAGAGGGGCGGCGCCGAGGGTCCAGGTGGATCCCAACGGGCCGCGCTTGCGCCGCTATCGATCGCCGTGGGCGTTCGCGGGGGTGACTCCAACCACAGGGGCCACCGCTGTTCCGGGCGCTTTCGGACGTCGGGCTTCTGCACTCGGCAGGGCCGCAGTCCAGCACCGCCCATCCCGTTTCACCTGAACCCATCGGCCGGTTAGACGCCTTTCGACGTCCCGCCGGCGGGGCGGGCCAATCAGGCCAGTGGAGAGTGGTATGGCACTGCGTACCCCATTGTTCTCGGAGCACGAGCGTCTCGGCGCCCGGATGGTCCCATTCGGCGGCTGGGACATGCCGTTGCACTACGGCTCGCAGATCGAGGAGCATCATGCGGTGCGCCGCGGCGCGGGCATGTTCGACGTTTCCCACATGCGACCGGTCGACATCGAAGGGCCGGAGGCGCTGGCCTTTCTCAGATACCTGCTTGCCAACGACGCGAACAAGCTGACCACACCGGGCAAAGCGCTCTATAGTTGCATGCTGAATCCGCAGGGAGGGGTGGTCGACGACCTCATCCTGTTCTTCCGCGGGGCCGGGCGTTATCGGGCAGTGGTCAACGCCGCAACTGCGGACAAGGACCTGGCGTGGATGCAGCTGCAGGGCGAGGGGCGCCGGGTCCGGATCTCGCGGCGCGACGATCTGGCCATGATCGCGGTACAAGGCCCTGACGCACGTGCCCGAGCCGCACCCTTGCTGCGGGACGGATTGCGCGAGGCGGCACTGCGGATCGCCCCCTTCTTCGCTGCAGAGGATCAGCGCTGGTTCGTGGGGCGTACCGGATACACCGGCGAGGACGGCTTCGAGATCATCCTCCCGAGCGAGGATTCGATGGGGCTCTGGCGTGGCCTCGCCGCAGCGGAGGTACGCCCGTGTGGTCTGGGCGCACGCGATACGCTGAGACTGGAGGCGGGAATGAACCTCTATGGCCAAGACATGGACGAGGCGATTGGCCCGCTCGAATCCGGACTCTCCTGGACCGTCGCCTGGACCCCCGAGGAGCGCGAGTTTGTCGGTCGCGAGGCCCTCAAGGCACAACGCGATCACCCCGAACGGCGGGACTTCGTCGGCTTGCTGTTGACCGGACGGGGCATCCTTCGCCCAGGTCAAGCGGTCCTTGCGAACGGACGAGTCGTCGGGGAGGTGACTTCAGGCGGCTTTTCGCCGACCTTGGAGCGCTCGATCGCATTCGCGCGGATTGCCCCCATCCCCTCCGCGCATTGCACGGTCGTGATCCGCGGCAGAGAGGTCTCCGCGCGCGTCGTCAATCCACCGTTCGTGAGGCACGGCACGATCCGCGTAACCCTGTGACTCGAGTGGACCCAGCCAGCCGGCAAACACACGACTGTCAGCCGGTGTCATTCCATCGGAGCCAACCATGAGCGACGTCCCTGCAGACCTGAGATACACCAAGAGCCACGAATGGGTGAGGAACAATGGTGACGGGACCGTCACCGTCGGCATCACCGACCATGCCCAGGAGGCACTGGGTGACATCGTCTTCGTGGAGATCCCCGAAACGGGCCGGGAGGTCGAAGCCGAAGAGGCCTGTGCCGTGGTCGAGTCGGTCAAGGCCGCCTCGGATATCTATGCCCCACTCGCCGGCGAGGTGATCGAATCGAACGATCTCCTGAACGATAGCCCGGATGCAATCAACAACAGCCCTTACGATGAAGGTTGGATCTTCCGACTTGCACCGAACGATATGGCGGCACTCTCGGGGCTTCTGGATGCGGCTGCCTACCGGCAGGTCGTCGAGGACGAGGTCTGAGGTCGATCGCTGGCCCCATCTGAAGGGCCCGCAACCCGGGCCCCGGAACCTTCTATGCCCTTCGTACCCCATACCCAGGACGACATCACGGCGATGCTCGAGAGCATCGGCGTCGCCAGTACCGATGATCTGTTCGACGAGATCCCCGCCGAGCTGCGCATCGGCGAGCTGACCGCCATCCCAACCGCCCTGGCTGAGATGGAGATCGCCGCACTGATGCAGTCACGCGCCCGCGCGGACGGGCAGCCGCTCTGCTTCATCGGCGCCGGCGCCTATGACCACCACGTCCCTGCAGCGGTCTGGCAGATCGCCACGCGAGGGGAGTTCTACAGCGCCTACACGCCCTATCAGGCGGAGGCCAGCCAGGGCACCTTGCAGCTGCTCTATGAGTTTCAGTCGATGATGGCTGCCCTGACCGGGCTGGACGTCTCCAACGCCTCGCTCTATGACGGCGCCTCCGGGCTCGCCGAGGCGGTCCTCATGGCCGTGCGATCCAATCGCCGGGCAAAGTCCGGGAGGGTCCTCATCCCCCGTGCCCTGCACCCGGCCTATCGGCGCACCCTGCGCAGCATCGTCGCCCCACAAAGCATCGAGCTGGTCGAGGTCCCGTTCGATCCTCAGGGTGGGCATACCCCTGTCGCGGCGCTGGATGCGCTCACAGATCAGGGCCCCTATGCTGCCCTGGTGATCACCCAGCCGAGCTTCTTCGGTGTGCTCGAAGACGTCGACGAGCTGACCGACTGGGCGCATGCCCGGGGAGCGCTGGTCATCGGCGTCGTCAACCCGACCGCGCTCGCCCTGCTCTCACCGCCAGGGGACTGGGGCACCGCAGGGGCCGACATTGCCTGCGGCGAGGCCCAGCCGTTGGGGATGCCGCTCGCCTCGGGCGGACCCTATGCCGGGTTTCTCTGTTGTCGGCGGGAGCTCGTGCGGCAACTGCCGGGACGCATCGTCGGGCGGACCCTGGATCTCGACGGCAAGCCCGGCTTCACACTCACGCTCCAGGCCCGCGAGCAGCACATCCGGCGCAACAAGGCGACCTCGAACATCTGCACCAACCAGGGCCTGCTCGTCACCGCAGCCACCATCCACATGGCCATCCTGGGTGCCGAGGGGCTGGAGCGTGTGGCCGCCTCGTGTCATGCCAAGACCAGACAGCTCACGGGGATGCTCTGCGAGGTCCCGGGAGTTGAACCGCTCTTCGACCGAGCCGTCTTTCACGAGCAGGCCCTGCGGCTCCCAGCTGCCACCCAGGACGTCCTCCGGTCCCTGGCCGCCCACAATGTTCTCGGGGGATTCGATCTCGGCCGGGACTATCCGGAGCTCGACCCC
>NZ_JAJDNA010000019.1 GCF_022340925.1 Thiocapsa sp.
TCGCTGTCCTCTTCCCGGTACATGCCGCAGGGCTGCAGTCGCGCGATCTCGTGCAGCTTCTCCAGGTAGTGCAGCAGGGCCGTTTCCGCGCTGGCCTCGGTCAGGTCGCTCTGCAGCAGCTCGGTCTCCAGCTCCTCGAAGAAGGGGGTCTTGTCGTCACGCAGCTCCGGCTGGATCCAGTTCTCCGGGTAGAGAAAGACCTGACGGTTGCCCTCCCATACCCGGTAGTTCTTCATCCACTCCCATTGGGCCGCCCCGTCGGCGGTGATGGACAGGCCGGGCTCCAGGTTCATGATCACCCGTTGTACGAACAGCTGGACCGAGGCGGTGGCCTGCACGATGCGCGAGGTCTGCATGCAGGGGCTCATCTCCACGTCGATCAGGAACAGGTCGAACAGGTCGTCGGCGCGCTTGAGGGACCACTGGTGCATCAGAAAGGCGACCAGGGCGGCGCGCTGCTGCTCCCGCAGCCGGTCGCGCAGGGGCTTGACCGCCGCGTTCCAGTTGGCGCCCCAGCGAGCCCGCAGGGCATTGCGGATGCGCATAGCCGAGTCTTTCGCATTCTCCGGATCGGGCAACAAGGCCGCGGCCTCGGCCACGGGGAGCCCGAGCCGCTGCGCGAGCCTGATGGCAGCGCCGATGCGCAGGGCCAGGCGGGGGGCGCGAAAATGCTCCGGAAAGTCCGGTTGCAATATACCCAGCTTGGCTGGGTCGTCGTTCGCGTCCGGGTCGCCGATCAACGCCTTGATCTGATCCGTCGGCCAGCCGGTCAGCTCGGCCAGAAGCTCGGTGTATTCATTTCTTGCCTCGGCCGGATCGTTCGCCGTTTTGATATCCGACGGGATGAGGAACAGCTCGAACAGCCGGCCCCGCTGATGCGCGGGCAGCCGGCGGCGCAGCCCGCTGAAATCGACCAGGTGCATCAGGCCGCTCAGGGTGCCCAGCGGCTGCGGTCCTGGGGGATCGATGGGCAGGGCCGTGGGATCCAGCCAGCCCGTGCGACCGCGAATGGCGACCAGGCCCTGGAGGTCCGCGGCCGTGAGCCCGAGCCTGGAGACCAGCAAGGCGGCCTGATGCAGCCGCAGCAGAATGCTCCTCACGGTTTCCTGGTGCGGCTCCGGCTCACTCGCCCCCAGGGCTGCCAGCAGGGCCTGCATGATCGAGAGCCCCGCGGGCCTGAATGCCCAGGTGCAGCAGGCAGGCGGCGCGGAATCCGCCTTCAGGCGGGTGTGGGTCAGCAGGGCGCGGCAGACGTCCGTGCCTATGCCGAGCAGTTCCGCCAGCGCGATGCCCAGGGCCTTGGCGCGCAACGCCGCCAGGGCCTGGAGATCCAGCGCTGCATCTTCGTCTTCGCTGGGCGGCTCGATCCCGCTCAAGGTCTGGCGCAGGCTCTCGGCGGTCTGATCCAGCCAGTCCTCGGTCGGCGGCAGGCTGGAACCTTGCGGATGCTCGCCGGCGCCGACCAGATAGTGCAGCTCGGCGAGGCCGAAACCGCTTCGCTCCAGATCTCGGAAGCGCGACAGGAAGCGCAGGGTCTGGTAGGTGGGCGCCTCCGGACCCTCATCGGTAAAGGGATCGGAGCCGATGAGTTGCCTGGCCAGCAGATACTCGGCGATGCCCAGGCCGAGGGCGCGCGCCAGCGAAGCGTGCCGGTAGAGGGTGGAGAGATTGGCCAGATTCAGTCTGTCACTCTCGAGCGCCAGGCCGTCTTCCAACAGGGGCAGCTCGGACTGGGTCAGGCCCAGGATGGGCGCGATCAGGTCGACGTAATCAATGAGTGGCTGCTCGTCATCTATGAGTTCGGTGCGAGTATCATCGAGGGCGAACTTTTCCGTTTTTGGGTCGTCGCCGTGCGGCGCCGGAACCTGTGTGTCGTAGAAGGAGCGATAGACCGGCAGCCCCTCGACCGAGTAATCAGCGGTGTCGATGTTCGACCACCAGCTCAGCAGTTCGGGTAGCGGGAGACGGAACTGGTCCTTGAGATCGACGACCTGCGCGAGCTTGATCAGAAACTGTGCGTCCAAGAGGGGCTGTCCGTCAGCCCTCGCCGCAGAATCCAGCGCCATCACCGCTTGGTCCAGCTCGATCAGGCTCCAGCCGAGGGCGGCGCGCAACCGCAGCAGGCGGTGCAGGAAGAGGGCCATTTCCTGGTTCAGCCCCTCGACCTCGATCTGGGCTGGATCACACACGGGTGGCGAGCCGGGATTCAGATACAGATCGCCGAATCGATCGACGGACTTGAGCACCGTCAACTGCATCAGCTCTTCGTACGTCAGGCCGCTGCGCTCCAGAAAGGCCTCGGCATTGGAGAGTTGCGCTAAGAGCGATGTCCAACCACTCTCAGTGCCGTCGCGGTGACCCCAAGCAAACGGGGACTGGCTAACGCCGCCCTCATCTGCGCCGGCGATCAGTTCCCACTGCGGCGCTGACAGCCCGAGTCTGGCCCTGGCCCAGCGTTCACTGCGCATCAGACTTGCCGTTTCCGGATGGCCCTGCTCGGCATTATCCTGACGGATATGGAATGGCAGGGTCAGGGGCAGAACCAGGCGGTCGGAATCCGTCGGGCCCGACTCGGTCCCAACCGATGGCTGGAAGGTCTCCAGCAGCTCGACCCGGTTGGTGCCCAGCTCGGGCAACAACAAATCGGCCTCCGCGTGCCAGATGTCGAATGGCAGGGTCAGGGGAAAGACTGCCGCGGCCAGATTGTCATAGGCCGTTTCATTGATATGTTCCGGGTGTGCACCTCGCTGATCGACATCCCCCGAGGTCTGGTGAGAATGTCCCTCGAGGGTCCCGGATGCCGCCTGCTCGAGGATCTCCATCACCAGATCGACATAGGGCAGAGGCGTATCCGCGTTCGGGCAGCTCAGCTCGATGGCGGGGATGTCCGGGCGGCGGGCCTGTTCGGGGTCGGCCTTTTTCAGATGGCCAGGATTTTCATCATCCGGAGCATAGCGCATCGTCAACGCGTTGAGGCCGCTGATTAAGGTGGCGCTATCTGGGGTTTCCAGATTGGTCCCCACAATGTTGGCCGGGTTGTTGATGAAGGCGAGCAGATCGGCCAGATAGGCGGCGGGGCTCAG
>NZ_JAJDNA010000031.1 GCF_022340925.1 Thiocapsa sp.
TTTGATAGCCGATCTTGATGTCTTTCGCCCAAAAGGGAATGAGCCCCCAACGCGCAAGGATCAACGTAACCGTCCGGCGTGACTGACCTTGCGGTTTCTGGTCTGAGCTGTCGTCATTGAGGGTGATGGCGGGCGATGGTGTCCACTATCGATGGTGGACACTATTGGGGTTGATTGATGGTGCGGCGTCATCGCCGGTTCTGGAGCGACGAGGAGAAGCGGCGGATCGTGGCCCAGGCGCGGTCGCCGGGGGTTTCGGTTTCTGTGGTGGCGCGGCGTTACGACGTCAATGCCAATTTGGTGTTCAAATGGCTTCGGGACCCGCGCTATCGGCTGCCGGTGGGCGAGGCCGTGTCCTTTCTGCCGGTCGAGATTACCCCCGATCGACCCGCACCGGCCGCTGAGGCGCCGGCGCTGGGTGCGGCAGTTGAGATCGAATTGGCGTGCGGCACGCGGCTTCGGGTTGATGCGCGGATCGATGAGGCGTCGCTGACGCGGATCATCCGGGCGCTGAGGGCGGTGTCATGATTCCGGTGCCGGCGAATACGCGGGTGTGGCTGGCGGCGGGTGTCACCGACATGCGCAAGGGGTTCAACGGTCTGGCGGCGCAGGCGCAGAAGGTTCTCGCCGCGGATCCTTATTGCGGCCATCTGTTCGTCTTCCGCGGCCGTCGCGGTGATCTGATCAAAGTGGTGTGGTGGGACGGTCAGGGGGCGTGCCTGTTTGCCAAGCGGCTCGAGCACGGACGCTTTGTCTGGCCCTCGCCGGCGGACGGCAAGATCGCGATCACGGCGGCACAGTTGGCGATGCTTCTGGAGGGGATCGACTGGCGCAGCCCTCTGAGGACATGGCGCCCTTTGACGGCCGGATAAATTTCGAACAAAAGCAGGGAGATATGGGCTCCTGGGGATTCCCTCGGTGGCGCTGCTCGGCTATAAGCTGGATATGTTCTCAGACGTCAATTCGCTGCCCAAAGATCCCGCCGAACTGCGGGATGCGGCGATCGATCTGGTGGCGCTCGTCAAGTCCCAGGCGCTGCAAATCGAGAAGCTCAAGCATGAGCTTGCCGGGCATCGCCGGCACCGGTTTGGGTCGACGTCGGAGACGCTGGATCAGCTCGAACTGCGCCTCGAAGACGAGGAGATCGCAGCCGCGAAGGCGAGTGGACGCGCCCCGGCTGGCACGCCGGAGGGCACAACCAAACCCAAGGATAAGCCGAAGCGCAAGCCGCTCCCGGCTGGTCTTCCGCGCAACGAGCAAGTGCTCTCGCCCGGCGAGGCCTGCGGCACGTGCGGCGGCATCCTGAAGAAGCTCGGCGCGGACGTGACCGAGGAGCTGGAATACGTCCCGGGCCGGTTTGTCGTGAACCGCATCGTCCGCCCGCGCATGGCCTGTGCCGGCTGCGAGGCGATCTGCCAGGCGCCGTTGCCCTCACGCCCGATCGAGCGGGGAAGGCCGGGCCCCGGCCTGCTCGCCCATGTGCTGGTCTCGAAGTATGGCGATCATCTGCCCCTCTACAGGCAGAGCCAGATCTTCGAACGCGACGGCATCGATCTCGACCGCTCGACGCTTGCCGACTGGGTCGGGAAATCAGCCGCGCTGTTGGAGCCGCTGGCCGACGCCATCGGGCGCCATGTTCTCAAGGGACAGGCGATCTTCGCCGATGACACGCCCCTGAAGATGCAGGCGCCCGGAAATGGCCGCGCCAAGACCGCGCGGGTCTGGACCTATGTCCGCGAAGAGCGGCCCTGGCTCGGCCAGGCGCCCCCGGCCGCCTGGTACCGGTTCACTCTCGATCGCAAGGGCGCCCATCCCGCTGACCACCTGACCGGCTACACGGGATGGATGCACGCCGACGGCTACTCCGGCTTCAACGAGCTTTATCGCTCCGGCGGCATATCAGAGGTGGCGTGCCTGGCTCATATCCGACGCAAGTTCACGGATGTCTTCCAGTCCGAAGGGTCAGTCATCGCCGAGGAGGCCATAAAGCGCATCGCCGGGCTCTACGGTGTGGAGAAGGACGCCCGCGGCCAACCGCCCGATGAGCGGGTGCGGCTGCGGCAGGCGCATGCCCTGCCGATCTTCGACGATCTGGAAACCTGGCTAAACGCCCAACTCCCGAAGATTTCGGGTAAATCCGAGCTCGCCAAGGCGATCCGCTATGCCCTGACCAGGATGACGAAACTCCGTCCCTACCTCGACCACGGCTTCCTGGAGGCGGACAACAACTCCGCCGAGCGGTCAATGAAGCCGATCGCCCTGGGCCGGAAGAATTTTCTGTTCGTCGGCTCCGAGGGAGGCGGCAAGTCGGCCGCCATCGCCTACACCCTGATCGAGACGGCGAAGCTCAATGGCGTCGATCCGCAAGCCTGGCTCACGGACGTGCTTGGCCGTATCGCCGAACACAAGATCAATCGCATCGACGAGCTTTTGCCGTGGAGTTGGAGCAGGGTGTGAGCGACATGCTGTCAAGAAAGCTCCGGCAACTGGACGACTTTCTGCTCAGCGAGGCGGTCGGTGACGACGCCATGCTTCTGAGCGAGCTTGACGGGTTCCTGGCGGGAGTGATCGTCTGTCCGGAGATGATCATGCCCAGCGAATGGATGCCGATGGTATGGGGACATGATGAAGGCCCGGTGTTTGATGACGTGAAACAGGCGCAAGCCATCAGCGACCTGATCCTGGGGCACTACAACGACATTATCCGGCAGTTGGACCAGGGGCGCTACCGCCCCATCTTCGACTTCGATACCGATGAAACCATTCTATGGGAGATATGGATCGAGGGATTTGTCGAGGCCATGCGCCTGCGCCCCGAGGCTTGGCTCGCTTGGGCTGAAGACAACGACGCTGATCTTCAGCGGGCTTGGTTCGTGCTCGGGCGGCTCGGGGAATTGACGACCAACCCAAATGACATTGAGCCCTTGGATATCGACGAGGAACTAGAAGACCTCGCCCCCGATCTCATCCCGTCACATGTCGAGATTTTGCACAAAGCACGACTGACCAAGGCATCAAAAAACAGGCCGGAACCGTCCACCTTTGCCGTAAAAATCGGCCGGAACGACCCATGCCCCTGTGGCTCCGGCAAGAAATTCAAAAAGTGCTGCCTCAACTGAAAACCGTCACCCTGACCGGACGCTTACTGGGATGC
>NZ_JAJDNA010000061.1 GCF_022340925.1 Thiocapsa sp.
GGCGACCCGACCGACAGGCTTCCGAGGCAGCTCTCATTGCTGAGTTTGTTAGGGATTCGCAGCATCCTTGAAGGCTCCGCTACCGAGATCCGGCTTGCCGATCCCGGAGGGCCGCTTCTCCATTCGTGGCATTTTTCTTGCGTTGACCACTCCATTCACTCGGTCGGTCGTTAAAGGTCTTCGCCATGCTCCACGCACTCGCCGCCGGTCTCGCACAGGGCACTCTGGTACCCTTTCTCGGTCCCGGCGCGCTGCGCGGGGCGCATGATCCAGGCACGGGCCAACCCATCCCTGCCGACAGCGAAAGCCTCATCCTCGCCATGAACCAGGGCAGGCCGATGTCGCAGCGTCTGATGTGGGAGTTCCCTCGCGCCGCCATGGACGTCGAGCTCAAACGCGGACGCGGGGCGGTTCACCGTTTCCTGGATACCACCTATGGCGAGCGCACCTGGACACGCGCACCGCTGCACGACTGGCTGAAGGCGATCCAACCGCACTATGTCGTCGACATCAACCGGGATACCCAGCTGCAGGATTCTTATCTCGGGGTGCCGCATATCCTGGTGCGCGGCATTGCCCGGATCGGCGGCACCGATTACCGCTTTCGGCTCGACCGCTATGACGGCGTGACCTACGACTCGATCGACCAGGGGGAGGTCGATCCGGAGTTGCCCGTCCTCTTCAAGCCGCTGGGCAGCCCGCGCCCGGACGCAACCTACGTCGCCTCCGACGCCGACTTCGTCGATTACATCACCGAGCTGATGGGCGGCTTCGCGATTCCGCCGTTTCTGAAGACCTATCGCCGGGGCAGGCAGTACGTCTTCCTTGGCCTGCGTCTGCTGCGTGATACCGAGCGGATGCTGATGGGGGACCTGATCTACGGCGCCGGGTCACCGTCCGGATGGGCACTGATCCCGGATCCCACGGAGAAGGAGCGCCGCTTCTGCAACGCCAAAGGCATCGAGATCATCGAGGCGGACATTCCGGATCTCCTCGCCAACACCACGCACGATCCTTTGGGCGAGCCGCTCCCGGCCACCGATGACACGGGGTGTTGAGCACTCATCGCGTATTTTCCCGGCAGCGCGTTAAGACCGAAATCAGACGCACCGGCGAGCGCGAAAACAGGCCCTGCGTCGCGCTCGCCGGCTTCGCCCGCAATGGCAGGGGGCATCAGGCGCTGGCTGCCATGTCGTCGATCGAGTCGTGCGGCAGGAGGCTCAAGCGCGGTGCTGCTCCATGGCGGCGACCTTCGCCATCACCATGGCCTCGAGGTCCTGCTTGTAGCGCGCGACCCGCTCGCGCACCTCGGCATCCGAGGCGCCCAGGATCTGCGCGGCGAGGATCCCGGCATTCCTGGCGCCATCGATGGCCACCGTCGCAACCGGCACGCCCGCGGGCATCTGCACGATCGAGAGAAGCGAATCCTGGCCCATGAGGCTGGAGGTCTTCACCGGGACCCCGATCACAGGCAAGGGTGTGATCGCCGCGGCCATGCCGGGGAGATGCGCGGCCCCGCCCGCGCCGGCGATGATCACACGCAGCCCGCGCTCGACCGCGCGCTCCGCGTACGCATAGAGTCGCTTGGGGGTGCGGTGCGCCGAGACGATGGTCATCTCAAAGGGGATACCAAGCTCGCCGAGCACGGCGGCGGCTTCCTGCATCACCGGCAGGTCCGAGTCGCTGCCCATGATGATGCCAACCCGCGCAGTGCCCGGGGCTGACGAGGCAAGGCGTGTCCCTCCGGTCATGGGTGGTCTTCTCCCGAGATCTCGATAAGCCGTCGGACCCGCTCGGCCTTGTGACGAGCCTCGTCGATGTCGCGGTCCAGCACAGTCACGTGACCCATCTTCCGGAAGGGTGCGGTGGCAGCCTTGCCATAGAGGTGCAAACACACACCAGGGATCGCGAGAGCCTCGGCCATACCCCTGATCACGGGGCGTCCCCGATGGCCCGGCGCACCGAGCAGATTGATCATGGCCGCGGGGCAGAGTTGCTCGGTGGACCCCAATGGAAGTCCGACGATGGCCCGGAGATGCTGTTCGAACTGATCCGTGATATTCGCCTCGATGGTGTGGTGCCCGGAGTTGTGGGTGCGCGGGGCCACCTCGTTGACCAGGAGCCCGCCGGAATCCGCGAGAAACATCTCGACCCCGAAGATTCCCACACCGCCCAGCGCATCGACGGTGCGCACCGCGAGACGCGCCGCCGCAGCCGCCGTCTCCGCAGGGATCTGCGCCGGGGCCAGCAGCATCTCCATGACATTCTCGCCGGTGCGGAAACACATCTCCACCGCAGGATAGCAGCGATGATCCCCGTCCAGTCCACGCGCCACCAAGACCGCCAGCTCCTTGGCGGCGGGGACAAAGCGCTCCACCAGGGAAGCGACCGGCAGGTGCCTGGCAAACTCGTCTGGGCCGCGCAGGATGGCAACACCTCGACCGTCATAACCGCCGCGGCAGGCCTTCTGAACCAGCGGATAACCGAACGCGGCGAAGTCCTCCTGCGCAGGTTCCGGCATGGCCCGGAAGGGTGCCGTCGGGATGTCCGCTGCGCTCAACGCCTGCTTTTGCGTGAGCTTGTCCTGCACCAGTGCCAGGACGGTCGGCGCCGGGTGGATGTTGTGGCCCTCGCGCGCGAGTTGGATCAGGGTGTCGGCGTCGATATCCTCGATGTCGAAGGTGACGACATCGCATGATTCGGCGAGCTCCCTGAGCTTGGCCGGATCATGATAGGCACCGACGATCTGATGTCCCGATATCTGCCCAGCCGGACAGCTCGGCGTCGGATCCAAAACCACGCAAGTGCAACCGATTCGTTTGGCGGCCTTCGCCATCATGCGACCGAGCTGGCCGCCGCCAATGATGCCGATACGCGCGATGGGCAGGGGGAAGACGTCCATGCGCTCAATCATCGGTGCTTGGGCGAGAATTGGAAAGCCCCAATCGCCGCGCCCGGAGCAACACGGGTCCCGGACGGCGGCGATCCGATCATCGGGTCATCGGGCGGGCGCCCGGCCGGGGTGGGCACGGGGATGCGGTTGAGAGGACCCGGGAAGCGCTGAAGAACCCGGCGCTTCCGGGGGAAACAAGGAGGTGCCGCCATTGCCGGTCGCCCCTGCCGCCGAGCAGGCCGCGACTCCGACACCGCGTTTCCGACTCGCGCGCCCGGGCCGTTCAGGCGCAACCGGCTGTCGGCGACAGGTTCAGCGCGGACGCATGGATGGGATTACGATTGGAATTGTGGCAAGCTGAGCCGAGCATCCGGTCAGGACTGGACCCGGTGGCGGGCCGAGGCAGGCGATCGGAGCCCGACATGGAAAAAACACCCAACAACAAGGTTGCCGCCGACCGAAGCGGCGCGAAAGGAGGTCGTTCAGAGTGTCTGCCGAGAACCCGCGCCGCTCCTTTGTCCCGCTCATCATCTCCACTCTGGTGCTTCTCACCTCCGCGCTGGGTGCAGTGCTGATCGCCCGGTATTCTGGGCAACAGCGGCTCAATCCGCCGAGCCCGCAGGCGATCGATGCGACAGCGGCTCAATCGGAGGCGCTGCCCACGGCCGCTGAGGTCGCCGCAGCACTGGAGCTGCCGGCCGCGAACCAGGCGCTCATCGTCGGCCCGACGGGTGGCTGGGGCGATCCGGTGAGCCTCGCACTGATGGGCGGGCTCGGTCTGGGCCTGAGTCTGCTGCTCGCGATTCTCGTGAAACGTCTGCTCGACGCGCGCGCGGCACAGCAACGCTTGGAGGCGCAGCTGGATGAGCAAGTCGCCGACGCCAGGGAACAGGAGGCCGAGCGGCATCGTGAGCACCAACTTCTGCGCCAGGCAGAGCAACTCGCCACGCTCGGCTCCTGGGAATGGGATATCGCCAACGATCGATTCAGCTTTTCAGCCGCTTGGCTCGCGATCCATGGCGTGCAGGACCAGCCGCCGGTGAGCCTGGCGGACACCAGGCTGCTCGCACACCCGGATGATTCGGATGCCCTCGAAGAGGCCTTCACAGCAGCACGGGAAGGCAGCAGGGACCTCGACATCGAGCATCGGATCATCCGTCGCTCCGACGGGTCGCTTCGTCAGATCCACACGCTCGGCCTCCTGATCCGCGACGCCCATGGGGCGCCACGGAGCCTGTACGGCCTGTCCCAAGACGTGACTGACCAAACTGCAGCGGAGACCGAGCTGCGAATCCTCGCCATCGCCTTCGAGGCCCAGGAAGGGATGGTGGTCACGGACGCCCAGCAGCGAATCCTCCGGGTCAACAGCGCTTTTACACGCACCACTGGCTACTCCCCCGAGGAAGCGCTCGGCCAGACCCTGCGTCTTCTGGAGTCCGGACATCACGATCAAGCCTTTTTCTCGGCCATGTGGGAGCGTATTCGAACCTTCGGTTTCTGGGAAGGCGAGATCTGGAATCGCCGCAAGAATGGCGAGATCTATCCTGACTGGATGACGATCAGCAGCGTCAAGGACACACGCGGTCGCGTCACCCATTACGTCGCCACCTTGACCGACATCACGCATCGCAAGACGGTCGAGGAGATTCGACATCTCGCCTTCTACGATCCACTGACCAATCTGCCGAACCGGCGGCTGGTGCTGGACCGCCTGCGCCAGGCACTGGCTGCCAGCGGCCGGACGGGCCAGGAAGGCGCCCTGTTGTTCGTCGACCTGGACAACTTCAAATTGTTGAACGACACGCGCGGACATGAGGTCGGCGACCTCTTGCTGCAGCAGGTCGCCGAGCGTCTGTTGACCTGCGTCCGCGAGAGCGACAGTGTCGCGAGGCTGGGCGGTGACGAGTTCCTGGTCATGCTTCCTGAGCTGGGGCCGGACCACGAGCAGGCCGCCGCCCTGGCGACCACTGTCGGCAACAAGATCCTGGACACCCTGGGGGCCCCGTACCGACTCGGGGGGCACGACTACCAGAGTACGCCCAGCGTCGGCATCGCCCTGTTCGGCCGCCAACCGAAAAGCGCGGACGACGTGCTAAGACAGGCGGATGTCGCCATGTATCAGGCCAAGGCCGCCGGCCGCAACACCCTGCGCTTTTTTGACCCTGAGATGCAGCAGGCGCTGCACCGACGCGCCACGCTGGAAGCCGATCTCCGTCGCGCGGTCAATGAGGGTCAATTCCTGCTCTACTATCAACCGCAGGTCAACCAGCGCGGACACATCACCGGGGCCGAGGCGCTGCTGCGCTGGCACCATCCCGAGCGCGGAATCATCCTGCCGGGGCAGTTCATCGGGCTCGCTGAGGCGATCGGATTGACTCGCCCACTGGGCCGTTGGGTCCTTTCCCAGGCCTGTGCCCAGCTGGCCGAGTGGGCCGCCCGGCCCGAGACTGCCGGGCTGCGCCTGGCGGTCAACATCAGCCCGGGACACTTCCGCCACCCGGACTTCGTCGAGGACGTCCGCGCCGCGCTCGCCGGGGGCAAGGCCGATCCCTGCCGGCTGCGTCTGGAGCTCACGGAGAGCCCCTTACTGGACGACCCGGGCGACACCCTGACCAAGATGACTGCGCTCAAGGCCAACGGCGTCGGCTTCACGCTCGACAACTTCGGTATCGGCTACTGCTCGCTCTCATACCTCAAGCGTCTCCCGCTCGATCAGTTAAAACTGGCTCCATCGTTCGTGCGCGAGGTCCTCGCCGATCCCAAGGACGATGCAATCGCCGATCATTTCGTGGCGCTCGCAGAGGGTATGGGACTCGCGATCATGGCCGAGGGGGTGGAGACCGAGGCGCAGCGCAACTATCTCCTGAGCCACGGGTGCAATATATTCCAAGGCTTCCTGTTCGGCCGGCCGGGTCCGGCGGCAGACTTCGCGGACGCCGCCCGATCTCATCATGCCCAGGCGCAAGACCTCCAGGACGCAGCGCATCAGGCCGTTGCAGGTTGAGAGGACGACTCGGGCGGACCCGGCCCCGGCCCGTCGCTCGCGTGACCGCAGCCAAAGGCGCGCGACGAGCCGGCGGCTCGGGGGCTCCAGGAACATCGTCGCGTCCCCGTGCCGGTTGGGAACGACATCGCTGGTATCGTTGCGCCCGCGATCCAGTCACTTCGGTTGCAGGCTGATGCGCGCATGAATCTATTGTTCGTCGTCCTCATCCCCTTCATGGGAGCCGGCCTCGCCGCATGGATGGCAGGGTTCGGCCGTCTCCAGTCCGCCTGGATGGCGGGGGGTGTGACGCTGACGGCGCTGCTCGTGCTCCTGCCAGCCGCGGCACCATCCTTCATCGGCGAGACGGTCATCCAACGCGTCCCTTGGATGCCGAGACTCGGACTGGATCTCGTCTTTCGTCTCGACGGCTTGGGCCTGCTGTTCGTGCTGATGATCCTGGGGATCGGTCTGCTGATCATTCTCTACGCACGTTACTACCTGGCGGAGCGCGACAGCATGGGCCGCTTCTACGGCTACCTGCTCCTCTTCATGGGATCGATGCTCGGGGTCGTCCTGTCGGAGAACCTGATCCTCCTCCTGATGTTCTGGGAGATGACGAGTCTCTCCTCCTTCCTGCTCATCAGTTACTGGCAGCATCGCGAGGACGCCCGCATCGGTGCGCGGATGGCGCTCACCATCACGGGTCTGGGAGGGCTGGCGCTGCTGGGCGGGTTTGTGCTGTTGGGCGAGATCGCCGGCAGCTACGACCTTTCAGTCATCCTGGCCTCCGGTGCGGCGATCCGGGCCCATCCGCTCTATCCCCCGATGCTGGTGCTGATCCTGGTCGGCGCTTTCACCAAGTCGGCCCAGTTCCCCTTCCATTTCTGGCTGCCGCACGCCATGGCGGCACCGACGCCGGTCTCCGCCTATCTGCATTCGGCCACGCTGGTCAAGGCCGGTGTGTTCCTGCTGGCGCGCCTTTTCCCGGCCCTGTCCGGGACCACCGAATGGTCGGTCCTGGTGATCGGGACCGGCCTGACCACACTCTTGGTCGGTGCCTATTTCGCCCTCTTCAAGCACGACCTCAAGGGCCTGCTCGCCTACTCCACCATCAGCCATCTCGGCCTGATCACGCTCCTGTTCGGCATCGGCACACCGCTCGCCGCGGTCGCCGGCATCTTCCACATCATCAACCACGCGACCTTCAAGGCGTCGCTCTTCATGGCCGCGGGCATCATCGACCATGAGTGCGGCACCCGCGACATGCGCCGCATCAACGGTCTCTGGCAATTCATGCCCTACACCGGGACCCTGGCGATGGTGGCGGCGGCGGCGATGGCCGGGGTCCCGCTGTTCAACGGCTTCCTTTCCAAGGAGATGTTCTTCGGCGAGACCGTGACCTTCTCGGCCTCACACACCTGGGAGTGGCTGCTGCCGACCGCCGTGGTGATCGGGGGCATCCTCGCCGTCGCCTACTCGCTGCGCTTCATCCATGACGTCTTTTTCAACGGAGACCCGGTCGACCTGCCGAAGACACCGCATGAGCCGCCGCGCTGGATGAAGGTGCCGGTGGAGGTGCTGGTCGCCGCCTGTCTGCTGGTGGGAATGCTGCCGGCGTACACCGTGGCGCCGCTGCTCGACATGGCGGCGGAAGGCGTCCTGCAGGCAGCCCCGCCGGACTATGATCTGGCGATCTGGCATGGGGTCAACGCCGCCGTCTTGATGAGTATCGCGGCCTTGATCGGCGGCGCGCTCGTGTACGCGGGACGGCGCCCGCTTTTCGCCCTGGCCGCCCAACTCGAGGGCCGACTCGACGCCAAGGCCGTCTATGACTGGGTCCTGAAGCACGTACTCGCTTCGGCAGACGGCGTCACCCGCGGGCTGGACTCCGGGTCGCTGCAGCGCATGATGCTGGTCTTGGTCCTCGCTGCCCTGACCCTGGGGACGGCCGGTTTTCTGAGCGCAGGTGCGCCCCTGACCGGGGATCGGGCGCTGCTTCCGGTCGACCCCGTCAGCGTGCTCGTCGCCGTCGCACTGGGAGTGGTGGCCGTCTGGACGGTGATTCTGCACCGCCGCCGCCTGACCGCTCTCATCGTCATGGGTGCGCTCGGGCTGCTGATCTCGCTCATCTTCGTCAAGTTCTCGGCTCCGGATCTGGCCCTGACGCAGCTCTCGGTCGAGGTCGTCACGGTCGTCCTCCTCCTGCTGGCACTCTATTTCCTCCCCCAGCACACCCCGACCGAGTCGGATCGGCCCCGCCGGATCCGCGACATCGCGGCGGCGACACTCGCGGGCGTCGGGGCCGCCGCCCTGACCTGGGCGGTGCTGACCCGCGAGTACGACAGCATCGCGGACTTCTTCCTGGCCAACAGCGTGCCGGGGGGCGGGGGCGGGAATGTCGTCAACGTGATCCTCGTCGACTTCCGCGGCTTCGATACCTTGGGGGAGATCTCGGTCCTCGCTCTGGCCGGCCTCGGAGTCTATGCCATGCTCAAGGACCTGCGTCTCCCCGGCCCGACCTGGGACGTACGCGATCGTCCCTGGAACTGGGACATGCATCCGACCATCATGGCCGCACTGACACGCCTCCTGCTGCCGCTGACCCTGGTGGTCTCGGTCTTCATCTTCCTGCGCGGCCACAACCTGCCCGGCGGCGGTTTCATCGCCGGCCTGATCACCGCGGTCGCGCTGATCATGCAGTATCTGGCAAACGGGGTGGAGTGGACCCATGAGCGGATGAAGGCCAATCTTCACCCGGTGATCGGACTCGGCCTGCTGATCGGCCTGCTCACCGGTCTGGCGAGCCTGGTGCTCGGGTACCCTTTCCTCACATCGACCTTCACGCACGTGCACTGGCCGATCATCGGGGACTTCGAGCTGGCCTCCGCCATCGCCTTCGATCTCGGCGTCTACCTCGTGGTGGTGGGGGCAACCCTCCTGATCCTGGTCCACCTCGGCCTGATGCACGACGCGAGTCACGTGGATGCGGCCGCGACCCAAAGGCCTCGATCCGGATAGGGAGCCGAAACCGATGGAAGCCTTGATCGCATTGATTGTGGGTGTCCTGACGGCCTGCGGGGTCTATCTGGCGCTTCGCGGCCGTACCTTTCCCCTGGTTCTCGGGCTGACCCTCCTGTCCTATGCGGTCAACCTCTTTCTCTTCGTCACCGGACGCCTGACGGTCGCCCTGCCTGCGGTGATCTCGGAGGAGGCCGCAGGCTATGCCGACCCCCTGCCCCAGGCCCTCGTCCTGACCGCCATCGTCATCAGCTTCGGTATGACCGCATTCCTCATCATGCTGGCGCTCAAGGCGCGTGCGGAGCTGGGAACCGACCATGTGGACGGCCAGCGCGGGGGGAGCGGACCTCGATGAGCCATCTCGTCATTGCCCCGGTGATCTTTCCCCTCATCGCCGCGACCGCTCTGCTCCTGACTCGGCGCGCCGTACCCCTGCCGGCCCGTCGTCTCCTCAATCTGGGCGCAGTGGCGGTCGAGGTCCTGCTCGCGGCGCTCCTGGTGCCAAGCGTCGCGGAGGGCGCGATCCTGATCCACACACTGGGCAACTGGCCTGCGCCCTATGGCATCGTCCTGGTCGCGGACCGCCTGAGCGTCTGGATGCTGCTCATCACCAGCCTCCTCGCCTTCTTTGCATTGCTCTACGCGGTGCGTGGCACGGACGCCGGAAGTCGACACTTCCACCCTCTGTTCCAGCTCCAGCTGTTCGGCCTGAGCGGAGCCTTCCTGACCGGCGACCTCTTCAACCTGTTCGTTTTCTTCGAGGTCCTGCTGCTGGCCTCCTATGGGCTGCTCCTGCATCGCGGCGGCCCGGAGCGGACGCGCGCGGGGCTGCACTTCGTCGCGTTGAATCTGGCCGGCTCGACGCTCTTTCTGTTCGCTGTCGGGACCCTCTATGCCATGTTGGGAACGCTCAATATGGCAGACCTCGCCGTGAAGGCCGCGGCCGCGCCCCCGGAAAACCTCGGTGTCATGCGTGCCGCCGGCCTCCTGCTGTTCGGCGTCTTCGCCCTCAAGGCCGCCTTGGTCCCGCTCTACCTCTGGTTGCCCGCCGCCTACTCGGCCACATCTGCGCCCGTCGCAGCCCTCTTCGCCATCATGACCAAGGTCGGCGCATACGGGATCCTCCGGGTCTACACCCTGATATTCGGGGATCAGGCCGGGCCCCTCGCCGACCTGATCGAGCCATGGCTGCTGCCGCTCGCGCTGACGACGATGGTCGTCGGCAGCCTGGGCGTGCTGTCCGCCGCCGAGCTGCGTCGCCAGGTCGCCTATCTGGTGGTGGTCTCGGTGGGTCTCCTGCTGACCGCCTTCGGCCTCGGCTCTGGGCCGAGCATCTCCGCCGGACTCTACTATTTGGCCCACACGACCTTCGCCGCGGCGGCCCTCTTCCTGCTGGCCGACGTCATCGCCATGGGTCGCGGCGATCTCCAGGATCGTCTTGACCCGGGACCCGTGATCGCCAATGCCAAGCTGATCGGCGGACTGTTCTTCGTGACGGCGATCCTGGTCTCCGGACTCCCCCCGCTGTCGGGATTCCTCGGCAAATACCTGGTGCTCCGTGCCGCTGCCGGGACCGCTTCCATGCCCTGGGTGCTCGGCATCATCCTGACCGCAGGCCTGTTAGGGGTCGTTGCGTTGGCACGCACCGGCAGCCTCTTGTTCTATCGAGCCGAAGCCCCCCCCGACGCACCACCCATCGTCGGCCCCAACTGGGGGCGCCTGATGCCCGTCATCGGCTTGCTCACGCTCTGTCTCCTGCTCGTGGTGGGGGCCGGGGTCTTGACCGACTACACTCGCGAGACGGCCGGTCAACTCCTGCAACCAGGCAACTACATTCGAGCCGTTCTGGGCGATGCACCAGGTGATTAGGTCATGAGACACGTCCTTCTGCCCCACCCTGTCCTGACCCCCGTCCTGGCCGTCGTCTGGTTGCTCCTGGTCAACAGCCTGTCCCCTGGCCAGATCCTTCTCGGCCTGCTCTTGGGATGGGCGATCCCGGTCTTCACCCTGCGCTTCTGGCCGGAGCAGGTGACGATACACAAGCCAATGACGCTCCTGCGGTTCCTCGGCGTCGTCCTCTACGACATCCTGGTCGCGAACATCACCGTCGCCAGACTGATCCTGGCCGGACGGAAACACGTGAGCCCGGCATTCGTCACCGTCCCGCTTGCCTTGCGCTCGGATCTCGGGATCAGCCTACTCGCGAATACGGTCTCGTTGACCCCCGGCACCGTCTCGGCCTGGCTCAGTCCGGATCGCACCCGACTGGTCGTCCACGGACTGCGGGTCGACGATCCCGACGCCCTGATCGCCCAGATCAAGCGCCGCTACGAAGCACCCTTGAAGGAGGTCTTCGAGCCATGCTGAGCATCGCCATCACGACCGCCTTCGCGTTGGTGTCCGGCGCACTCCTCCTGAGCCTGTGGCGCATGCTCGCAGGGCCGGACAAACCGGATCGGATCCTGGCGCTGGACACCCTCTATATCAACACCATCGCCCTGCTGGTCCTGCTCGGCATCCACCTGAGCAGCTCACTGTACTTCGAGGCGGCGCTGCTCATCGCCATGATGGGCTTCGTGAGCACCGTCGCACTCTGCAAGTACCTCCTGCGCGGCGACATCATCGAATAGGCCGTACATGCTCGAAGTCGTGCTCTCGCTGTTGATCATCATCGGTGCCGTCTTTACCTTCATCGGCTCGCTCGGGCTCGCCCGCCTCGGCGATTTCTACACGCGCCTGCATGGCCCGACCAAGGCGACCACGCTCGGCGTGGGCAGTCTCCTGATCGCGTCCGTGCTCTATTTCAGCACCCGGGGTGAGGGACTGAGCCTCCACGAGATCCTCGTCACTCTGTTCCTCTTCATCACCGCCCCGGTCAGCGCGCATCTGCTCTCCAAGGCCGCACTGCACCTGCGCGTCCGGTCCCTGGCGACGCCGCCGCGAGACGCCGGGGACCCGGAGGGCGGTCGGCCCGCCCGTGATCGGGTCGAGGAAAGCCGATAGGCCCCGGCAGCTCTCTGGTTGTTTCCGATGATCATCGTCGGCATCGACACCGGGGGCACCTTTACCGATCTGGTCCTCTGGCATGACGGGTCGGTACGAACCCACAAGGTCCTGTCCACTCCCGCGGCCCCCGAGCAGGCCATCCTTCAGGGCATCGCGGAGCTCGGTCTGCCGACGACGCGACTGCATGTGATCCACGGCAGCACGGTCGCGACCAATGCCGTTCTGGAAGGCAAAGGCGCTCGGACACTTTATGTGACCAATCGGGGCCTCGCGGACCTTTTGACCATCGGCCGCCAGGCACGCCCCGCCCTCTATGACCTCCAGCCCCCACCGCGGACACCTCCGGTCCCGGCGGATCTCTGCTGCGAAACGGGCGGACGGCTGGGGGCGGACGGGCATTGGGTCGAGCCGCTCCAGCCGGCCGACGTCGATGCGGTGAGGGAAGCCGTCGAACGGCTTGCACCCGAGTCGGTCGCGATCAACCTCCTGTTCTCTTACCTGGACGACAGCGCCGAACGGGCATTGGAGGAGGGACTCCCCGATGGGCTCTTCGTCTCGCGCTCCTCCGACCTGCTGCCCCTCAGCGGCGAGTACGAGCGCGGAGTCGCCACCTGGCTCAACGCGCGAGTCGGACCCGTGGTCGCGCGCTACATCGAGCGCCTCGCCTCGGGACTTCCGGCCGCGCGGGTCTCGGTCATGCGCAGCAGCGGTGAGGCAGTCACCGCCAGCCAGGCGGCGCGCCATGCGGCGCACCTGCTGCTCTCTGGTCCTGCCGGAGGCCTTGCGGGAGCCGCCTTTGCCGCCGCCGCAAGCGGTTGCTCGCGATTGTTGACCTTCGACATGGGAGGCACCTCGACGGATGTCGCGGTCGTCGACGGGGCACCTCACCTCACCACCAGCGGGCGGATCGCCGGCTTCCCGGTCGCTCTCCCAATGGTCGATTTGCATACCATCGGGGCGGGCGGGGGCTCGGTGGCGCGAGTCGATGCAGGCGGCATGCTCAGGGTGGGACCCGAGTCGGCGGGGGCGAACCCCGGACCCGCGTGCTACGGTCGCGGCGGGCGGGATCCGACGGTAACCGACGCCAACCTGGTGCTGGGCCGGCTCGACCCCGACGGCTTCCTCGACGGACGCATGCGATTGGACCGGAGCGCGGCCCGATCGGCCTTTGCCGGACTCGCACAGTCAATGGGGCTCTCTGTCGAGGAGGCGGCAGTCGGCGTGGTGCGCCTGGCCGACGAGCACATGGGGCGCGCCCTGCGCGTGATCTCGGTTGAGCGCGGACTCGACCCCCGCGATTTCGTGCTGACCTCGTTCGGCGGGGCGGGCGGCCTGCATGTCTGCGCACTGGCCGACGCCTTGGGGATCACCCGTGCCCTTGTCCCGGTGCATGCCGGTGTCCTCTCGGCGCTGGGCATGGTCGTGACCCCGGCCGGCCGCACGCTGACGCGGACCCGACTCGGGCTGCTCGCTGACGCAGGTGACCGGGACATCCCCGATGCCCTGGAACAGTTGGCAGAGACTGGGCTCGCCGAGCTCGAGCGCGAAGGCCTGGCTCGGGAGACCCTGCTCCAGGAGCGCTCGCTCGACCTGCGCTATCGCGGTCAATCGCATACGTTGAACCTGCCGTGGGGGCCGCTGTCTGAGATCGCGAATGCCTTTCATCACCTGCACGAATGCACCTACGGACACCGCCTCGACCTTCCGATCGAGCTGGTCAACCTGCGGGTGCGGGTTCGCGGTCCGAGCCTCGGCCTCAGGCTGCCGAGGTTCGCAGAGACCGGGGGCCGTTCGCCCGACCGCCGGACACAGGCGTATCGCTGCGATTCACCGGTCCCGATCCGCGCGCGTGGGGATCTGGCCCGCGGTCAGGAGATCGCCGGGCCGGCCATCGTTGCCGATGCCCTCTCGACGCTCTGGCTCGCCCCGGGCTGGCACGCCCGTCTCGATGAGGTCGGCAACCTCGCGCTCACGCGCCGGGATGGGGATCGATCCGATGCCGTTTCGTCCCGGCAATCACCACTGACCCGAATGAGTGGCCTGCAGGCCGCCATGCCAGCAGCCGAAAGCCGGATTTCCAGCTCCTGCTGAAGACCGGATTCTTGTATGCTGTCCGCAACGACGCTTCGGGATGGCATCCGATCCGCCGGCTGCCCTCGCGGCTCTCCACCAAAACCCCAGGAAACCTATGACCCTTTACGGAATTCTCGACGCCGGCGTGCTACCGGCCATCCTCTTCACGCTCGGCATCACCCACGTCACCATCATCTCGGTGACACTCTACCTGCACCGCGCACAGGCCCATCGCGCCCTGGACCTTCACCCGGCGGTCGCTCACTTCTTTCGCTTCTGGCTCTGGCTGACGACCGGGATGGTCACCAAGGAATGGGTCGCGGTCCATCGCCGACATCATGCCAAGTGCGAAACCGAAGAAGACCCGCATAGCCCGCAGGTCCTTGGATTACGCAAGGTCCTCGGCGAGGGCGCGGAGCTATACGCGCAAGCCGCGCGCGACCGCGAGGCGGTGGCACGATACGGTCAAGGCACGCCCGACGACTGGCTGGAGCGTCGCCTCTACAGCCGCTTTTCGTGGCACGGCCTGGCGCTGATGCTGATCTTGGATGTCGTCCTGTTCGGCGTCCACGGGCCAGTCATCTGGGCCGTCCAGATGCTGTGGATTCCCGTCTGGGCGGCTGGAGTGATCAACGGTGTCGGCCATTACGCGGGCTATCGCAACTTCGAGCCGCCTGACGCCTCGACCAACATCGTGCCCTGGGGGATCCTGATCGGGGGCGAGGAGCTGCACAACAACCACCATGCCTTTCCAAGCTCGGCGCGACTCTCGTCCAAGTGGTGGGAGCTCGATATCGGATGGATTTACATCCGGATCCTCCAGGCCTTGGGGCTTGCCAAGGTTCGGAGGGTCGCGCCCGATCCGCAAGTGGTTCAGGGCAAGGGACAGATGGATCTGGACACCTTGCGGGCCGTGATCCTGAGCCGCATGCACGTCTTCGCCCGCTATGGGAAAGAGGTCATGGGGCCGGTTTCGCGGGCTGAGCTCTGTCGTGACGCGGACCACTGCCGGCGCTTGGTGCGGCGCGCGCGGCGCCTGCTGCTGACCGAGGGCAAGCGTCTCGACGCCGCCGCCCGGCGCAGCCTGGACCAACTGCTGGCCAGGTATCAGACGCTCGCCACGGTCTACCAGTTCCGCGAGCGCCTCCAGGAGATCTGGGATCGCAAGGCCCCAAGCCAGGACGCACTCCTCCACGCACTACAGGATTGGTGTCATCAGGCCGAGGCGACCGGCATCCAGGCGTTGGCG
>NZ_JAJDNA010000083.1 GCF_022340925.1 Thiocapsa sp.
GAGTAGATAAGCGTCGGCGTGGCGATCGCGAAGCCGAGCCAGTGAAAGAGGCTGCGGAACTCGCCTTGATCGGCCCCCGCATAGAGGGCGATCGAGATCCACATGAGGTTCATCATCGCGAACCCCGCCCAAGCCATCCGGTAAAGAACGGCACGGTTCTGCCGTCCGATTGCCCCTTCAGCAGAGTCGGGGTCGAATGGCGCAGCGGCATAGCCGAGCTCGGCGAGTCGACGCAGGATCCGCGAGAGCTTCAGGCGGCCGTTGTCCCAGCGCACCCGCAGGCGCCGGCCGGTCAGGTTGACGCGCGCCTCCTCGACGCCGGGCAGCGCGCCGAGCCCATTCTCGATCAACCAGACGCATGCGGCACAGTGAATGCCTTCGACCAGGAGGTTGATGTCGCGAGCCTCGGTCGCCGTGTCGGTGAACTCCTCCTGCACCGCATCGAGATCGAACAGAGCCAGATCCTTGGGCGGCTCGGGGGGCGGCCCGAAGATCTCGCCCTCGGGGGTGCGCCGGTAGTAACCCTCGAGTCCCGCCGCAAAGATCGCCTCGCAGACCGACTTGCAGCCGGTGCAGCAGAAGGACCGCTCGCGACCAGCCACCCAGGCGGTCTCGCGCGCTGACTCCGCGACCGGCAACCCGCAGTGAAAACAGCGCGCCGCCTGCTCGGCTGGGGTCGTATCCGCCCCGAGCCGCGCCTCAAGGGTCGACACGGATCGACCCCTGGATGCGTCCCGCTGGGCGAGCGAAGGGCGCGTCTTCAGGGACGGGACACGTTGACACGTTCGCCGACGCTGTACTCGTCCTCACCGATCGTGACCGCGATCAAGGTGTCCCAAACACCGATCAGGGGAAAAGCGGTCCGAACCACGTAACGTCCCTTCGCTTCACGGAGCATCGGCTCGGAGAAATCACGCGACACGTCGGACGGGCGATAAGCGTAGAAGGTCGCTTGCTCGACATCCACGGGTTGCCCCGCCTGATCGACCAAGACGAGGCGAATCGACTCCTCCATGCCGGCCGTCAGGGGTTGTGGAATATCCGCGCGCATCAGCCAGCCCGGGTCGCGCACTGCGCGCGAGACGATGGTCTTCTCGTAGTCCTGACCGCGCTCGTAGTAGTTCGCGGACACCAATCCGGGATTTGTCCTGATCGCGAGATACACCATGGTCAGGTTCACGGCCAAGACCGCCACGACCAGCGCGATCCAAGCCAGCACCCAGGGGCTGCGAAGTGCGGGCGTGCCCTTGGACTGGCTGTTTGTCGTCACCTGCATGCTTTAACCTCCCGCAAAACTCGCTCGCTTCAGCCCGCATGGCGGCCGAGCAGCCGCGGCGAACCCTTATCGACGCGGCCCAATGAAGACGCTTTCGCGCTCAGCCGCAACCACGCTGCCTGATGGCCGCACCGCCTCGGCGTGAAATACCAGGGACTGTTGCTCACGATCGATCGATTGCTTCGGCACCTTGACGAAGACGATGGCGGCCGTCACACCGCCGGGCGGCGCCATCACCGCCTCTTCGGCCCCCACCAGTGTTAACCCATCCGGTCCGGTCACGCTGATCCGCACCGGCAGCTCCTCCGGCATCTTGTTGAGGATCTTCAGCGTGTATTTGTTCTGGATCGATCCGTCACTGAGACGCACGTAGAGCGGGGCGCGCTCATGCAGCACCTTGAGGTCGATCGCCGCCAACGAGGAGAAGCCATAAAGGATCCCGGCGAGCGCAGCGGTCATGATCGCCGCATAGACCCAGACCCGGGGGCGCATGAGGAGTTTCTTGGTGGGAAGGCCTTCCATCTCGTCGAGGGAGGCATACCGAATGAGCCCGCGTGGCCGCCCGACCTTGTCCATGACCTGATCACAAGCATCGATGCAGAGCGCGCACGTGATGCAGCCTTCCTGCTGCCCATGACGGATATCCACACCGGTCGGGCAGACAGCGACGCACTGGTTGCAGTCGACACAATCCCCCGCCGTGCGCGTCTCCGGCGTCTCGCCGCGTTTCACCCGCCCGCGCGGCTCTCCGCGCCCGACATCGTAGGTCGGTACGACGGTGGTCTTGTCGAGCATGACGCCCTGGATACGCGCATAAGGGCAAAGCCAGAAGCAGGTCTGCTCCCTTAAGAAACCGGCGAGTACGTAGGTCCCGACGGTGAAAAGGGCGACCGTCACATAGGCAACCGGGTTTGCCTGACCGAGGAAAAAGGTCGCCCAGAGTGCTGGGGCATCGGTGAACCAGGCGACAAAACTGAACCCGGTGATAAAGCCGATGAGCAACCAGAGCACATGCTTGCCGGCCTTGATGCGCAGCTTCGTGAAGCTCATCGGCGCCTTGTCGAGCTTGCGTCGCTGCGGTGGACTGCCCTCGAGCTTCTCCTCGATCCAGGTGAAGATATCCGTCCACACGGTCTGGAAGCAAAAGTACCCGCACCAGACACGCCCCACCAGCGCGGTCGCGACCGCGAGCATGATCGCGAAGAACAGGAGCAAGAGCGAGAGCATCCAGAAGTCCTGGGGCAGGACGGTCGCGCCGAAGATGTGATACTGGCGATTCGGGATGTCGAACAAGACCGCCTGCCGTCCGTCCCAGCGCAGGTAGGGACCCAGGAAATAGATTAGCCAGACGGACGCCGCTGCCCACTTGATGTTGCGCCACTTTCCGGCGAGGCGCTTGGCATGGATGGTCTCCCCACCCGTGTTGACATGCCAATGCTCGGCCTCGGCGTAGAGGTCATCGACGGCGGACTGGTGCACCACAGGGTTCGTGCTCATTGACCATCTCCACGACTGGGTCAACTTTTCCGGTGTAGGCGCGCTTCAGCAGATCGCCTCGGAGCGCGACTCGAAAACCTTCGACAGGGGCACGCGGGCCACGCCCGGCCTTCTCCCGACAAGATGAGGGTCGGCGAAATCGATTCACCCGCAAACGGGATCGGATGAGGCGCGAAGCAGTCGGCTGGCGTTCCCGAAATATTTAAAAATACACCTACAGCAACGTTTCGGCCATGCGATTTCGCAAGCATAACCATCTGATTCGGAAGTCGTTTATGCCACAAAAAAAGGGGGATCCCGGACCCCCCCTCGATGACATGACACCACTCCCGACGCCTTTAATGCTCTTTGGTCCTATGCGCCTCCGCGTCGCGATTCATCAAGGTCACAACCTTGTAGACCAGAAACACGATGATCAGGATTGCGATCAAGACCATCGCCAG
>NZ_JAJDNA010000094.1 GCF_022340925.1 Thiocapsa sp.
TGAGGCCGCCGCTGCGTCTGCGCGCATGCCGGATTTTCGACTAGACTCGGTCACAGCCGCGCGAGGAACGCGCATCATCGGTTGAGATCACACCGAGGGCCATGAGTGATCCGACGCCCCCGCCCCCCGATTCCGAGGCCGCGCCTGCCCAGGCGCTCCAGCAGGCGCTGCTGAAGGGGCTCGGTGTGCCGTGGCTCGAGCTGCCGCGCGGTGTGGATGAGCAGCTCATGGAGGACCTGGGCCGGTTGCTACGCTCGATGACCGCGTGCACCCTGGATCTGCTGCGTCTGCGGGCACAAGCGCAGAGCAGCGTTCATGCCGAGATCACCATCATTGGTCAACGTGCGGTGAACCCGCTGAAGTCGGCCTGGGACCTGGACGTCGCACTGCGCCACCTGTTGGCGCCGGAGCGCGCCGACCTCATCGGGGCGGTGCAGGCGGTCGCCGAGGCGTACGACGACCTGCGCGCCCACGACCGTGGCCTCGCGGCCGGCATTCAGGCGGCGTTGCAGGGCCTTTTGGAGCGATTCAGCCCGCAGTCCTTCCAGCAGCGGGTCGAGGCGAAGGGCGCTCTCGACCGCTTCCTGCCGGCCAGCCGCAAGGCGCGCGAGTGGGATCTCCTGCTCGAGCTCTACGAGGACATCGCGAAGGAGGCGAAGGAGGACTTCTGGTCCGTGTTCGAGCGCGAGCTCCGGCGCGCCTACGCGACCGGGTGGGACGCGGCGCCAAGCGAGCCCTGACGGCTGCGTATGAGGGGCGCAATGATCACCCGACCGGTTCAGCCTCCACCGACTCGGAGGTGTCCCGCAGGATGCCGGTGGTCATCCGCAGTAGTCCGGAGACGTGGCCAAGCAGGTTCAGGACGATCCGGCGGTATAGGTCCGGATCGCGGGCGCGGATGGACTCGAGGTTGCCGCGCGACAGGCTGTAGGTGACGACCTCGGTCTCGGCGATCGCGGTGACCGAGCGCGCGCCCCCTTCGATCATTGCGGATTCGCCGAAGATGACGCCCGGCGCCAGCGTCACGACACGTCTGTGTTCGCTCCGCCCCTCGGGGTCCTCTACGACGATGCTGACGGCACCTCGCGCGAGCAGATAGAGGCGGTCGCCTTGCTCCCCCTCGCGATAGAGCGCCGCGCGGGCCGGGAACAGCTGCCGGTCGAGGTAGGGCTTCATGAGCTCGAGCTCGACGGGCTTGAGACCCTTGAGCAACGCAAACTCGCCGATCGCGAGCTCACCGTGCCTGACCGTGACCTGCGCCTGCTCCAGCAGCTGCCGCTCGGCCCATTCCAGTGCCCGGTCCGCATCGTCGAACCAGTCCGGGTGGTGGCGCTCCGTGAACACACCCGCGCCCTGGATGGCGCGCCCCAGGCGACTGCTCGCTCTGATGTAGGCGAGCAGCAGGGCCACCCCCCGCTCCCGCAGCAGGCGCCTCAGCTTCTGTAGCATGAGCGCACCGGACGCGTCGATCATCGTGACGCGGCGCAGGTCCAGGATCAGGTACTGGGCCCCTTCGGCCGCCCGCATCGTCTCGGAGGCGAGGCGGTCGGCGGTGCCGAAGAAGATCGCCCCGTCGAGCTCGATCAGCTTGATCCGATGGCCCTCGGAGCGCAGCAGGCTCGCCTGCTCTGGAGGGTACACGCGGCGCGAACCGCGCGTGGCGCCTGTGCGTACCGACCGGATCAAGGAGCGGTTCATGACCGCCACGAACAGCACCAGCGACAGGATGAGGCCGGCGATCACACCGTCCACGGGCCTGGACAGGATCGTCACGGCGGCGACCACCACGACCAGGGCGATGTTGACGAGCAGCTCGCGGTCGTACTGGCCACGGCGCGCGCGGTCGATCGTGGCGCTCGCCCAACGATTGATCAGGCCGACCGCGATCACCAGCATCATGGCCGCCAGCGCGGCCAATGGAATCATGCTCAGCAGTGGGTTGCCATACGACAGCAGCAGCACCAGCGTCGTGGTGGTCGCGATGCTGGAGACCAGCTTGCGGCCGCCGCCCTGGTGCGCCACCTCCATCGCGTGGTGCGACGAGTACGCGACCGGCACCCCCCCGAAGAGCGCCGACATCAGGTTGCCGCAACCCAGCGCCAACAGCAGTCGGTTCGGACTCTGCGCGGTGCCGAGCGGCTCGTCCGCCTCGCCGATCGCCGTGAGCAGGCTGTCGAGGGAGCCCACGACTGCAATCATGAATGCCGTGAGTAGGAGGTTGTGGTCGCAAGCCAGACGCAGCGCGAGGTCGAGGCTGTCCGCCGAAGGAAGCGGCAGGAGCGCGTCCGGCATCGGGACATCACAAAGGAAGGGCACATGCTGGCCCACGTCGCCGTGAGCGTAGCGGGTAATGACGAAAGCGACACCGGTCCCCGCGGCGAGCCCGATCAGCTTCGACGGCCACGCCGGCCTCAGTTTGCGCGCCAACAGGAACCCAAAGATCGTCACCGCACCGACCAGGATCGAGGTGGGATTGATGTCGTGGTCGCCGCTGTGCCCCGCGTTGCCGTGGACAGCGGTGGCCTCACACCCGCTGTCGTGACCTGCCCCGTGGGTGCCCAGCACCTCGGGAAGCTCCGCGATGACGAGCGAAAGCGCGATCCCGGTCATGAGCCCCGCGACCACGGGGTAGGGGACGAAGCGTGCGATGTTGCCGAGTCGCAGCAGCCCGAACAGGATCTGGATGCCACCAGTCAGGGCGACACACATCGCCGCCAGGAAGACGATGGCCACCGTGCCTCGCGCGGGGGATTGCGCGAAGGCCGGGTCGCCGGAGATCCCGAGGATGAACGCGGCGAACAGGAGTACCGAGGAGGCACGCGGAACCTCGTTCGGAAGCAGCGGGCCGGGTAGCACCAGTGCCGACAGGTTGCCGAAGAGGGCGCAGGCGAGTGCGGTGCTCAGCCCCGCTTGGATGGCCGCGTCCTTGCCGATCGGCTCGAAGGCAATGAGCCCGAGCGGCAGCATGATCGCCACGAGCACGAATGCGGCCGAGATGCCGGCAACCGCTTCCCGCGCGAAGTGGGCCCAGCCGGATGACACCGCGACGGCCCTTGGCCCTTGCTCCATCATCGTGATGTCCTCGTCCTTTCGATGCGGCGGTTCTCCAAGCGCGCCGGGACGGCGCGACTCCTTGACGCGTACGCGTCGTGCCTGCATTGTCCTGATTGATGATCGTCATTGAGCTCATCAGTTACAAGGGTCGTCCGGTCGAGGGGGCCGAGCGCGCCCAATTCGACGCCGCGGGCGGCACGATCGGCCGCGCACGGGATTCCACGCTGCTGCTGCCCGATCCGAGACGGATCATCTCGCGCACGCACGCGACCATTGAGTTCCAGGACGGCCACTTCCTCCTGCGCGATCAGGGCACCGCCGTGCCCGTGGTCGTGAACGGCCGCCCCGTGGGTCGCGGCAACGCGCGGGCGATCGCGCACGGCGACGAGCTGCAGATCGGAGACTGCACGCTGCGCGTGACCGAGCCGATGGTGCTAGATCGCGACGCATCGGCGGACGAGCCGACCATACTCCTGGAAGGGGCCGGGGTGCGGCCGCTGTCGGAGGAGGGTGCGGCGGTCCCTCGGGGCGTCATCGCGACGGTGGCCGTTGCGGACCAGGGGCACGACGGGGGTGAGCCGGGCCCACCGGCCCACGCCTCCATTGCGCCTGGGCGGGGGGCCGAGCAGGCGGGTGCTGCCATGTCCCCCGCGGTTGGGTCTGTCGGGCACGAGGATGTGCTGCTGGCGGCCCTGCTGCGCGGTGCCGGCGTGCGCGACCTGCAGGTCCCCGGCGGCCTGACGCCGCGGCTGATGGAGGACATCGGCACGGTGATGCGCGAGACGATACGCGGGCTGCGCGACCTGCTGGCTGCGCGGGCGCAGGCGAAGCACGAGGTGCACGCCGACGCGACGGTCGAGCTGCCGCGCTACAACAACCCGCTCAAGTTCGCGCCAGGTCTCGACGCGGCGATTGCCCAGATGCTGGCGCCGCGCGAACAGCTGTTCATGCCGCCGCTCGAGAGCCTAGCCGACGCGCACGAGAGCCTGCGCTCCCATCACGAGGGATTCGTCGCGGGCATGCGTGCGGCGCTTGCCGGGGTGCTTGCGCGCTTCGACCCCGCCCAGCTCGAGCAGCAGCTGGCGGAAGGTGAGGGTCGTGTCTCGGTCCTGGCGATGACGCACAAGGCGCGGTTGTGGAGCCTCTACGAGACGCTCTACCGCGAAATGTCGCAGGAGGCCGAGAGCGACTTCCATGGCCTGTTCGGTGAGGATTTCCTCCAGGCATACGAGGCCCTAGCCCGGCCGCGCGCAACGCCGGCTCGTCCTGACGACACGACCTAGCCGGCGTCTCGCGTCCGGTTTGGTAGCGTGCGGTCGGCGAGACGCTTTGTCCCTGGACAGGTCCAGGCGCCTCGCGAGGCGTAAGGCGCTGGCCCCGGTGTCTCAGGTCGCCTTCCTCTCCATCAACTTACGAAGCTTTTCTGCGCGGTTCCTGCGGATCATCAGGGTGTCCTTGGCCATGCCCAGATAGGCCTGGGTCAGGGCCTCGTTGAAGCCACCCAGCTCGCCACCCTGCGCGATCTGTACCGCCTCGGCGGCCTTCTTGTCGGCGAAGGCCACCTTGCTCACGGTCGTCATGGTGCCCTTGAGCTTGCTGCCGACGAGATAGGTGGCGGAGTCCACCGGAACCAGGGGCTTGATGGCGCCCTCGGAGCCGAAGTCGGCCGCATAGACGGCCTTCGGGCCCCGGTCCAGGTTGAGGGACAGGCTGACCGCCAGGCAATGGATGGAGCAAGTGCCATCCACCAGATCGTCTTCATATTGGACGAGGTGGCGACTGTGCTGATACTCGGTACGGTCCATGCCGCAGTAGGGACACTTGGGGTATTTGGCGAGCTCGTCCGTGAGCGGATCCGGGTCGGGCGCCGTCCGGGGGATGAACTGCAGCGGGGTGCCGTCCCCAGGGCAGGCCTCGCCTTCCGCCGGGACCCAGCCTTTGCCCGGGACCAGGGCCCCGACGGGCCGGTCGCTCGACGCCAGGACGGGTCCGGCGAGGCCGGCGAGGCCGAGGGCGCCTGCCAGCTTGAACAGGTTGCGGCGCGCCCGATCGTGATGGGGGTCGTGGTGATCGCACATGGGTCTAGGCTCCTCGGTTGAGGTTCGTGATATGGATTGGAGGAAAGGTAGGTAACTTACGGTGTTTTCTACCAGTTGCTCAAGCCGCGCATGATGTCGAAAAAGACCCAGCCCTCGTACAGGGTCCAGAGGCCGAGGACGATGACTGCCAAGCCCGCAAGCTTGGCGGACAAACCGCGGACCTTGCGGCCGATGGCGGTGCCGGTCAGACTGACCAGTCCCATGGTGGGCAAGGTGCCCAGACCAAAGACCACCATCAACACTCCGGCACGCAGGGGGTCGGCGGTCGCAGCCGCCTTGATGGCGATGGAGACCGTCAGGCTGCAGGGGACCAGCCCGTTGAAGGCGCCGGCGACCGCGGCATGCCAGGGCCGGGAGCAAAGCGGCTTGGAATTGAGGCTCACCGCCTTTTGCATGGCCGGCGTCTCGAAGGAGCCGATCCGGCACCCGCTCGGGCCGGTTGGCGGCCAGACCAGACTCAGGCCGAGTCCAACGATGATCAGGCCTGCGACGATCATGAGCAGCCCCTGACCCTTGCCGATGATGCCTTGCTGGACGAGCACCCGGCCCGCGATGGCGCCGGCCGCACCCAGGACGCCATAGACCAGGATGCGGGTTCCGTGATAGCTCAGCACTGGAACGATCCCGCCACCGCAGCGCACGAAGAAGCCCCCGGCGAGACCGCTGCACATGCCGAGGCAGTGCAGGGCGCCCAGCGCGCCGGTGAGGAATGCCAGCGGCAGTGTCAGACCCACGTCGACAGGGCCGCTCACAGGAGCTCCTTCACCATCCGCTCGAAGACTTCCGGGGTGGACTCGCCCAGGATGCGCGCGGCCAGCCGGCCCTGACGGTCGAGCAAGACGGTGGTGGGAAGGCCGCTGACCCCATAGGAGCGGGCCACGGCACCGTCTAGATCGAGCAGTACCTCATAGGAGATCCCGAGTGCCTCGATGAAGGCCGCCGCCGTCTCCCGGTCCTGACGGACGTTGATCGCGAGCAGGCGCAGGCCCCGGTCCCGGTAGCGCTGGTAGACGGGCTCGATGGACCGCATCTCGCCTTCGCAGAAGGGGCACCAGTCGGCCCAGAAGCGTACTGCGACCACTTGTCCCTGCAGGTCCGCGGGGAAGGCAATGGGCGCGCCCTCGAGACGGCTTAGCGTGAAGGGGGGCGTCGGTTGGCCCTTGGCAAGCTGGGGGGACTCGCCCCCGCAGGCCCCGAGCAGTGCGAGCACGAGGAGCATCAGAAGCAGCCGGCCCCAGACGTGGGCATCGGCGGACACCCGTCTCGCCCCTCCCTTTGGACCCTCAGGGCTTGATCCCCCGTTGGAGCCTGGCGCCCAGGCAATCCGGGAAGGGCGCAACGAGCTCACCGCCACACCCCATTCAAGGCTGTCGGGGCCGCGATGCTGCAGGGGAGGAGATCGGACTTGCGCATGGGGTGGTGTCTACCCGTCTCATCTCCTTTTTCGGATTCCCGTGCCTTCTTTGGCAGGAGCGGCGCGCTCGCCGAGACAGCGGGTGCATCAAGTGCCGTCGCGGGTTGCGCCGAGGATGGCGCTCTATGAGGAATCCGAGATCCGACGTGTGAGGCGTACGACAACATCAACCGCGCGCGCAAGGCGGGAGAGCCACGGGGCTCACATTCTCAGGGCAGTCCGGTTCGCGGGGCATTGATCGACGTCAGACGAAGACCGGTTGAGCCCCTGGACGCGGTCGGCACGCTCGGCCGGGCCGGCGCCGAGGAGCACCAGCGGCAGCCCCACACTCCGGGCGAGGGTCAGGCGAGGCAGGATGCGGAAGACCTAGAAGACGAAGCCGACCTTGGTCCGGCGCAGCCGGGTCCGTGAGTCCTCGTCGACCCTGGTGCTGTCGGTGCCATCGATGTGGATCCGTCCCGCATCGGGGAGTTCGAGGTCCGTGATCAGGTTCAGCGGCGTGGACTTACCGGCGCCCGACTCTCCCACCAAGGCCATGCACTCCCCGGCGCAGCGCTCAAGGGAGAGATGCTTCAGGATCGCCCGCGCACCGAAGCGCTGGGTCAAGCTGCTGATGCCGAGAAGGGCCGTATGCGGTGAGACCGCCGGCAGGGATGCGGACGACGCCCGGGGGGGTGACGCGCACCCTCCCGTCTCTGCCGGCCGCGCGGGCTCACGGAGAGGATCAGGAACCGCCGATCAGCCGTAGCGCAATGGCGTCTCCGTCCTCGATCCTGGGCTCGCCACGAGGTTGGAAGCTCCCTGGTGTCGGACGCCTCAATTGGACGACTCCCGGTTTGCGGTTCACACACACCTGCCAGCTGGCGTTCTCGCCCGATACGCCGTCCACGCTCAGAATATGACCCCCTTCATTGCCTGCGCGATCGGACGCTAGCGTGACCTTGAATTCATACTCAAGGCCCGGTTCCATCCTCGCCGCGGCGTCTAGAACGTCGAAGACATCCAGCTCGTCGGGACGTCCACCGACTGGTTCGGCGAGCGGTCCGACGTCAACCTTGCCGAATGTCTTCTGCGCACCGTTCCCATAGTCGATAGTCAAGCTCAATGACATGCTCGCTCTCCTAGTGGAAGCGCTGAAAAATGCCATCCGGACATTCTTCGGCTCGCGGTCCGAGAGATGCGACCCTCGGAGCGTTTTCTCTGCCAGTCGCTCAGGCGCATGACAGATGACGGTACGTCCCTGTTCCGCGGGAAGCCTTGGATACCGCAGCATTTCCCTAAGGATAGGAGATTCAATTGCACTACGCTTGGAGCGGATCGAACCGTAGCATCGCCGGGCCGTTGGAGCAGGGGTGGCTCGGGTACGAGGCCGCTGCCAGATACAGTGGGACGCCGGAGGTCGCAGGGGGCGGGATCCGTGGGCAACATGGACACACCAATCTCGTTCGTCTACCGTTCGCCCGGTCGAGATTTCGAATATCGGGGAATATTTTTGCTATGAGCCAGGTGAAGAAGATCGCGCTTGCCGAGATGCTCTCGGACCTGCGAGCCGAGCTGCTCAAGGCCCGCGCCGATGCATCCGAATCCGAGCTGCGCTTCGAGATCGCTGACGTGGAGCTGGAGGTCCAGGTTTCTCTCACCAAAGGTGCCGAAGGCGGCGGGGGCGTGAAGCTCTGGGTCTACAATGCCGAGGCCCAGGTCAGCGCCAACGAGGCCAAGACGCACAAGCTCAAGCTCCGCCTCAAGCCGCTCAATGCCGCCGACCGCTCGCCCTTCGACGTGAGCGACGAGGACACGCTGGAGGGCTGACTTGCCCGTCACGGACGGATAACGCGCCATGGACATGGAAAAGGATCAGATCGCGGCGATTTTTGCGCCGACCAAGGCCCAGTCGAGGGGGCCAGGGCGACCCGGAGCAGGCAGCATTGGCAGCGGCTATCCCGTGAGCGACGAGCTGGTGCTGACCTCCCGCCACGTGGTCGATCCCGTGGGCCGCAATCCCCGATCCCCGATCCGCGTGTGCTGGTACCACGCGAGCGCGAAGGGCTGCGCGGCGAAGGGCCGCTGGATATCCATCAAGGCGGCCGACGTCGTCTGGCGCGGAGACGGCGATCTCGACGCGGCCCTGATCCGCTGTCCAAGGCCCGAGTCCTTGAGGCAATTGCCTCTACCCAGGTTGCTCGACCGCAAGCCGCGCAAAGGCGAGGAATGGGAGGGCGCCGGCTTCGCCCGGGCGGACCGCCGCGAGGGAGTTCGCGAGCCGGGCGAGTTCGGGGGCAAGGTCCGCACCATGGCCGCCGCCTCCCCCTACTTCGAGGTCATCGAGGACGCCAAGCCCTTCTCCGAGGAGCTTTGGAAAGGGGCTTCCGGCATGCCGGTCTTCGTGGACGACGGCATCCTCGGCGTCGTCAAGCAGGTCCCGCCCAACTACGAGGGCAAGAAGCTCGATGCCGTGCCCAGTTGGCGCCTGCTGGAGGACCCGCAGTTTCGCCTCCTGCTGGGTCTGGGCGAGGACGACAAACGCCTGGAGCGGGCGACGGCGATCCTCACGGACCTGCTCAACCGGAGCGAAAGGGTCAGAAGCGACCTGGCCGCGGGACTCGGCAGGCTCGGCAAGTCCGTTGCATCCGATACCCCGGGCCTCGTGCGTACCCTGCTCCACGAGACGCCGCCACTGGATAAGCTCTTCAGCCTCGCCGTCGAGGTCCAGGATCGGCGCCGGGCGGCCAAGGACCGCGCGGGGGCGAGGGTGGCGGCGGACCTCATCCTCACCATCCTGCCCGCCATCTACCAGGCAGCGGACGTGGCCCGGCTGCGTCGCGAGAAGTGCGACGGCTCGCTCTGTATTCTGGAGGTTCCGGCCAGGCTCTCGACGCTTGCCGAGATCCTCATGGCCGCGGCGGATGCCCGTCCCGCTGCCTACTGGCCCCCCGCCACCGAGCTGGACCTCCCGGAGGGTGTGGCTCACCTTCCGGAGCCTCCCGAGCGCGGCCGGGACCCCGACAACAAGCAGATCGCCCGCGATTTTCGTCAGGCCCTCATCGAGACCTTCGCCGAAGACGCCGGCCGATTCGCCGCCACCTTTCGCGAGTATCTCAAGCTGCGCTTCGTTCAGGGCAGCCTCCGTTCCCCGGCGGCGGGGCTCGCGGAAGGGGAGCTGACGGCGATCGCCGCGACCCGCCTTCGGCAGGCGGCCGAGGATCCCAAGCG
>NZ_JAJDNA010000099.1 GCF_022340925.1 Thiocapsa sp.
CCCGTGGTCGCGGGCGTTTCCGAAGGCCTGGGCCAGCATCTGTGGATTGCCGTCCGCGCTCGTCACCTCGAACCCCGCCTTGAGAAGCTGTACGGAGTGGAAACCGGTCCCCGTGGCAACGTCCAGGACCTTGTGCGCGCCGTGCTCGCGCAAGAGGCGGATGAAAAAGTCCCCCTCGCTGCGGGCGCGTCCTTCCCAGTCGATCAACTCGTCCCACTTCTCGACGAAGGATTGGACGTATTCGGCCTGGTAGTGATTGGTGTCTCGGACCGCCAGCGGGTCGTCACCAAAGTCCTGCGCGGCATGCTCGTGTTTCATGGCACCTCCTGTCCCGCAAGCGGGGTGAGTTTGGTGGCAAAAGACGCAAGCGAGGCAAGCGTACGCCTTGCCGCCCTGTGAGCGGAGCCGCCGGTGGTGCTGGCGGCGATTCAGTCGTGTCGCCGATTTGGCATTGATTTGCCGCCATCTGCCCGCCCCCCGTGCGAGGGACTCGGCAAAGGCGCCAACGCGAGGCATTTGGCCGTCGCGGAGTCGTGCACGCGTGATTCGCGACGACCTAGTTGACCGCAGAGCGGGTCTGCGCTTCGGTTCCCGGAGATGGCCCCAGCCGGGACCACCCGAGATTGCACCAGAGTGTGCTGTTGAGTTGCGGACTTGCGGGTCCGCCGTTCAAACGCGCCGTTGGCGCGATTGGCTCGGCTTGTCGTGATCTGGCGACGCTTGATCGGACCTGATCCCACGAATCCGAGCGGCCGAGCCTCTTCGTCATACTACGCGCCTGACAGAATTTATCTACCCCGAGGTGGTTTCAGAGAACTCGCCTCGTCTGGGGGGATTGCCCTGCGATACGAACTGGCGAGACAGACGCCCACGAGTGCATGCGCGCGCGAGAAGATCGAGGGCACTGATGCCGTTGCGGTAGGGGCGGATATCCGATTGACCTGGGTTGTCGCAGTCCTATCCAGATGGCGACCATCGACGTCCGCGGTGCCTTCCATTGCGGACTCGCCCTTGGGCGCAGGCGGGCTCGGACAACGGACCCCGAGAACCAGAGACGCTTTGGGGTTCGGAATCGGCAGGCGCCGGAGCCGCGGGGGAACACCCGGGACCGTGGCTTACTATGGTTTCAGGAGTTCGCCGCGCCATGGGGAGTCGCACCACGATGCAGATCGAGCTCGGCTGGGACCTCGAGATCTCCTACCTGCGAGACCTCTTGGTCGCCTATCTGCTGGCCATCCCGGTCGCCTTCAACCGCGAGCGCGAGAGCCGCAGCGCCGGCCTGCGAACCTTTCCGTTGGTCGCCACCGGTTGCTGCGCCTATGTCCTGGTCGGCGTGGACGTCGTCGGTGACAACCCGGATGCCCTGGCAAGGGTGATCTATGGGCTCATGACCGGGATTGGCTTCATCGGGGGCGCGGCCATCGTGAAGGAAGGCGGCACCGCACACGGCACCGCCACCGCCGCCGCCATTTGGGGCACCGGGGCCATCGGCGCCGCGGTCGCCTTTCACCGCTATGAGATCGCGGTGCTGGTCGCCCTGCTCAATTTCTCGACCCTCCTGGCGTTCGGGCCCATCAAGGGACTGATACGAAACCGCCACCGTCCCCGTCGGCGAGACGACGAGCCAGATTAGGTGGGATGGACCTGCCTCCGGTCGGAGCGACGGAATTCACGCTCCTCGCGAGAAGCCCGTGCCACCAGACGCGGCGACTCGAGCAAATCAGACAGAGGTTGGCGTCAAGCATCCACCCATGCGACGGACCTTGTACCTGATCCTTTACCTCGCTCGCCTGCTTGCCGTCCTCCTGTCCCTCCCGACGCTACATGTTGAGGCTCAGGCATCCTGCCATTGGCGTCGGCCCTCCCCCTGACGGATGCAACCAGCGACGCCCATCCCGCTCCAGCAGCGTCGCAGCGGCGGCCGGTCCCCAGGAGCCCGCCGCGTATCCATGAAGCTCGTCGGGATTGGCGTGCTCCAGCCGGGAAACGACGGGATCGACGATGGCCCGGAGGACCTTGACCGTCTCATCCCGCAGAGAGCGGGCGTCGTAGTCGACGGGCGGTTCCAGCGCGACCATGCACAGCAGGCTGAGCAGATGATTCTGGAGCATGTCGCGGACCACGCCCGTCTCTTCGTACAGGGAGGGTAACAGCGAGCGCCGTGCCAGGTCGCCCGAGGCCCCGAAGATCACCATCAAGCAGGGGTCTGCCTTCGAGCTACCGTAGCCTCGGCGGCTGGCTTCGAATCTGTTGTCGGCCATGGGACCTCCAATGTTCTCGATCCGTATCTGGATGTCACGGCTGCGACTGGGCACGCCTTCTCGGTGCCACCCTGTCTACACTTGGTGCCGCTCGGGCATCCGAGCGACAAGCTCGACGAATAGGTGGTCCGCGGCGTGACATCAGCTTGGACCGTCGCCGTGGTCCGCATCCGACGAGCGGTGCTCGCCCGGTCCACCCGCGCGGCGCGTCAGATTGCGCGCGCTGTTGATCAAGGCCACGTGCGTGAAGGCCAGTGGGAAGTTGCCCATCAGCCGCCCCTGCCGCGGGTCGTACTCCTCGGAGAGCAACCCGACGTCGTTGCGCACGTCCAGCAGCCGCTCGAAGAGCCGGCGGGCATCCTGCTCACGCCCGACCATCGCCAGGTTGTCGACGAGCCAGAACGAGCACGGCAGGAAGGTCCCCTCCCCGATGCCCAACCCGTCCACCTCGGAGCCCCTGGCATAGCGCATGACAAATCCGTCCTGGGTCAGCTCGTGCTCGACGGCCTCCAGGGTGGCCCGGACCCGCGGGTCGTCGGGCGGGAGAAAGCCCACCAGGGGTACCAGCAGTAGGCTCGCGTCCAGAGCCTTGCCGCCATACTCCTGGACAAAGGCGCCGCGCTCGGGATCGACACCGCGCAAGCAGACCTCCTCGTGGATCCGGTCCCGGATGCCGGCCCAATGCCCCACCGGCCCCGAGCGGCCAAATCGCTCGACCGCCTTCACGGCGCGGTCGAATGCGACCCACGCCATGACCTTGGAATGGGTGAACTGCCGGCGCGGACCCCGAATCTCCCAGATTCCGTCGTCCGGCTCGGGCCAGGACGACTCGAGGAAGTCCAGCAGCACGCGCTGGAGCGCCCAGACCGGCTCCTCCGGCTCGACCCCGGCCCGGCGCGTCAGGTGCAGGGCGTCGAAGATCTCGCCGTAGACGTCAAGCTGGTGCTGGGAATGGGCGGCATTCCCGATGAGCACCGGTCCGATGTCCTGGTACCCGGGCAGCCAGTCCAGCCGGGTCTCGCTGAGCCTTCGCTCGCCGGCGACCCCGTAGAGGATCTGCAGATCCTCGGGCCGCCCGGCGGCCACCCGCAGCAGCCACTCCCGCCACTGGCGGGCCTCCTCCACAAAGCCGGAGATCAGGAAGGCGTACAGGGTGAAGGTGGCGTCCCGCAACCAGCAGTAACGGAAGTCGAAGTTGCGCCCGCCCGACCAGCTCTCCGGAAGCGCCATGGTGGGCGCGGCGATGATTCCGCCAGTGGGGGAGTAGGTCAGGGCCTTCAGGGTTAGCAGCGAGCGCTCCACGGCGTCGGCATAGTCGCCCTCGTAGGTCGAGCGCCGGCTCCAGTCCCGCCACCAGCCCTCGGTCATGTCGCAGGCGGACAGCGGGTCGATCGGAAGCGGCGGGGTCCGCTCGGACGGAAAGTGCGTCAGCACGAAGGAGGCGGTCTGTCCAGCGCCGACATCGAACTCGCACAGCGTCCGGAAGTCCTTTCCTTCGAGTGGAATCTGGGTACGGAGCTCGAGTGAATCGGGTCCGGCGGTTGCGATGATGCCACCATCGGCGGAATGCACCCAGGGCACGACGTCGCCATAGTCGAACCGCATGATCAGCTCCATACGCATCCCCACGCGACCGTCGAGCCCCCTGACGACCCGCACGACGTCGGAGCGACCCTCCCAATGGGGCATGCAGTCGGTGATCAACACCCGTCCGGTGTCGGTCTGCAGCTCCGTGTCCAGCACCAGGGACCCGTCGCGGTAACGGCGCGTCGTCCGTCGGACCTCATCCCGGGGGGCGATCAGCCAGCGGCCGTTCTCTGGGTCCCCGAGCAAGGCGCAGAAGCAGGCCGGCGAATCGAACCGCGGCAGGCACAGCCAGTCGAGGGAGCCGTCGCGGCCCACCAGGGCGGCGGACCGCGTGTTTCCGATCAGGGCATAGTCTTCGATTGACGGCGCCATACGACATCTCCTCTTAAGGGCACGGACACGCAATCCACGCACGTCGACGGGACGCCAACCGGGACCCGCCGTAGCTCCACTCGGCTCCCGAACGTCGTGATCAGCGAGCCCAAGGGATCGACGGGTAGTCACCAACCGGCTCGGGGGTCTGCGCGGATCCAATGCATAAGGCCGACCATGCCGCTCGACGGCATTGGACAGCCGGGCACCCACCGTCGGTGTGCGGCGCCGGCATCCAAAGCAACGCGTGCACCGGGGCATATGACCCGCTCCCTGGTTGTTTTCGCCCGAAGACGCCGGATCCATCGCCCAATGTTTCAAGACCGCGAGCCGCAGCGGCCGACTGGATGCAGTCCTCGCTGTGAAGGCCCACCGCCAGGCACACCACTCGACCGCGACTCCCGGGCTTCTGGCACAGCCGGTGCCTGCAGCACTGCAAACCCGCCCCCGAGACCGACATCATGCCCAGCGACCCGCTCCTTCCACTGGCCACCTACAGCGCCCTGGTCCTTCTCTGTGTCGGCGGTCTGCTCGGGCTGTCCTCCCTACTCGGGCAGCGCCATCGCGAGCCTGCCGCCGGCCAACCCTTCGAGTCCGGGATCGTCCATATCGGGAGCGGAAGGCTACGCATTCCGGTGCGCTTCTACCTGCTCGCGGTCATGTTCGTGATCTTCGACCTCGAGGCCATCTACGTCTTCGCCTGGGCGGTCGCGGCCCGCGAGGCGGGTTGGGCCGGCTACATCGAGATCCTGGTCTTCATCGGCGTGCTCGCCGCCGCGCTGGTCTACCTGTGGCGCGTCGGCGCCCTGGACTGGCATCGCGGCCCCGGCAAGGATGCGCGCTGACATGCGCTGGCAGCTGAGCGAGCCGGACTCCCCGGGCCGCGCGGTCGACCAAGGCGCCGGTTCAAGGCCGGCCACATCACCGGCCGCCTCCGGCTCGGCCGAGCACGCGGTGCGCCGCAACGTCGTCACGGCCCGGCTCGCCGACCTGGTCGCCTGGGGCCGCAAGCACTCCATCTGGCCCTTCAACTTCGGCCTTTCCTGCTGCTACGTGGAGATGGCGACTGCGCTCACACCGCCCCACGACCTCGCGCGCTTCGGCGCAGAGGTGATCCGCGCCACCCCGCGGGAGGCGGACCTGATCATCATCTCCGGGACCGTGTTCCGGAAGGTCGCACCGGTGATCGAGCGCCTCTACCAACAGATGATGGAGCCGCGCTGGGTCATCTCGATGGGCTCCTGCGCCAACTCCGGCGGCATGTACGACATCTACAGCGTCGTCCAGGGTGTGGACAGCTTCCTGCCCGTGGACGTCTACGTCCCGGGGTGCCCGCCGCGGCCAGAGGCCCTGCTGGAGGGACTCCTGCTCCTGCAGCAGGCGATCGGTGCGGAGCGGCGCCCGCTCTCCTGGGTCATCGGCGACCAGGGTGTGGTGCGGCCTCAGCTCGCATCCGATGAACGTGCCCGGCTCACGAGCCAGCGGGAGCGCAAGCGCGAGCAGCGCGTGGGAGCGACCCTGCTGCGGGAGCCGGAGCATGTTTGACCCCCGGCGGCCTGCGCCGCTGGACCCGGACGACGGAGCGGCTCGGCCCGATGCCTGGATACCCCCCCCGCCGGTCACGGGCGGCGACGGCCTGGCCGCGGAGCTGCGCCGCGCCTGTGGCGAGCACAGCGTCATTGCCCAGCAGCGCACGGCGGACGGCATGCCGACCCTGTGGGTCGATCGAGCCGCCCTGCCGGACCTGCTGCGACACCTGAAGGGGGGCCTCGAGCGGCCCTATCCGATGCTCTACGACCTGACCGCCGTCGACGAGCGCGCGCGGCGCCGGCCCCAGGCGGTGGAGGCCGACGGGATGCCGTCGCCCCCTTTCACGGCCGTCTACCATCTGCTCTCCCCACACCGCGATCGGGACCTGCGGCTCAAGGTGCCCCTGGACGACGCCGACCCTGCCCTACCGAGCATCCGCCCGATCTATCCGAGCGCGGATTGGTACGAGCGGGAGGTCTGGGACATGTTCGGCATCCGGTTCGACGGGCACCCCCACCTGAAGCGCATCCTGATGCCGCCCACCTGGGAGGGCCACCCCCTGCGCAAGGACCATCCGGCCCGCGCCACCGAGCTCGGGCCTTACGTGCTGACCGAGGAGCGTGAGGAGCGGGAGCAGGAGGCCCTGCGCTTCCGCCCCGAAGACTGGGGCATGCGCCGCGCCCACGCGGGCACCGACTTCATGTTCCTGAACCTGGGTCCGAACCACCCGAGCGTGCACGGCGTCTTCCGGATCGTGCTCCAGCTCGACGGCGAGGAGATCGTCGACTGCGTGCCGGAGATCGGCTTCCACCACCGGGGCGCCGAGAAGATGGGCGAGCGCCAGACCTGGCACGGCTACATCCCCTACACCGACCGCATCGACTATCTGGGTGGGGTCATGAACAACCTGCCCTATGTGCTCGCGCTCGAGCAGCTGGGGGGCATCCGGGTGCCGGAGCGGGTCGAGGTCGTCCGCGTGATGCTCTGCGAACTCTTCCGGATCACGAGCCACCTGCTGTTCCTGGGCACCATGGCCCAGGACCTGGGGCAGTTGTCCCCGGTGTTCTATGCCTTCAGCGACCGCCAGCGGGTCTACGACATCGTCGAGGCCATCACCGGCGCGCGCATGCACCCGGCCTGGTTTCGCATCGGCGGCCTGGCGCAGGACCTGCCGACGGGCTGGGACCGCCTCGTGCGCGAGCTCGTGGATCACCAGGGCGCCCGGCTCGACGAGTACGAGCGCATGGTGCTGCGCAATCGGATCTTTCGTGCCCGCACCCGCGGCATCGGCGCCTACGACACGGCCGCGGCCCTGGACTGGGGCGTCACCGGTCCAGGACTGCGGGCCACCGGCCTCGGCTGGGACCTGCGCAAGGTCCGCCCCTACAGCGGCTACGACCGCTTCGAGTTCGAGATCCCGGTAGGTGTCCGCGGCGACTGCTTCGACCGCACCGCGGTGCGCATCGAGGAGATGCGCCAGAGCCTGCGGATCGTCCGCCAGTGCCTGGAGCAGATGCCGACGGGCGAGCACAAGGCCCGTCACCCGCTGACCACGCCGCCCCTGAAGGACCAGATGCAGGCCGGCACCATGCACGACATCGAGACCCTGATCCATCACTTCGTCCAGATCGGCTGGGGCCCCGTGATCCCGGCCGGCGAGGCCTGTGTCGCGGTGGAGGCGACCAAGGGGATCAACAGCTATTACCTGACCTCCGACGGAGGCAACATGTCCTATCGCACGCGCATCCGCACGCCATCGTTTCCGCACCTGCAGATGATCCCGGCCATTGCACGCGGGCACACGGTCGCGGACTTGATCGCGATCCTCGGCAGCATCGACTTCGTGATGGCGGACGTCGATCGGTGACGGCGGCCGACCTTTCAGGAGAAGAGGTCCCCGAATGAACGCAAATGAGCGCGAATAAGGGGAGCGAGCAATGCTGAGCGAGGAGGAGCAGGAGACCCTGACCCGGGAGCTGGCCCGCTATCCCAACCGCCGGGCGGCGAGCATCGACTGTCTGATGCGGCTCCAGGAGAGCCGCGGCTGGCTGTCAGACGAGGCGCTGGCCGACCTGGCCCCGTTCCTGGGGTCGAGCGTGCACGAGCTCGATTCCCTGGCCACCTTCTACAACCGCCTGCACCGACGGCCGGTCGGGCGCCATCTGATCCGCGTCTGCGACTCGGTGAGCTGCTGGATCATGGGCAGCGACGCCTTGTGCGCCGCGCTCCGGGGGCGGCTCGGCATCGATCTCGGCGGCACCACGGCGGACGGCCGCTACACACTGTTGACGGCGCAGTGTCTCGGCGCCTGCGACCATGCGCCGGTGCTGGCGATCGACGACGAGCAGCACCTCGGCCTGGAGCCGGAGGGGCTGTCCGAACGGCTGGACCGGATCCTCGAAGGCGCCGACTGAGGCCCGCCGGCGCCGGCATCGACCTGCTCAGTCCCCGCGCAGGAGCGTCTCGATCTGTTCCACCGTCGCCGGCTTCAACAGATAGCGGTCGAAGCCCGTGAGCTGGGACGGCTCGGCGGTCTCCTGCGCGTAGCCGGTCAGGGCAACGATCCGGAACGCCTGCCCGTGGCGCTCCCGCAGCCGACGCGCGACCTCGTCTCCGCCCACATCGGGAAGCCCGATGTCGAGAAGCACCAGCTTCGGTCGAAACGACTCGACGGCCGCCGGCACCTCGGCTCCCCGGGTGAGGAGCCGCACGTCCTGCCCCATCCGCTCCAGCAGCATGACCATCGCCTCGCCGACGGCAGGATCGTCCTCGGCCACCAGGATGCGCCGCCGGGGCAACTCCGAGGAAGCAGCATGCTTCGGCGCCGCCTCGACGGACCCTGCGCTGCCGCCGGACAGCAGGGGCAGGCCCAGCGTGAACTCGCTGCCCTGGCCCGGTCCGTCACTGTGCACCTCCAGTGTGCCTCCGTGCAGCTCCGCCAGCTGCCGCGCCAGCGCCAGACCGAGGCCAAGGCCGCCTTCATCGCGATCCCGGGCCGTGGCGAGGCGGGTGAATGGCTCGAACAGCCGCGGCAGGTCTGCCGTCGCAATGCCGATGCCGGTGTCCCGGACCCGGACCAGAATCCGGTCCCCGGCGAGCTCCGCGGACAGGGCGACGGTGCCATCCTTGCCGGCGTAGCGGGCGGCGTTCACCAGCAGGTTGGTCAAGATCTGGGTTAGGCGCTCGCGGTCACCCTCCACCGGCAGCGGCGCCTGCGGCAGGTCGAGATCGAAGTGCCCGACACCCGCATCGATGGCCGAGCGCGCCTGCGCCACCGCGTCGCGGATGCTCTCGGCCAGGTCCATCGGCATCGAGCGCAGCTCCACCTGACCGCGGCTGATGCGGCTCAGATTCAGCAGGTCGTCGACCAGCCGCACCAGATGCCTTAGCTGGCGCTCGATGACCGAGACCGATTGGCGGACAGTGTCCTCGGACGTAGAGCCCATCTGCAGCGTCGCGATGGTATTGCTGATGGCGGCCAGCGGGTTGCGCAGCTCATGGCCAAGCAGCGACAGAAACCGGTTCTTCTGACGGTCGGCATCGCGCAGGGCCTCCTCGGCCTCGCGACGCTCGGTGACGTCCAGGTTCATCCCGACCCATTTGACGATGGCGCCGTGCTCATCACGGATCGGCGCGGCGTGGACGTTGGTCCAGCGCCAGCCGCCATCGGGCCCACGCAGCCGAAACTCGGCGTTGACGACGCGCCCGGCGGTCACCCCTTCGCGCCATTCGCGCTCGGCGAAGGCGCGGTCGTCGGGGTGGACCGAATCGAGCCAGCCGTCGCCGAGCAACTGCTCCAGGGTCTGCCCCGTGTACGCGCGCCAGGATGGGGAGTCGGCGACGATCGCACCGTCGGCATCGCTCTCCCAGACCGCCTGGGCGAATGCCTCCACCAGCACGCGGAAGCGCTCCTCGCTCTCGCGCAGCGCCGCGATCGCGCGCTCACGCTCGGTGGTGTCCTCGATCGCCAGCAGCACCCGCTGCAGTGAATCGACCCGCCGCGCGTTGAGCCGCATCGTGCGCGGTCCGATCTGCTCGAAGTCGTGGCTGACCCGAAAGTCCTCGAAGGCCTCGTCCTGAGGCAGCACATCCTCCAGCAGCTGGCGCAGCTCGGGGATGTCCCATTGGTCGTTGCCGAGCTCGTAGACCAGCCGTCCCGCGGTGTCCCGCTCGTCGACCCGGAAGGTTTCGTAAAAGGCGCGGTTGGCGGTCTCCACCCGCAGGTCGGCGGTGAGGATGACCAGCGGCTGGCGAACCGTGTCGACGATGCTCTCGGCATAGTGCTGCGCCACGCGCAGCTGCTGCTCGGCCCGCTTCTGCGCGGTGAAGTCCACGAAGGTGATGACGACGCCGTCGATGCGGTGGTCGGGGGTGCGGTACGGGCGCAGACGCACCAGGTACCAGCGCCCCTCGTCGGTGCTCACCTGCCTTTCCAGCGGCGCCAGCTCTTGCAGCACCCGGGCGGCGTCGGACTCCAGCTCCCCATAGTGGATCGATCGGCTCAGGTCCCCGACCGGACGCTCCAGATCGCCGGCCTTGATGCTGAACAGATCTGCCAACTGGGGCGTGAAGCGCTTGATGCACATCCCGCGATCGAGGAACAGGGTCGGGATCTCGGTGGCCACCATCAGGTTTTCGAGATCGCTGCGGGCCTGCGAGACCTCCTCCAGCTTGTTTTTGAGCTCACTGTTGACCGTCTGTAGCTCCTCGTTGATGCTCTGCAGCTCTTCCTTGCTGGTCTCCAGCTCCTCCGCCGTGGAGCGGTATTCCTCGTTCAGGGACTGGAGCTCCTCGTTGGCCGCGCGCAGCTCCTCGTTGGTGGCCTCGAACTCCTCACGGGTGGTCCGCAGGCGCGTGCGCATGGCGGCCAGCTCTTCCTTGAGCCGCCGCACCAGCGCGACGGAGGCCTCGTCGGCCTCCTCGCCGAGTGCATCGGGGCTGCCGGCCTCGCCGGCCTCGAGGAACAGCACCAGGACGAGGTGCTCCTGACCGTCGCTGGGCGCGCGCGGCTGCACCAGAACCGACACCAGGCGCGGGGTGCCGTTGAACTGCACTGGCACGAACCCCGACAGGGTGGGCTCGCCTTTCTCGAACGCGGCGTAGAGCGCCGCGCTCAGCTCGGCCTGGAGCTCCCGGCGCACGAGCAGGGTGACGTCCTGGACCAGCGGCCCCGGCGGCGGCTGCAGATAGCGTCCCGCCCGCTCCGAAAGATGGATGACCCTGCGCTGATCGTCCACCAGGACGCTGGGCGGCGCCAGCTCCTCGAGCAGGATCTGGTGCAAGACCGGGAGGGCCGGCGGCTTGCGCTCGGCGCGCAGCTGCTCGACCGGAAGGTGGTCCCTCAGCGGCATGCCCGACAGTATGTCCGGCAGCAGCGGGAACGGATGCCCGGCCATCTCGCGCGCCTGATAGATGTGATGCGACTTGTCGAGCACGCGAAAGTAATCGCCCTCGGCATGCTCCGAGATGCCGAGGAACAGGTAACCCCCCGGGCTCAGGGCATATCGGAAGATGCCGAAGACCTTCTCCTGCATCTCGCGGTCCAGATAGATCAGCAGGTTGCGACATGAGATCAGGTCCTGCCGCGCGAAGGGCGGATCGCGCAGCAGGTCGTGGCGGGCAAACAGCACCGCGTCGCGCAGCTCCCGGCCGACACGGTAGTGGTCGTCTTCGCGCGCGAAGAACCGGCTCAGACGCTCGGCGCTGACATCGGCCTCGATGGAAAGCGTATAGCGGCCCTCGCGGGCGATGGAGAGCGCGCGCTCATCGAGATCGCTGGCGAAGAGCTGCACCTCCCGAGACCTCGTCCGACGCGCCTCCTCCTCCAGCAGCAGCATCGCCAGTGTATAGGCCTCTTCACCAGTGGCGCAGCCCGGCACCCACACCCGCAGGAGGTCGCCCGGCGATTCGTCGTCGAAGAGCTTCGCGATCACCTGCCGGCGCAGGGCGTCCCAGGATGCCCCATCGCGGAAGAAGGTGGTGACCGAGATCAGCATGTCCCGAAACAGGCTCGGTGCCTCGTCGGCCTGGTCCTTCAGGAACGCGTAATACCGGTCGAGCGTCTCCAGGCCGTGGACCTGCATGCGGCGGACAACGCGGCGCAGCACCGTGCTGCGCTTGTAATGCGAGAAGTCGTGCCCGGTCCGGGCGTTCAGATAGACGATGATGCGCCCGAGCACGGCCTGCTCGTCGGCCTCCAGCGCCTCGGGCACGGCCACGCGTCTCCGGATGATGTCCCCGCCCCGGAGCAGGTCGCAGAGCCGGGCCGCGAGCTCCCGCACCGGCAGCACCAGGTCGGCGATGCCGGTCGCGATGGCCGCCCGCGGCATGCCGTCGAAGCCGGCCTCGGTCGGGTCCTGCACCAGGATCACGCCCCCCTCGTCCTTGACCGCCTTGATGCCGAGTGCGCCATCGGAGCCGCCCCCGGACAGGATGACGGCGAAGCCGTTGCCGCGATGCTCGGCCAGGGAACGGAACAGCAGGTCCACCGAGGCCCGACGCTCCGCCGCATGCTCAAAGGGCTCTGCGCTGATCTGGGCGTCGGTCAGCTCGAGGCGTCGGTCCGGTGGGATCACGTAGACATGATCCCGCTCCAAGGCAACGCGCCCGCTCACCTCGGCGACGGGCATCCGAGTCTGCCGGCCGAGGATCGAAGCCAGCTCGCTGTGATGCTCGGGGGCCAGATGCATGACGACGACGAAGGCCGCCCCGGGCGCGTCCGGTAGCGTCGAGAAGAAGGTGGTCAGCGCCTCGAGACCCCCGGCGGAGGCACCGATGGCGACGACGGGGGATGCGTCGTCCTCGTGATTCCTCTCCTTCACTCCCATTTCTGCTGTCCCTCCGCATCGCATTTGATTGCAGGATGGTCAGCCGAGCCGGCAACGGCCCGAACCTTTGCGGGGCAAGCCGGTCGCGGCAGCTCTCGCCGGCCAGATTAGCTTTTCAGCCATACCACCTTGGTCAAGCCGCCGCAAGAGACTCCGAGCTCGGCGCGAGCCAGGTTCCTGTACCGCTGCAGGGCCCATTTTCGCCTATGGCTCACCGGCGCCAAGCGGCGATCGCAGCGTTGGAGGGTCAAATGACCCGCACCCGGTCCAATGTGACCCAGCCCGTTTGCCGCATCAACGCCAGAGGGTGTGTGGGCGTGGCCTCATCATCGTGGCGCCGGTGTCGGAATTGGGCCTACGACCCTGGGGGTTCGTCAGGTCGATAGGATCAGGCGTTGATCCACTTCAGGGCCTCGTCTCGCTGGTCCCGGGAGAAATGCCGCACCTCGATGGCGGGCAAGGGGTCGCCGATCTTCGCCAGCGAGGCCATCCAGCCCGGATCGGCGACGATGGCCTCACGTTCGACCTCGGTCCTTTCGATTGGGCCCCGGATGCGCAGGCCCAGCACCTGCTCGCTGGGTCCAGTGGGAATCATCTCGATCATTGGTCGCTCCTCGCCTCTCGGCGCCGCCGTGCTCGCCGGCAGGGTGGGGACCCCGCGGCTTGCGGATGAGCCTGACCAGGCACGACGCACCCGAATTGCCGGTCATCGGGCCGGTCGGCCGTCGGACGGGGCACGGCGGCGATGCCGGCAGGCCGCTCTTCACCGGGGGCGGGGGATATCCACCGGACTGGTGGATTTGGGCCTCCCCGGCGACGGCGGCGGGTGCGGCGATTCAGATCCGCTGGGTCTTCGCGTTGACGAGCAACCCCTCGCGTCGATCGCCGATCGCCGATCGCTGACGGCTCATTGCAGATCAACGAAACGGCAACCGAGCACGAGCCCCAGATCCCTCTGCCGATACCGATTCGCCCCCCACCCAGCGGCAGCAAATGCCCTCGCCCGCTCCCTTCTGACGGGTTTCGCCGAAACCACGGCCGATCACACCGTTCAGGGTCAATGGCACAGAAATTGGAGCAATTAGTGGAGCCCGAGCCCCTGACTGGGCCCGTGACCCCAAAAATAGAAAGTCTACCCAAGCGGCAATCGCAATCCCGGTTGCACAACCGAGGCGCAACACTACCGCCCTGAGGAGGGGACCATGCAGATCGTCGGCCGCGTCTTCCTGATCATCCTGATTCTGGTGCTCGCCATCGCGACACTGATCGGTCTCGCCTATCTCTTCAATGACTTCCTCGTCGACCTCTGGTGGTTCGACGCCTTGGGCTACCAGGGCTACTTCTGGCTACGCCAGGGCTATCAATATCTGGTGCTCGTCCTCGTCACGCTGTTCTTCTTCGGCATCTTCTTCTTCAATTTCTGGATCGGAGCGAAGCATCTCGGCGTCGGCCCCCCTCCTTCGATCCCTGCGGATCCGCACGATCGGCTGCTTTGGAGCCGGAGCCTACGGCATTTCCAAAGTCGGTCCCTGGTCCTCTATCTGCCACTGTCACTGGCGCTGGCCGTCCTCATCGCCCTGCCGCTGTACGCTCATTGGGAGACCGCGCTGCTGTACTTCGCGGCACCGAGCTCCGGCGTCAGCGATCCGGTCTTCGGAAACGACATCAGCTGGTACCTCTTCTCGCTGCCGGTCTACACGCTGGTTCTGCGCGAGGTCCTGCTGGCCTTCGGGATCGTGCTGCTCGGCTTGATTCTGCTCTACGAGCTGGAGCGGCGTATCGTCCCGGAGCGCGAGCGCCAGCTGCGCCGAGGCGCCAAGATCCATCTGAACAGCGTCATGCTGCTGCTGTTCCTGATCGCCGCGGGCTATTTCGTGCTGGAGCGCAATCGCCTGCTCTCTTCGGACAATCACCTGCCGCTGTTCTATGGACCCGGTTACGTCGAGATGCACATCGCCTTGCCGTTGATCTGGGCCTCCATCGTCCTGCTCGCCGCACTCGCGCTGCTGTTCGTCGTGTTCGTCAATACCCGGAAGGGCC
>NZ_JAJDNA010000127.1 GCF_022340925.1 Thiocapsa sp.
AGGGCCACAAGCTCCTGCTGCATGTCTCGGCGGATCAGGGGATCGAGTGCCGAGAACGCCTCGTCCATGAGCAGCACGTCCGGCTCGACCGCCAGTGCACGGGCCAACCCGACGCGTTGCTGCATCCCCCCCGAGAGCTGCTCCGGCGAGGCTGCATCCCAGCCCTCCAGACCGACCTGTTTTAACGCGCCCAGTGCCCTCTCGGCCCGCTCGTCGGCGGCGATGCCCTGGATCTCCAGTCCGAGCTCGACGTTCTCGCGGACGGTGCGGTGGGGAAACAGGGCGAAGTGCTGGAAGACCATGCCGTACTTGGCGCGGCGCAGATCCAGGAGCTCCCGGTGGCCGAGCGGCACGATGTCCTGACCATCGAGCAGGATCTGCCCGGCGGTCGGCTCGCTGAGCCGGTTGAGACAGCGGATGAGGCTGGACTTGCCGCTGCCCGAGAGGCCCATGACCACCAGGGTCTCGCCCTCGAGGACGTCGAAGCTGGCGTCGGCCACGCCGACCGCCAGACCCGTCTTCTCGAAGATGGCCTGTTTGGTCTCCCCTCGGCGCAACAACGCCAGGGCCTCCTTCGGCTCTTCACCGAAGACCTTGGTTAGACCGCGCACGGCGATCTTGACGGATTGTTCTGAGGGCATGGCCCTGGCGGTCCTGAAGACGACTGGATGTGCGACGGCCCAGGGGGCTCGCAGCTTGATTTGCGGCGGGTGACGCCGCGTGTCCCGATCGACCGGCAGGGCGAGCCTGTGAATCCGGCGGGCATTGGGACGACGTCTCGTGCCGGCCGCCGCGGGATCGTCCCGCCGCGGCCGGCATAGGGCCCTTACCCTAACAGTCGCCCGTTGTGGGTCGCAACCCCCCAGCCGGACCCAGGCGGTTCATGTACCGCAGCTGCCATGCCGTCCGGCCGCAGTCGAAGATCCGATCGATCCACCCCATCTGCTCCGAATGGAGAGCTTCAGCCCCGCCGCGCGCCGCTGGTTCAGCCAGAGCTTCGACGCACCGACCGAGGTCCAGACCCGCGGCTGGGCGGCGATCGCGGCGGGCCGCCATGCTTTGATCACTGCGCCGACCGGAAGCGGCAAGACACTGGCGGCCTTCCTGTGGGCGATCGATCGTCTGATGCACGAGAGGGAGGCCGACGGCGACGACGCGGCGCCTTCAGGGGGCAGCGAGCGCGCGCGACCCGCATCGTCGGGTGTCCGCGTGCTGTATGTCTCGCCACTCAAGGCGTTGGTTTACGACATCGAGCGTAACCTGCGTGCGCCACTCGCCGGGATTGCGCGTGCGGCCGAGGCGATGGGCACGCCGGTGGGCCTCCCGCGGGTGGGTGTCCGCACTGGAGATACGTCGCAGAAGGCGCGTCGGCAGCAGCTCGAGGAGCCGCCGGAGATCCTGGTGACCACGCCCGAGTCGCTCTACCTGCTGCTGGGCTCGAGGGCGGCGGCGCATCTGGCCGGCGTCCACACCCTGATCGTCGACGAGGTCCACGCACTCGCGCCGACCAAGCGGGGCGCGCATCTGGCCCTGTCGCTGGAGCGCCTGGCCGAGCGCTGCGCGAGCGATCCACAACGGGTCGGGCTCTCGGCGACCGTGCGTCCCCTGGCGGAGGCAGCGCTCTATCTCGGGGGCGACCGGCCTGTCGAGATCGTGGACGCGGCCGCACCGCCTAGGCTGGATCTGCGGATCCAGGTGCCGGTGCCCGACATGGAGCACCCGCCGCAGACCTTGGTGCCGGAGCCGGACGGGGGCTCCATCCTGAGCGAGCTTTACAGCCGCGCCGTGGCCCGACCGCCGGCCGAGAAAGGGATGTGGTCGGCGATCCATCCGGCCCTGCTCGAGGAGATCCGCGCGCATCGCTCGACCATCGTCTTCGTCAACAGCCGCGGGCTATGCGAGCGACTGTGTCAGCGGCTCAACGCGCTTGACGAGGCGGACCCGGACCCGGACGCCCAGCCGCAGGACGAGCGACCCGTCCTGGCGCGTGCCCATCACGGCAGCGTGAGCCACGAGCAGCGGACCCGGATCGAGGAGGGGCTCAAGCGCGGCGACCTCAAGGCCATCGTCGCCACCAGCTCGCTCGAGATGGGCATCGACATGGGCGGAGTGGACCAGGTGCTCCTGGTCGAGTCGCCCGGCTCCGTGGCACGCGGGCTGCAGCGGGTCGGACGCTCTGGGCATGGTGTCGGGCAGGTGAGCACCGGGCGCATCTTCCCCAAGTTTCGTGGCGATCTGCTGGAGTGCGCGGTGATCGGCATGCGCATGCTGGCCGGCGAGCTGGAGCCCTTCCGGATGCCGCGCAACGCGTTGGATATCCTGGCCCAGCAGATCGCGGCCCATTGTGTCGAGAGCGAGCGATCGGTCGCCCATCTGCACCGCCTGGTGAGCCGGGCCGGTCCCTACCGCGAGCTCTCGCGGGCGGCCCTGGAGGCGGTGCTGGACATGCTGTCGGGAGGCTACCCGTCGAGCGATTTTGCCGACCTGAAACCACTCCTTGTCTGGGACCGCGCCGCCGACATCCTGCGCGCGCGCAAGGGCGCCGCCATGGTCACCCGGCTGAACGGCGGGACCATCCCGGATCGCGGCAACTATGCGGTGCACCTGGGCGAGGAGGGGCCGCGTATCGGCGAGCTGGACGAGGAGATGGTCTTCGAGACCAGGGCCGGCGAGTGCGTCCTGCTCGGGGCCTCGACCTGGCGCGTCGATGCGATCACCCGCGACCGGGTCCTGGTGTCGCCGGCCCCCGGCGAGCCTGGCAAGCTGCCTTTCTGGAGGGGCGAAGGCCCGGGCCGGCCCGTGGAGCTGGGCCGGGCGATCGGGGCCTTCTGCAGGCAGGTCGGCGCGTTCCAGGCGGATCGGGCCACCGACTGGATCCTTGAGCAGACCCCGCTCGATCCCCTCGCGGCCGCCAACCTGGCCTCCTACATACAGGATCAGCGCGCGGCGACCGGACAGGTCCCCAGCGACCGGATCATCGTCGTCGAGCGCTTTCGCGACGACCTGGGCGACTGGCGGATCTGCATCCTGACCCCGTTCGGCGCGCGCATCCACGCGCCCTGGGCGATGGCCCTGCAATGGCATCTGGAACGCCGCGAGGGCTTCGAGATCCAGGTCATGTACACCGACGACGGGATCGTCCTGCGCTTCGCCGACGGGGAGATCCTCCCGGACGTCAACGACCTCCTGCCCGCACCGGAGGACCTCGATGAGCGGGTCACCGAGCAGCTGGCCGACACGGCGCTCTTCGCCTCCTTGTTCCGCGAGAACGCCGCGCGTGCTCTCCTGCTGCCGCGCCGCTCCGCGCGGGGCCGTCGCCCGCTCTGGGCGCAGCGGCTTAAGGCCCAGGGTCTGCTGGCGGTGGTGCGCCGTTATCCGTCCTTTCCGATCGTGCTCGAGACCTACAGGCAGGCGCTCGGCGACGTCTTCGATCTGTCCGGACTCAAGGACGTCCTGGCCGGCATCCGGGACCGCTCGATCCGGCTCCACGAGGTCGAGACCCAGAGCGCCTCGCCGTTCGCCCGCTCGCTGGTCTTCGCCTATGTGGCCGCCTACATCTACGAGCAGGATGCGCCGATCGCCGAACGCCGCGCCCAGGCCCTCACGCTGGACCGCGCGCTGCTCTCCGAGCTCCTCGGCCAGGCGGAGCTGCGCGAGCTGATCGACCCCGGCGTGCTCGGCGAGCTGGAGAGCGAGCTCCAGCATACGGCCGAGGATCGCAAGGCGCGCGACCTGGATGAGCTGCATGACCTGCTGCGACGCCTGGGTGATCTCACTGAGACCGAGCTGGCCGACCGGGCCGAGGTTGACCCCAAGGCCTGGTTGACAAGGCTCGCCGAGCAGCGCCGCGCCGTCTCCCTGCGGTTCGCCGAGGGCCCGCGCTGGATCGCGGCGGAGGATGCCGGGATCTATCGCGACGCGCTCGGGCTGGTCCCGCCGCCCGGCCTGCCCGATACCTTCCTCATGGTGACAGATGCACCGGTAGAGCTTCTCCTGCGGCGCTATGCCCGGACCCACGGCCCCTTCCCGACCCGGGAGCCCGCGCAGCGTTACGCGCTGCGACCCACGCAGCTCGAGCCCCTTCTGCGCCTTCTGGAGACCCGCGGCGAGCTGGTCCGGGGCGAGATCCGACCGCTCGGGTGCGAGCCCGAATGGTGCGACCCCGAGGTCCTGCGGCGTCTGCGCCGCCGCACCCTGGCCAGGGCCCGCGATGCGGTCGCCCCGGTCGATGCCGCAACGCTGGGGCGATTCCTGCCGGCCTGGCATGGGATCGGCGAGGAGCTGAGTGGGCCGGACCGCCTCATGGAGGCGGTGCTCCAACTGGAGGGCCTGACCGTCACCTGGTCCCAGCTCGACCGTGTGTTTTTGCCCGCGCGGGTTCCAGGGTACCGTTCCGAGGACCTCGACATGCTCGCGGCAACGGGTCAGATCGTCTGGGTCGGGCGTGGTGCGGCGGGTCCAAAGGACGGGCGGATCGCCCTCTACCGGCGCGGCAGCCCCGAGCTCCAGGTTGCCGGCGCCGGGACGGATCCGCGTCAGCCGCCAGCCGACAGCTCCCCCGCAGACCAAACGGGCAGGGCCGATCCGCGCCGCGTGTCCACCGAAGCCCCAGCCACCGTTCGATCCCCTGGCCCGGACGGCCCCGACGTCGGGGGCATCCTCGTCGATCACCTGCGCGCACACGGCGCCTCCTTTCTGATGGAGCTGATGCAGGCGGTCGGGCGTGCTGGGCTCAAGCTCGGCAAGGACGGCTTTGAGACAGGACTCTGGGATTTGGTCTGGGCGGGGCAGATCACCAACGATACCTTTGCGCCGTTGCGGTCGCTCGCCGGCGGGGGTGTGCGGCCGAGGCGCGCCCGGGGCCCGGCGCTGGCCGGGGGGCGTTGGTCCCTGGTCGCGGACCTGCAGACCGAGGCTGCCGAGACCGAACGCCTGCTGGCACGCGCCCGGATCCTCTTGGAACGTTATGGCGTCATCAGCCGCGAAGCGGTGCAGGCTGAAGCTATTCCGGGCGGATTCGGACCGCTCTATGGGGTGCTGAAACAGATGGAGGAAGCCGGGCAGGTGCGTCGCGGTTATTTCGTGGAGGGTCTGTCGGGCGCCCAGTTCGCCCTGAGCGGCGCGATCGAGCGTCTGCGCAGTGCACGGATCGACGAGGTTCCGATCGGCGGCTTCGGTGAGGACAGGCTCCGCATCCTCGCCGCGACCGACCCTGCCAATCCCTACGGTGCCCTCCTGTCCTGGCCCGACCCGGCCGGCGGTCCGCTTCCCAAACGCATCCAAGGCGCCTGTCTGATCCTGGTCGCCGGCAAACCGGTGCTCTATGTCGGCACCGGCGGACGCCAGCTGACGAGCTTCCCCTCCTCCATGAGTGAGGAGGGCGGCGAGCTGGGCATCGCCCTCGCGGCCTTGCATCGCATCCCTCACCTCGGCCGCAGGCGTCTCGCGATCCGTCAGATCGATGGACGACCCGCGCTCGAGTCCCCGCTCCGCGACCCCTTGGTTGCCGTCGGGTTCGAGCCTGACTATGACGCACTCGTCCCGACCCCCTGGCGCCAAGGCGGAATCGGCCGCGACCCCAACGCGATTGCCTGTGCCGGGCCGCGCCGCTGAGCCGACCGGCGTGCAACGCCGCGCCGTCGCGGCTTTCCACCCCCTTGGGAAGCGATGGACAATGCGGTGCTTCGAGCGGCATTTGGAGGCGCCGCCATGTTCAGTCGCCTGGGCGGCTGAGTGCCAAGGAACAGCGCGTCTGCGCTTTGCTATCCCCTGCCGATTGTTGGCCGAGATGGCCGACAATCGGCATCTCGTCAGCGGATGCACCGGCTGTCCGGAAAACCCAGGGGTGATGGGTATACTTGTATTGAGTCGACAGCTAATAGAAGTCCGGACGGGGACCCGATGGCACCATCCGTGGGAGGCAGACAATGAAGACCTGGGTGATCGTAGCGAGTGCCGCGCGTGCGCGAATCTTTGAAGGCGCCGGGGTGCAGACGCCCCTGCGTGAAGTGTCCGACTTGGTCAACCCGGATGATCGGCTCCATGCCCAGGAGCTGAAATCGGACAAACCCGGGCGGGCCTTCGATATCCACGGCGGCCACCGGCATGCCGTGGAGACGCCGGTGGATCCGAAGGAGCAGGCCGCGATTCGTTTCGCCAAGGATGTCGTTGAGACCCTCGAGGCCGGTCTGAACGAGGGGCGCTTCGACGCCCTCTATCTGATTGCGTCACCCCATTTTCTTGGTCTGCTGCGGGAGCACATCGGCGGCCCACTGGCCGGAACCGTCAAAGGGGACGTGGTCAAGGATCTGACGCGCGAGGACCCCGACGCCATCCAGGCCCACATTGCCGACCTGTTGAAGCGGTAAGCGCCTCGGGCGGAGGGGCCAGCGTCCGCGGTGGCGGCGATCTTCTCAGATGTCTGGCGCGGAGACCGGTTCGCGGTTTGGGGTCGCAGGTGACTGACGGGGGCGGTGATTCTTTCCGCGCATCGACTGGAGATTCAACCTGGCACCCTGTCTTCAGGGTACCGGAATGACCTTGAGCTTCGTGTCGGCCCGCCAGAATGTCACGATGACCTCGGGGGCGGTTCTCAGGGGTGAGCCCCTCGTCCGCCGCGGGAGGCAGGGACGAGCCGGGATCGCTTGGGGAGACGCTGAAGAATCGACCGATTGGCCCGATTTCAAGGAGGCATGATCGAT
>NZ_JAJDNA010000120.1 GCF_022340925.1 Thiocapsa sp.
CGGTCGGATTTCCTCCTCCACGGCCAGCGACCGCACTGCGGGTAAACCGGTCAGCCACAGCCTAACAGCGAGCAACCGGACCTGGCCGGTTGGTGCCGTTGGGGACGCCCAAAGCGACCCAAGACCGCCTGGCCCACAGGCACCTGCAACACCGGGGGACGAATCCGGTAGGGTCGGCGCGGATTATTCTGAAAAATTTCAGTGCGATAATGTGAGTGACAACACCATTGCCGCCGTGTCCGACCGAGGCAACAGACCATCGCTGAGAATCATCGCGCGGGCGCACTCAGGTGCTTCGGGCTCGCCGTCAATACCAACGATCGGATGCTTCGCTCCAGCTCAGGTCTCGGCGAAGGCAAAGCCGTTCTTACCCCCCACCTTGGCGCGATACATGGCCTGATCGGCATGCCGCGTCAGCGCGAAAGCATCGGTGCCATGCACCGGGTAGAGGGCGATCCCGATGCTGATCGACGCGAGGATTGCCCGGCCTTCGAGCGAACACGGCTCGCTGACCGCGCGCAGGACCTGCTCCGCTACGGTCGCGGCGTCCTCAGGCCGGCGGACGTCGCGCACCAAGATGAGAAACTCGTCGCCGCCGATCCTGGCGGCGGTATCCGTGTCACCGATGGCCCTGCGGATACGGTCGGCCACTTGCTTGAGCAGGAGGTCGCCCACCGCATGTCCGAGGCCATCGTTGACCGGCTTCAGATTGTCGAGATCCGCAAACAGCAGGGCAAAGCGGGACTGGTCGCGCCGGGCCGCCTCCAGCGTGGCCTCAAACAGGTGGTCGAACAGCGCCCGGTTGGGCAGGCCCGTCAGGGCATCGTGTTGAGCCATGTGCCGAATGCGCGCCTCGGCGTCTTTGCGCTCGGAGATGTCGCGATAGACGCTCACCACCAGTGATTGCTCGCCGGCAGAATAATGGCCCGCACTGCGCACCTCGACCGGAATCAGGCGACCGTCGAGGCTCGATAGGACAAGCTCGGTCATGACCACGCCAGCGACCTTGCCGGAGACCTCCAGGTGCCGCTGCACCGCGCCGCACGACTCAGGCGGATGCAGCGCGCTGACCAGCAGCGAGCGCAGTTCAGCGACAGATCGGCCGGTCAGGGTCTCCGCCTCCCGGTTCGCATCCACGATCAGGCCATTTCCGGCATCGACGACGATGACGGCATCGGCCAGGGATTCGAATAGCGCCCGGTAGCGGTTCTCGCTCTCCCACAAGCTCCGGTGCATCCGGCTGTAGCCAAGTGCGATGCCGATCAGATCGCCGATCGTGGCGCCGAACTGGATGACGTCGTCCGCCCAGTCGCGTCGGTCGCGCACGGCGTCGAAGCCGACGAAGCCGAACACGCCATCCCGATCCCCGATGGGGAAGGCGCAAACAGACAGGATGTCCTGTGACTCCAGGACCGTTCGCTCTGCAGCGGCCTCGTCGGGCAGGTCGGCGATGTTCCGCACCAGGACCCGTCCCTCGCCTCTGAGCTGGCCCCACCACCAAGGTGCCGCCTCGACCAGATGATCCTGCAGGTACTCGCGCTGCGGCTCGATCCCCGCGGCGCACCATTCATGCGTATTGCTGAAGTATTTACCTTCCCCATGCGTGACAAACACGTAGGAGCGATCGGCGTCGAAATATTCGCCGCTGCGCCGCAGGATTCGATCGATCGCGGCATCGAAATCACTCGTCGTGGCCGCCATGAAATCCGACGCCAGCTCATTGATGAGCCGCTGCATGTCGTGCTGCTGGCGCAGCGCGATCACAGTGGCCCTGCTGGCCTGCAGGGCCTCCTCGGTCCGCACGCGCACCGTCCTCTCGCGCATCAGGCCAAGCGCCCGCGCGAATAGCATCTCGTTCAGCGACGACAAGGTTTCGATCGGCACCGCCGTCATGCCGACCGTCTCCTCGTCGGCGCGATGGGCCGCCTCCCGCAGTGAGGCGCCCGCGCGCACCGCAAGGGCCATGCACGCCAGACGTTTGTCGTCGTCGAGGATGTGATGCGCGAGCCGGCGCGTCAGAAAGCGGAGCGTGCGCTCGGCGACCTCATCGGGCGATCCCGCCGCTGTTTCGGCGCGCTGTCGCAAGAGCGCGTCGAGGAAATCAGCATGGGTTCGGCGATGCGCCGCGACACCTTCATGGCCGCCGAGCCAGACGTCCCAGACGGCCTCCTCGATGCTGAAGTGATGCTCCACACAGCCGAGCAACGCGGTCATGAGGTCGTTCGGCGACGACTCATCGCGTCCTTGTAAGAACAGCGCTGCAAGTTGATTGACCCGCGCGACCAGTTGCCGGTGTTGCTGATCGATCACGTCCAACCCGGTCTCGAAGTGGGCGTTCCACGGAATCAGCTCAACAGCCAGATGCAGTGCGTCCATGGTCGCCCCAGGGTGGCCCACGCCTCGACGGATCGCGCGATTGTTGTACGTCGGCATGAACATTGACCCCGCCGCGCGACGGGAGCTCAAGGCGTCGGACGGACTGTCCAGGAGCCCAGGCTTCTCATCGCCGTTGTTCAGCCGTCATGATGACGCTCAGCGCATCCTTGCCCCGGCGGATACCAAACACCATCTGCTCACCGATTTCAATGTCATTTTTCAAAGCGACCAGCATCATGGAATTGCGTACCGTGAGTCCGTTGAAAGACTCGATGATGTCGCCGACCCTGAGTCCCGCCTGCCTGGCCGGGCCGTCCGCATAAATCCGGCTGATCACGACTTCCGACGAACCTGGCGGATCGGCATAGAGGTGGTCCGTGACATCATCCACGCTCACACCCAACCATGGGGATGAGCGGTGTCCGGAATCGTCCGCGCGTCGCTCACAGGCGAAGAGGAAGCTCTTCCTGATGCAATGTTCATCGATACATCGATTGCTGATTGGAACGGCGGCCCGTCCGTGGAATGCACAGCCGCGGTCGGCTTCTGCCCTGACTTGCGCCCGGTTGGGATAGGTTGCCTGTATGACAACCTTGTCTTCCTCGAGCTCGCTGATGACTGCCGAGCTGCTGCACCCACCAAGAATCACGCCGGCAATCAACCAAAGAAAGACCTGCTTCATCATCTGCCCTGTTGGATCGTCCTGAGGCGACTGAAAACGGCGGCACATCCAGGCGCCGCTGGAAGCGTCGACGTCTTCAGCGCTTCCCCAATGAGTCGAGCCGGGTCGCGGCGACACCGGCAGTCCGCAGAAACGCGGTCCTCATGGCGGACCCGGCGTCTGGCTGATGCCGAGTCGTCCGGCCAGATAGGCGGCCGTGGCATCGAGACTGCGGAGCTTGGGGTAATCCAGCTCGGGAATGTCGACCCCCAGCCGCCGGTGGAGCGCGGCGACCCAGTTGACCAAGTCCATCGAGTCCATGTCAAAGGTCTCGCGCAGGTCCGCGTCGACCGGGATGGTCTCCTCGGCGAGGTCCGGGGCGACGTTGATGAGCTCCTCCAGAGCGGCGGCTCTGATCTCATTGTGGGTCATAGGGTGTCGGGCTCCTGCAGCCGTTGGCCCACCTGGGCCAGGAAGAGTGCGCCGCGGTGCCCGTCGCTGTGACGGTGATCCGCGGCGAGGGTGGCGGTGACCAGGGTGCGCGGGACCACCTGGCCGTCCACGACCCAGGGCCTGGGGCTTGGCGTGCCGAATCCGACGATGGCCACCTGGGGCGGGTAGATGACGCCATAGAGCCGATCCACGCCGCGCTCGCCCAGGCTCGAGACCGTGACGGTGGGATCGGCGAGCTCCGAGCTGCGCAGGGTGCCCGCCCGGACGCGCGCAACGAGGTCGCGCAGGCGGTCCATCAGGACATCCAGCTCCAGACGGTCGGCGTCATGGATCGCCGGGGCCACCAGACCGCCGCCGCGGATCGCCGTGGCGCTGCCGACATGGATGCCGGTGGCAGGCTCGAAGCGCCCCTCGCGGTCGAATCCGTTGAGCTGCGGGTAGTTGCGCAGCGTCACGGCGACCGCCTTGATCAAGAGCACACCCAGCAGGATGCGCCGCTCCGGCGGCCGCACGGCGTTATGCCCAGCGACCCAGTCGGTAGCCCGGGTGAGGTCGATGGTGTGGCTCAGGTAGTAGTGAGGAATCTCGCGCTTGGAGCGGCTCATGGCGGCGGCGATCGCCCCGCGCATGGCGTCCAGGTTCGGACCGCGGCGAGGTGCCGGTCGCTCGGCGGGTGGACGCACCGGGGCTGCCCTCCCGCCCGCCGAGACGACATCTCGCAGGACGATGGCCCCATCCGGGCCGCTGCCTGCCAGGTCGGCCAGTGCCAGGCCGAGCTGCTGCGCCTGCCGACGTGCGGCAGGTGAGGCGCGGAGGCGCCGGGGCACGGTGATCGAACGCGCGCCCGCCGGCTCGGGCGGGGACGTTGCGCCCGGCAGGGTCCGGACCGCCGCGGTCCTCGTGGGCGCGCGCCGCTCCGCCGGCGGCTCGCCGCCTGGCGCCGCGGCGGCCGCGCGTTGGACGTCCACGAGCTCAACCTCAGCCATCGGAGTGCCCACCGGCACCCGCTGCCCCGTCTCGACCAACGGCCGGCCCATGACACCGTCATGGAAGACCTCGACCTCGATGGCCCCCTTCTGCGTCTCCACGACGGCGATGACGTCGCCCTTGGCGAAGCGCTCGCCGGGCTGTTTGACCCATTCGATCAGGGTTCCGGCCTCCATGTCGGCGCCCAGGGAGGGCATGCGGTAGACCGCGCTCATCGGCCCGTCACCGCCTTCGCCGCCGCGACGATGCCCTCGACCTGCGGCAGGGCGGCGTCCTCGAGGTGCTTGGGATAGGGGATCGGCACCTCGGCGCTGCAGACCCGGCCGACCGGGGCGTCGAGCTCCCAGAAGGCCTGCTCCATGATCCGCGCACTGATCTCCGCCGCGAGACTGCCGGAGCGCCAGCCCTCGTCGACGATCAGGGCGCGGTGCGTCCGCGCCACCGAGGCCATGATGGTGGCATCGTCCAGGGGGCGGAGGCTGCGCAGGTCGATGACCTCGGCGGCGATGCCCTCACCCGCCAAGGCCTCGGCGGCCTCCAGTGTCTTGTAGAGCGATCCGCCGTAGGTGATCAGGGTCAGGTCGCCGCCCGCGCGGCGCACCGCCGCACCTTCGATGGAGACAGGACCGGCATCGGAAGCGAGCTGAGCTGTCCGGTTGTAGAGCATCACGTGCTCGAAGATCACGACCGGATCAGGATCCTCCAAGGCGGTCCAGAGCATGCCGCGGGCGTCCTCCAGGGTGGCGGGCGCAACCACCTTGATCCCCGGGATATGGGCATACCAGGCCTCCAGGCTATGGGAGTGCTGGGCGGCGAGCTGGCGGCCGGCGCCGCAGGCCATGCGGATCACCACCGGCACGTTGAGCTGCCCCCCGGACATATGGCGGATGGTGGCGGCGTTGTTGACGATCTGATCGAGGGCCAGCAGGCTGAAATTGACCGTCATGATCTCGACGATGGGTCTCATGCCGCCCATGGCGGCACCGATGCCGGCGCCGGTGAAGCCAGACTCCGAGAGCGGCGTGTCGCGGATGCGCTCAGGGCCGAATTCGTCGTAGAGACCCTTGGTCACCGCATAACAGCCGCCGTAGCGGCCCACGTCCTCGCCCATCAGGAAGACCCGCGGATCGCGCCGGAGGGCGTCGCGGATCGCCTCCCGCACGGCCTCACGATAGCTGGTCTCACGCGTCTCAGCGCTCATGCCAGCCGCTCCGTGTAGACGTCCCGCGTCAGGTCCTCGACCGGCTCCCAGGTCCCTTGCTCGGCAAAGGCCACGGCGGTCGCGAGCTCCGCCTCGATCTCGGCCTCGATCCGGGCGCGCCCGGCCGGATCCAGCATGCCGGTCTCCTCCAGCCAGTGCCCGAAGCGCAGCACCGGGCCCTTCTCCCTCCAGGCCTCCACCTCGGCCTTGTCGCGGTAGAGCTGGGCGTCGAACATCGAATGGGCGCGGAAACGGTAGGTCTGGCATTCGAGGAAGCGCGGACCTCCCCCGGCACGGATGGCGGCCACGCCGCGGCGCGCGGCGACCTCGATTGCAAGGACGTCCATCCCGTTTACCGCCTCAGCCTCGACCTTGTAGCTCTGCGCCTTGCGGAAGATGTGTGTCTCGGACTCGGAGCGCTCCAATGCCGTCCCCATGGCGTAGAGGTTGTTCTCGCACACGAACAGCACCGGCAGCTGCCAGAGAGCGGCCAGATTGAGGCTCTCGTGGAACTCCCCCTCGGCGGCGGCGCCCTCGCCGAAGAAACAGGCGGTGACCTGCTGGCGTCCCCGCATCTTGTCCGCGAGGGCCAGACCGACCGCCAGCGGCAGCGAGCCGCCGACGATGGCATTGCCCCCGTAGAAGCGGCTGGCGGCGTCGAAGAGGTGCATGGACCCGCCGCGTCCCCGGCTGCAGCCCTCCTGCCTGCCGTACATCTCCGCCATCATCCTCGTCATCGGCATCCCGCGGGCCAACGCGTGACCGTGCTCACGATAGGTGGCGACCACGGCGTCTTCCGGCGTCAGGCACTGCATGACGCCAACGGCGATCGCCTCCTCGCCGATATAGAGATGGAGGAAACCGCGGATCTTTTCCTCCGTGTAGAGCTCGGCGCAACGCTCCTCGAACCTGCGGATGCGCAGCATCTCGCGCAGCAGGTGCAGCGCATGCTCCCGGTTGAGGTGCAGCTTGGTATCGGTCATCAGGCGTCACTCTCCAGGGTTGAGACATCGCCCTCGGGGAGCCCGAGCTCGCGCGCCCGGAGCAGCCGGCGCATGATCTTGCCGCTGCGCGTCTTGGGCAGGTTTGCCCGGAAGTCGATCTCGCGCGGTGCGACGGCCGGACCCAGACGCTTGCGGGCATGTGCCAGCAACGACTTGCGCAGGTTCTCATCCCATGCGAAGCCGGGTTTGAGCGCCACCAGTGCCTTCACGATCTCACCGGCGGTGGGCTCCGGGATGCCGATGGCGGCGGCCTCAGCGACTGCCGGGTGCTCCATGAGCGCGCTCTCCACCTCGAAGGGCCCGATCAGATGGCCGGCGGACTTGATCACGTCATCGGCACGGCCGACGAACCAGAAGTAACCGTCGGCATCCCGCTGGGCCAGGTCGCCGGTCAGGTACCAGCCGCCGGCGAAGCATCTGGCGTAGCGCTCGGGCTCGTTGAGATAGCCGCGGAACATGGAGGGCCAGCCTGGCCTCAGCGCCAGCTCGCCGACGGTGTCTGCCGCATCGACGACCTGGACCGAGCCGCCCTCGGGATCGCGCCGCACGATCGCGGCATCGACACCCGGCAGGGGTCGGCCCATGGAGCCCGGCTTGATGGGCATGGTGCGGTAGTTGGCGATCATGATCCCCCCGGTCTCGGTCTGCCACCAGTTGTCGTGGAAGGGCAGGCCGAGGACATCCCGGCCCCAGATCACCCCCTCGGGGTTCAGCGGCTCGCCCACGCTGGCGAGGAAGCGCAGACGCGAAAGGTCATAGTGTGGGGCGATGTCCGCGCCGACCTTCATCAGCATCCGGATGGCGGTGGGCGCGGTGTACCAGACGGTCACCCGCTGATCCTGCAGGATGCCGAACCAGCGGCCCGGGTCCAGATCGGCCTCGTCCACGATCATCGTGGCCCCGATGGCGAGTGGTGCGAGGATGCCGTAGCTGGTCCCCGTGACCCAGCCCGGGTCCGCCGTGCACCAGTAGACGTCGCCCGGATGCAGGTCCAGCGCATAGGACCCGGTGAGGTAGTGCACGAGCACCGCCTCGTGCACGTGGATGGCACCCTTGGGCCTGCCGGTGGTGCCGCTGGTGAAGTGCAGCAGGGCCATGTCCTCCGGCCGGGTGGCCGCCAGACCGCCGGTGTCGGGGCAGGTTTCCATCGCCTCGGCGAGTGACAGGGTTCCTTCAGGGAGATCCTCTCCGCGGCGGTCGGTCAGGAGCACGTGACGCAGACCCGGCAGCTCATGGCGCCAGGGGGCGACCTTGCGACGGTAGTAGGCGTCGGTGGTGACCAGAACCCGGGCATCCCCGATCTCCATGCGCGCTTTCACCGGCTCCGGGCCGAAGGCCGAGAAGAGGGGCGAGAACACCCGCCCGCCTTTCAAGGTGCCGAGCGCCGTGATGTAGAGATCCGGTACGCGGCCGAGCAGGCTGAACACCCGCTCCCCGCAGCCGACGCCGAGACGCTCGAGCAGATGGGCAAAGCGGCTGGTCAGGGCGGCCAGCTCCCGGTAGCTGAAGTCCCGTACGCCCTGCGCCCCGGCATCGGGGTCGCGCGCCAGCCAGCGCAGCGCGACCTTGTCGGCGAGCCCGTCGTCGAGATGCCGGTCCACCGCCTCGAACGCCATGTTCAGTCCGCCCCCGGGCAGTCCCCGAAGGACGG
>NZ_JAJDNA010000130.1 GCF_022340925.1 Thiocapsa sp.
GAAACTTTGTGCGGCTGTTCGCGGACCGCTTCCGCGCCCGAACCGAGGCGATGCAGAAGGCCCTGGAGCAGCAGCTCCGATACGAGCAGATGCAAAGAGAGCTCGGAATCGCCCAGGAGATACAACTGGGCATGCTGCCGCGCGATCTCGATCTCGCGCCCGAGATCGAGATCGCGGCGGAGATGACGCCGGCGCAGCTCGTTGGGGGTGATTTCTACGATGCCTTTCCGGTCGGGGCCGAGGACTGCTGCCTCGCCATCGGGGATGTCTCGGGGAAAGGCGTCCCGGCGGCGCTTTTCATGGTCCGAATCCTGACCCTGCTGCGCACGGAGCTGCTCAAGGATCAGCCGCTCGACGATGCCCTGAACAAAGTCAACGCGACGCTGTGCCAGGATAACCCGACGTGCATGTTTGGGACCTTGGTCGTCGCCATCGTCAATCGGCGCACCGGCCATGTTCGTTACATCAACGCCGGGCATGACCCGATCCTCCAGGGCGACCGGGGCATCGTTTATCGGGCGCTGCCACCACCTAGGGGCATCCTGATCGGGGTCGACGAGGGCGCGGTCTATGAGGTCGCCTCGCTGAGGTTGAGCAGAAACGACGTCCTGGTGCTCTACACCGACGGCGTCACCGAGGCGATGAGCCGTGCCCATGAGGCGTTTTCCGCCGATCGACTCCTGGCCTGTCTCGGGGATCGTCCCGCGCTATCCGCCGCGGAGCTCGTGGAACGCGTCAAGCGCGCGGTCAGGGAATTCACCGCCGGAGCGCCCCCGTCGGACGACGTCACTTTGGCCATCCTGAGATACCAGGGCCCTTGAGACATCGGGATCGACCGCTCGGCTGGGCAGAGAGCTCCTCGGTCCAGGCAATGTGGCACCAGCAAGGACATCCGCCAGTCGAGGTGTCCGCCGGTCTCTGCGGTTGCCCCACCTGTGGGCAGGTCTGTCGCGAACGCACTACCGGTTATATGGATCGGCCGTCCTGGCCAGGATCAGCTCGCCTGCCGAGAGGCGCGATGCTCGGAAGGCTCCGTTGTCTGGGACTGAGGCGCCTGAACATGCCGGGCCTCCCGCCCCGAACGGGACACGCAACAGCGTTTCCCTGAGACAAGGGCGCGGAGAAGATCCGCCGCTGTTCTGCGATACTCTTCGCGACAGCTGCCGATCCGGCGGATGATCGCTTGAATCAAGATAGCCAATACCGAGCCCCCGCAGGCATCCGCGCAAAGGTCTCACTCGCGAGGCTTCAGCGTCGTTTTCGCGCGCTCTGGTCGCGATGCGTGGAGCGCAATGCCAACCCGGACGACGCCGACGCCGCTTGGGAGACGCTGGTGCAAGGCTACACCGAGCCGCATCGGCGCTACCACGACATCGGGCACCTCGATCATTGTCTGCACGCGCTGGACCTGGCTGCGACCGTCGCGCGCGATCCGGACACGCTCGAGCTGGCCATCTGGTTCCACGATGTGGTGTACGAGCCGGGGGCCGGGGACAACGAATCGCGCAGCGCGGACGTCTTCGCGCGAGTGTTGGGCCCGTCGATGGCCCCGGCCAGCGTGACCAAGACCCGCCAGCTCATCCTGACGACGACCCATCGCGCGCTCCCCGATGGCGGCGACGAGCGCTTCATCGCGGACATTGATCTGTCCAGCCTGGCGAAGCCCTGGGCGCAGTTTCTCGAGGACAGTGACAACCTCCGTGCCGAGGAGCCGGACAAATCGGAGGAGGAGTATTGCCGCGCCAAGGCGCGCTTCTTCGGCGGGCTGCTTGGACGGGCACGCCTGTTCAACACCGTGCCGTTCCAGCTTCGCTACGAGACCAAGGGGCGCGAGAACATCCGGCGCTTCCTCGGGCTGCTCGCCGAGCGCGGCTTCGCCTGAAGCGAGGGCCGTATCGGCACGTTGTCACGGAATCTGCCGCCAGGACGTGCGACGGGCGCGCCGAGCGCCCTACTTCGCGCTCATGGTCACGACACGCGGATCCTCGCTGGTCGCCTGCCCTTTCATGTAGCGGTCACACAGATCCAGATAGAACCCGGTGGGGCCATCCTGGGGGTAGCTACCCAGCAGAAGCTTGAAGCGCTCGGCGGCCTTGGCCCACTCGGCCCGCTGGAACAGATCGAGCGCCTGGGCGAAGCGCTCACAGAGCTCACGCATCGCCGGGGTCGCATCAAGCTGATGCGACAAGACCTCGACGATCGGCAGTACGTCCGTCTTGCCTAGGAGTCGGAATCGCCCGATCTCGCGCAGCTGCAGCGCATCATCGAATCCGGCCGTCACCGAGCGGGTCGCCAGGATCTGTGTGCCAACATACCTGTTCAGACCCTCGATTCGCGACGCCGTGTTGGCGCTGTCTCCCACGATGCTGTAGACGAAGTGCCCACCACCACCGGCGCGCCCCACGTAAACCTCCCCGGACTCCATGCCGATGCGCAGCCTCGCGCCCGCGAGGCGATGCCGGTTCTTGAACTCCGCGATGGCCTGCGCCGCATCCAACGCGGCCAGGATCGGCCGTTTGCGGACGTCCGGGTCAAGCGGATCCCCGGTCCAGGCACACATGATCGCGTCGGCCCGAAACTCGGTGACGGCGACGCCGTGTCTCCTCAATGGCTCGGCGAGCGACTCGAAATAGTCGTTCAGAAACCTGGCAAGCTCGCCGGGGCCCATCTGCTCGGCGACGGTGGAAAAACCGGACATGTCCGTTGCCAGACAGGTGCTGTACACGACGCGATCCAGGCTGGGCGAATCCCCTCGCTGGGCCGCCAGCCCCAGATGGACGTCCTCGGGCAGGTAATCGCTGATCGCCTGGCTGATGTGCCTGGCCCGCCGCCCGAAAAGCAGGTATTGCGTGATCAACCCGAACGAGAGCGCGAAGGGCAACTGGACGAGGAGGGGTGTGGCGACAGGGAGCCAGAGATCAGCCCGGGCGAAGCCCCATTGGCCAGCCAAGGCAAACAGGACCGCGAGACCGACGGCGAGGGGCACACCGATGATCGCCGGTAGCAGGTACAGGATCGCGCCTACTGACAGGCCGAAGAGAAAGAGACCGGCCGGCGTGGCCCAACCGTCCAAGGTCTTCAAGGAGCGGTCAGTCGACAGGTTTGCGTAGGCGGTTGCCGCGATCTCGACGCGACTGAGGTCGACACCGTCGTCCCATCTGAAGACCGTATCAACGGGATCCGTCTGCCCCGGGCCCAGTCGCCCGGAAAGCCCCACGAAGACGACCTTGCCCGTGAAGTCGAGTGCCTCGGGCGGAGGGTCGGTGGCCTCTCCCTTGACGACCGATTGATAGGGGATGGTGGTCATCGTCCCGGGCGGGCCGTAGAGATTTAGGTGGCGCTCGGCGGGGCCCCCGTAGAGGGCGCCGAGCGCGGCCATCAACTGGCCCGGATCGAGGCCTGCATCCTCCGCCTCCGAGACACCCTCGGGGCAGCCGGCGGCCAGCTGTCCGGGCAGACCGGGATGCAGAACGAAGATCCCGCGGAGCGCGAGCATGAGCCGGCGGAGCCCCTCGGGACCCTCGATCGCCTCGACGCGCTGCGGCAGCTCAGCGGCTGCCCGGACTCCCGAGGATTTGAGGCGGGCGAGCAGGCGCGGGTAGACGCCGAGTGCCTGGACCTGGAGGGCGACGGCCGGCATGGTCGGCGCCGCGCTCGCCCCCGCGCCGAAGACCCTGAACTGCCCGACCGGGCCCGGCGGTCTGTCGAGGGGATCGGGGCCGAGTCCCCGCGCCGCTTGGGCGAAGGCGGGCAATGGCCGCTGGAACGACTCCCCCCGGACCGGGCCTCCTTGCCCGCGTTGCCGCTCGAAGATCGGCTGGCGCGCTCCGAGCGGTTCTTCGCGTAAGACGACGCGCCCCGCATCGGCCATCGCCCTCGCCAGTGCGAGATCCTGCTGCGGGTCCGTGGGATGGCGAAGGTCGAGATCCAGGACGATGGTGGACGCACCCGCTTGCACCAGTGCGTCGATCAGTTTGGCGTGAACGGAACGGGGCCAATCGCCGGGCAGCTCACCCAGATCGAGCGACGGACCGGTCTGGCGATCGATCGCAACCACCGCGACGCCGGTCGGGGGATCGATCGGCCCGCGCATCCGCAACAGCCAGGGCAACCCCAGGGCTCGCTCCAACGGCATGTAAAGAGGCGAGACGGCCAGTATCGCGCCTGCCGCACCGCTGGCGATGCCGATGATCCACCCCTTGATCCAACGGTGCATAGGGCGTCCCTGGAGCCGCAATACCTGAGCGATTAAGTGTGCCGAAGGAATCGGAGCCGGGCAATGTGTGCCTGAACGGTCAATCGGTCGCAGCCCCTTGACGCGAACTCGTCGAACGGTCCGATCGGCGCCTGCCCGGCCGCCAGCCGCGCCTTCCGCCCCCTTTGCCATTCCCCAAGCACGAGCCGTTTCGCCGGTAGGCCAGGGATGGTAACTTGGCAGGGCGGTGGCCGCGGACCCATGCCCCTGGCGGCCGTGTGCCGAAACACCGGCGCCGCGTCGCGGTCAATGTCATCAGTATCCGAAGGTGACCGGGTGCAACCCTCGGACGTCTGTTGCACGGCCCGCTTGAATCGACCGGCCAAGGATGTCTCGGGCCTCCTGCAGTCAACCGGAGCTCAGATGAAGATGACAAGCGCGCGGACAGCCGCAGGCATCGGCCGGGCTGGGGACGCACCTCGCGGGACGCGTCCGCGAGGAGCAGAGCCGATGCCGCGCCGGCGACGGCTGCACCTGACCCTGCTGTGTCTTCTCGCGCTCGGCACCGGTTCCGTTCCCCGCTTCGGAGCGGCGGCCCCGGAGCAGCGCGGAGATGAGGTGGACGCGGTCCTCGCGGCGGCCGCCGCGGACCGCCACGCCTGTCTGCGCTGTCACGCCATGACGACCCTCGCCTACCGCAACCCGGAGGACGGCGCGATCGTCGACCTGTCGATCGATCGCCGCGGTCTCTCGCACTCGGTCCACGGCAATCTGGCGTGCATCGACTGTCATCGCCGCAGCTATCGCCGCTATCCGCATCCGGAACGCCCGGCCCCCGAGGAGTTCGACTGCATCGGCTGTCACCGGGATGACGGCGACGATCTCGCGCGCGACTGGGGGCACATCGACGCGGAGTTCCAGCGCAGCGTGCATGCCGTCTCGGACGACCCGGGCGCGGCGGGATTCAGCTGTCACTCCTGCCACGACCCGCATCGCTTCCGAACGGCCGAGGTAGGTGAGCCGGTCACGCAGATCGTGCGCGATCACAACGCGGTCTGCCTGTCGTGTCATGAGGGGCTCATCGCACCGCACCGCGGCAGCCATGGCTGGCTGCCGAATCGCGACGCCCACTGGGAGGCGGTCCGCTGCGTAGACTGCCACACCCCGGGCGCGCTCCACGCGAGCCACGAGATCCTGGCGGCCGAGGAGAGTGCGCGGAATTGCGTCGGCTGTCACTCGACTGACCGCACGCTGCTGGCCCGGCTCTACCAGTTTCAGTCGGAGGAAGACATCGCGCGCCGCGGACTGATCGCCAAGGCCGTCTTCAACGAGGCCTACGTGATCGGCATGAGCCGCGATCCGGTGCTGGATCGACTCAGCCTGATCATACTGGGTCTGGTTTTCCTGCTGCTGACGGCCCACGGCATCGGGCGCTATCTCGCCCACCGGGCGCACGGGAGGGCCTGATGACATCGCTGTATCTCTATCCGCTGTGGCTGCGCGTCTGGCATTGGGCCAATGCCGTCCTGTTCCTGGCACTGATCCTCTCGGGGGTCAGCATGCACTATAGCGGGACCGACTGGCTGATGCCTTTCGCGACTGCCCGCGTGGTCCACAACACCGCCGGCATCCTGCTCACGATCGGCTGGATCGGATTCGTCGTCGCCAATGCGAGGACCGACAACGGACGTCACTACCACCTCAAGCTCCGCGGTCTGATCGGGCAGCTGATCGCACAGACGCGCTACTACGCGTATGG
>NZ_JAJDNA010000021.1 GCF_022340925.1 Thiocapsa sp.
CAATCTTCATCGGGAGGCTCCTCGTTTTGGCCTTCCTGGCCAAAAAATCAGCAGGGGACTTCCTGCCCCGCGCCGGAAGCGCTGAGTATGTCAGCGCGTCCTTAGAGCTCCTGCGAGGCGAAGTCGGCGAGGCGCGAGCGCTCTCCGCGCAGCAGGGTGATGTGTCCGCTGTGTGGCCAATGCTTGAAGCGGTCGACGACGTAGGTCAGGCCGGAGGTGGTCTCGGTCAAGTACGGGGTGTCGATCTGACTGATGTTCCCCAGACAGACGAGCTTGGTCCCTGGCCCGGCGCGCGTGATCAGGGTCTTCATCTGCTTGGCGGTCAGATTCTGGGCCTCGTCCAGGATGATGTATTTGTTGAGGAAGGTGCGACCACGCATGTAATTCAATGAGGAGATCCGGATGCGATTGCGGATCAGGTCGTTGGTCGCCGCGCGACCCCATTCACCACCCTCGGGTCGGGTCAGGACCTCCAGGTTGTCCATGAGCGCCCCCATCCACGGCGTCATCTTCTCCTCCTCGGTGCCCGGTAAGAAGCCGATGTCCTCACCGACCGGCACCGTCACGCGGGTCATGATGATCTCGCGGTACAGGCTGCGATCCAGCACCTGCGCGAGACCCGCCGCCAGGGCCAGAAGTGTCTTGCCGGTCCCGGCGGCGCCCAGCAGGGTCACGAAATCCAGCTCCTGGTCCATCAGCATGTTGAGTGCGAAGTTCTGCTCGCGATTGCGCGCCCTGATCCCCCACACGCTGTGGCGGGCCTGTCGATAGTCGTCGACCAGCTCGATGACGGCCTCGGTTTCCGCTCGCTTCTCGCGCACGATTGCCTCGAAGGCCCCATCATCCCCCAGGTAGACGCACTGGGCGGGGTGCCAGTCGGCGATGTCCGGCCCCTGGATGCCGTAGAGGGTGCGGCCCTCCTCTTTCCACGAATCGAGCGACTTCTCGTGGTGCTCCCAGAAATCCTCCGGCAATGCCTCCATCCCCGTGTACAGCAGGGTGACATCGTCGAGGACCTGGTCGTTCGAGTAGTCCTCGGCCGGGATACCCAGCACCGCCGCCTTGATGCGAAGGTTGATGTCCTTGGAGACGATGATCACCTGGCGATCGGTTCGAAGCTCGCGCAGGGCCTGGGCGGTCCCGAGGATGTTGTTGTCGGGCACGGTACCGGGAAGTGAATTCGGGAGCTTGAGAACGAGCGGCTCGGTCTGAAAGAAGAGCCGACCGGTCGCCGGGAGCTGGATGCCGCCCCCGTTGGCGGAAATGGGGCCGATCTGCAGCCCGGCATCGATCTCGTCCTTGTCGGCACCGGACATGAGCTGGTCGAGGAATCGAGTGACCTGACGCACGTTGCGCGCGACCTCCGAGAGTCCTTTCTTGCCGTGGTCGAGCTCTTCCAGAACGATCATCGGCAGGAAGATGTCGTGCTCCTGAAACCGAAAGATGGCGGTGGGGTCGTGCATGAGCACGTTGGTATCGAGGACGAACAGGCAGGTCTTATCGTTTTCGCGTTTGATCATAGGACTGGGCACATTGGGTCATCCTGACGCCCGAGGCGGCAGGCGTCCGATCCGGTGGGAAATGAGCCACACGGGGCGGGGCCGGCCCTCCTCCGGGAGCCACAAGGCGGAATGCCGCAGGCCACGACGATGGCCGAAGGCCCCGCCCTGTGGCGAAGCGACCTTCAACCGCCTGCCAGCCGCTGCGCAGCCTCCAGCACTTCGGCGACGTGGTCCTTGACCTTGACCTGCCGCCATTCCTGGCGCAGCACGCCGTCCTTGTCGATCAGGAACGTACTGCGCTCCACCCCGAGGCTCTCCTTGCCGTACATCTTTTTCATCTTGATGACATCGAACGCCTTGCACAGGACCTCGTCCGTGTCGGAGACGAGGTCGAATGGAAAGGATTGCTTGGTCTTGAAGTTTTCTTGGGCCTTGACCCCGTCGCGCGAGGCACCGAGGACGCGCGTATTGGCGGCGTCGAAGTCCCGCGCGGCATCGCGGAAATCCTGCCCCTCTTGGGTGCAGCCGGGTGTACTGGCCTTGGGATAGAAGTAAAGGACCAGGTTCTGGCCCCGATAGTCCGACAGCTTGATGCTCTTGCCACCGGTTGCGGGGAGCTCAAGGTCAGGGATAGTCTCGCCGATCGCCACGCTCATGCGGGATGCCTCCGCTGTTGGATCTTCTGTCGAACCACTGGAGGTGGTGGCACTGCCGGGCAATTCCCACCATCCGACGCCCGCCAGCGCCCGGAATGCATCCTGCGCATCAGCCCTTGATCGGCTCGAGCACGGCGTCCAGGTTTAGCCCGTCACAGTAGTCCATGAACTCTTCCCTCAATCCCGCGATGTGCAGATCCGCCGGAATGCCCACGGTCATATGCACCGAAAACATCGGTGTCCCCGTGTGGGCCGCAGAATAGGTGGTGGTCGACATGTCCTCGATGTTGATCTTGCGGTCGGCGAAGAAGCCTGCGAGGTTGTTGACGATCCCGGGATGGTCCATTGAGATCACATCGACCGCGTAGGGGAGCAGATTCCCGCCGACGGCCCGCTCGCCCGTCCGCTTCGCAGTGATCGTCATGCCGAGCTGCCGCTCCAGCTCCGGCAGGGTGTTCTCGATCTTGGCCAGCGTGTTCCACTTGCCCTCGACCAGGAGGATCGCCGCGAACTCGCCGCCGAGGACGGTCATACGGCTGTCCTCGATGTTACATCCATGCTCGAGCACAGCCTTGGAGATCTGGTTGACGATACCGGGGTGGTCTTCGCCGAGCGCCGAGATCACGAGGTAGGTCTTCTGCCGTGTCATATCCTTGTCGCAGGTTGCGGATTCCGGAGGCCGCGCGCAGTGTAGCACGGGCCATCGCCCCACTGCATCGGGCCCGCGGGCGCGTGACAGCCCTCTTCAGCCGGGTGATTCATCCCGCAGGGTGCTCGATGCGTGCAAGGGGTACCAGGTATCGTCGCGTGCGGCGGGCAACAGGTCGCGGCGCAGCTGCTTCAGGGCTTCCGCCGTCCGCCTGCCGCCCTCCTCACCCAACAGATCCTCTTGATCGAGCACATCACCGAGCTCGGCATCGATCTGATCCGGGTCTTCACCCGCCTCCATCCGGCGGATCGCCTCGGCCATTCCGTCGCCCAGCCTGAGGCCAGTCGCCTCGAAGAGTCTGCGCATCGTCTGCGCGGCCTGTTTGGGGTCATCCTGGTCGAGGTTCTCCAGCTCGCCCGCCATGGAGGCAAAGGCGTTCATCAGCTTCGACTCGTCCAGACCCGCCGGTAGCCCGTCCCCTTCGGCGCCTCCCCCTTCTTGATCAGGCGCACCGCGGATCGCAAAAAGGCTCGCCTGACGGCCGAGGTCCGGTCGACCGCAGCGCGGGCAGGCAGGGCGCGTCTCGGTATCGACCCGACGCGAAAAAAAATTGAAGATGGCATGACAGTCGGGGCAGTAGAACTCATAGACCGGCATGATCAGGGCTCCTACTCGGACGTGCGGCTCGCATGATTCTATTACCGATCGGGGGTCGCGGCATCGGTCCGTCACTCCGTCGCAAACCTGCAGGTGCCGTGCACCGCTCCTCAAAGCTCGCCCCACATCCGCAGGAGATTCGCATAGGACCGGTCGACGTAGGCCGTCGTGGACTCACCGGGGGCATCTTTCAGCAGCTGCTCGCGAGCGAGGTTCAGCTCGTAGAGCAGCTCGCGCCTGGCAGGGTCGCGCACATGGCTCTGGATCCAGGTCAGGGCCACCAGGCGTTCGCCATGCGTGACCTCGGCGACACGATGCAGGCTCGAGGAGGGGTATATGATCGCGTCGCCCGCGGCGAGCTTGACCTGCTGCTCACCGAACGGGGTTCGGATGACCAGCTCCCCGCCATCGTAGGTCTCGGGGGCGTTCAGGAAGATGGTCATGGAGACGTCTGAGCGGAACCGCGGCCCGCCGGAGCCCATGATCGGGTCGTCCACGTGCTCCCCGTAGGCCATTCCGGGTGTATAGCGTGCGACGATCGGGTCCGCCACCCGGTGCGGTAGGACACCGAACCGAAAGGTCTCATGATGGCCGAGACTGGCCATGATGATTCGGACCAGCCGTTGCATGCGCTCGGGCTCGGGTCGCATCTCCTCGTTGCGCTTGACCCGACCGGCAGCAAAGCCGGCGCTGAGCTTGCCGTCGACGAACGGCGCGCCGACAAGGGTCTCGTGGATCTTGGTGATCTGCGCGGGATTGAGCAGTTGCGGGATGGTCAACAACATAATGCGGTCCGAGTCGGATCTTCATGATTGGCTTTGGCCGCGTCCGGGTTAGAATCAAAGCCGGTTCAAGTCGAAGTGCGAGACGCGGGATGCTTCTGAAGGCCATCATCGACGATCATATCTACGAGCTCAATGTCCCCGATGCCTTGATCAGCCAGGCCCAACCCTTCTTCGACCAGTTGGATCAGGACATGGACGGCGGGTGGCAGATGAGCCGCGAATGGGTCGAACGACCCGATCGGCTGCAGCGCTGCCAGATCGTCGCCGACAAGCTGCTGACGGCGCTCGAATCGGAGAACCAGCAGCTCGGCATGATGATGGCTGGCTATCTCCTCGCCCGCCTGCCCGGTATCGAATCGGTCGAGCTGGACGTGCAAGGCGAGATCCAGAACAACCGCTTCCACCTGACCGAGCATCGACCCATCGCGGAGACGCCGCGCGGGAGCGCCCCATCGGGGGCGGGCCTTAGCAAGCTGGAGGCCATGGAGCAGGCCGGCAAAGACGTCACCAAGGTCTTCAAGGTCGGCCGGGGCTACCGCTTCTCCGTGTTCGACCACGCAACCGGCACCTGGCAGGACGCGCCGCTGGCACCCACCGAGGAGGATGCCTCGCGGCTTCGCCAGGAGGCATTCAAGGCACGTTACGAGGCATTGCAGCGCAGCCAGGACGATTGAACCTGATCGCTGAGTCATGGCCGACCTCTTCAGCGTCACTGCCCCGCCGACCTTGCGTTGCCCGGACGGCACACGCCAGATCATCGCCGCATGCCTGCCCCGCGCGCGCCGCCTGCTTGACCTGGATCTCCACTGGCATCAGTGCACCCCCGCCCCATCTGCCCATCTGCTTGCCGGGGCGCTGCGCAGCGCTGGACCCTGGAGGATCGGTGGCTGTGTGATCAGCGTCCCCGGCTGTCACCACACCGGCCCCGACCCGGCGGCACCCTTCGCGGCGTGGCTGGCCTATCTCGTGTCGGACGGCGGCGCCAGCTATCCGCCGTCCGAGCAGATCCGGGCCGTCGCCCGACGTCTCGGCGCATTGGTCTAGCGGCGGGATGGACGCATTCCTGCAGCTCGGCTGGGAGGGCTGGTTCAGCCTGGGGATCGTCGCACTCTGCTTCGGCCTCTTCGCCTTCAGCCGGGCCGCGCCCGACGTCATCACCGTGGGTGGCCTGACCCTGCTGCTGGTCGTCGGCATCCTGACCCCCGCCGAGGCGTTGAGCGGCTTCTCGAACCCCGGCATGTTGACCGTCGGGGTACTGTACGTGGTCGTCACCGGGCTCACCGAGACGGGCGCCGTCGGCTGGGTCGGACCCAGCCTGCTCGGTCGTCCGCGCGGCCCCACTGACGCCCGTCTGCGCCTCATGCTGCCCGTCGCCGGGCTCAGCGCCTTCCTCAACAACACCCCGGTGGTGGCGATCTTCATTCCGGCCGTTCAGGACTGGGCCAAGCGCCACCGTCTGGAGCTATCACGCCTCTTGATTCCGCTCTCTTTCGCAAGCATTGCCGGCGGCACCTGCACGCTCATCGGAACCAGCACCAATCTGGTCGTCAACGGGCTCTATGTCGAGCGTCTGGGGGGCGAGGGGCTCGGACTCTTCGAGCCGGTCTGGGTCGGCCTGCCGGTGACGGTCGCCGTGCTCGTCTTTCTCTTGACCGCGGGACACTGGCTCCTGCCGAAACGCCTCCCCGCGGCGGCCAGCTACGAGGACGTCCGTCAGTACACCTCCGAGATGCTGGTGCAGCCGGGCAGCCCGCTGGTCGGGAAGAGCATCGAGGATGCGGGGTTGCGTCAACTCCCGGGGCTCTTCCTGATCGAGATCGAGCGGGGGGAGCAGGTCATGGCAGCGGTCTCCTCCGAAGAGCTTCTGCAAGCCAATGACCGGCTCGTCTTCGCCGGCATCCTGGATTCGGTGATGGATCTGCAGCGCACGCGCGGCCTCATCCCCGCGACCGATCAGGTCTTCAAGCTCAACCTGCCGCGTCCCGGACGCTGTTTCGTCGAGGCCGTGCTCTCGGACAAGTCGCCGCTCGTCGGCAAGAGCGTCCGCGAGGGGCGCTTCCGAAATCGCTACAATTCGGTCATCATCGCGCTCGCCCGCAACGGAGAGCGGGTCGCGCGCAAGATCGGCGATATCGTCCTGGCGCCGGGCGACACCCTGCTCTTGGAGACGCGCCCGAATTTCGTCGAGCAGCAAAGGAACTCGCGCGACTTCCTGCTGGTGAGTCAGATCGGGGAGTTCCATCCCCTCAAGCATGACCGAGCGCCGGTGGCCATCGCGATCGTCATCGCCATGATCGCGGCGGTGAGCCTGGGCTGGCTCAGCATGTTGGAGGCGGCACTCCTCGCGGCCGGGCTGATGATCTTCACGCGGTGCACCACCAGCCGCACCGCGCGGCGCGCACCGGATTGGCAGGTCCTGGTCGTCATTGCCACCTCGTTCGGCATCGGCGCGGCGTTGGAGAAGACCGGCGCCGCATCGGCCATGGCCGGAGGTCTGATCGGGCTGGCGGACGGCGATCCCTGGATCACACTCGCCCTCGTCTTCATGGCGACCGCGCTCCTGACCGCGCTCGCGACCAACAACGTCGCCGCGGTCTTGGTCTTCCCGATTGCCCTGCAGGCCGCCGAGGCGATGGGGGTCGCGCCCGAGCCATTCATCCTCACCCTGATGGTCGCGGCATCGGCCAGTTTCGCGACCCCCATCGGCTATCAGACGAACCTGATGGTCTTGAATGTCGGCGGGTACCATTTTGGGGACTTCGTACGGATCGGCGTCCCCTTGACCCTGCTCGTGGGGCTGTTGACCGTCGTGGTCGTGCCGCACGTATGGTCTTTCTAGCGCTGACGTATTCAGCGTTGGCCGTCCGGGGCAGGAGGCCCCGGCATGTTCAGGCGCCCCGGTGACTGGACAGGGAGCCTTCCGAGAGGCGCGCCTCTCGGAAGGCGAGCTGATGATGGCCAGGATGGCCACTCATCATGTCCCGAGCAACCTGGATGGCTTGAGGCCGACAGGCTCACAGGGCAGTCTGCGATAAACCGCGGCTTGAGCGATCGACATCCGGGGTGTTGTGACGAGGGCGGTGCTCCTAGCCGAGCCAGCCCGCGGCGGCGCCTCCGGAGACGCCGCGGTCATGCGTTGCGAAACGTCTTTCTCACACCAAGGAGCCGATCCATGTCCCAAGCGTGCAGGCCGCCAGTCAAACGGATCGCCCCCGGTCCCTGGATCGCGGGCATCCTCGCCTGGATCTCCGCAAGCGCCGTCCAGGCCACCCCATGGGCCGAGGTTGCCGCGCCGAGCGGCGGGCCTCCGCGTGTCATCGGGGCCGTCTCGAACGGCTGCATCGGGGGCGCCGATGCCCTGCCCGAGACCGGGCCCGGCTATGTCAGCGTGCGCCGTTATCGCAACCGCCACTATGGTCATCCGGAGCTGATCCGGTTCATCGAAGACCTGGGTCGCAGCCAGCAGCGAAGAAGCGCGCAGCTGGTGATGATCGGCGACCTCAGCCAGCCCCGCGGCGGCCGGATGCCCTCCTCCCATCGCAGTCATCAGAACGGATTGGACGTCGACATCTGGTTCACTTTGGTCGGCTCGGCCGCCGCCGCAACGAGACTGATGGACAACCGCTCCGACCCGACGAGCATGGTCCAACCCGGCGGCATCTTCGTGAGCCCGCATTGGGGAACCGATCAGCAATTCCTGATCGAGACGGCCGCGCGCCACCCGGCGGTGGAGCGGATCTTCGTCAATCCGGCGATCAAGCGCGCGCTCTGCCACGATGTGAAGGGTGATCCCGACTGGCTGGGGAAGATCCGTCCCTGGTGGGGTCACGACTCACACTTTCACGTCAGACTGACCTGTCCAGCGGGGAGCCCCGATTGTGAGGCCCAACCCGCGCTCGGCGGCGGCTCGGGCTGCGGGCAGGAGCTTGCCTGGTGGTTCAGCGAGGAGGCACGCAGCCCATCGAAGCGAGGCACGGACAGGACCAAGCCGGAACCCCGCGCGCCGGCGGCCTGCATGGCGCTCCTGCCTGGCTAGCCGCGCAAGCGGGGCGGGGCAGCTGGTGAGCCGCGCCCCTCGCGTCTCAGCCCAGTGCGCGCCTCAGGGCCACCTCCACCCGCGCCGCCTCGACCGGGAAGGGAATCGCCTCGAAGACCGGAAAACGAGCGGTCATTGTTTCGAGCTTGTGCCGGTGCTCGGGCGGATAGAAGCAGATGACCTTGACCTCGGGGTGGCGCTGCAGGCGCGCCATCAGCGTCTCCAGATTGCTGGTCCGGTCGCGAAAATCGGACTGGAAGTTGTATTCGGCGACGATGACATCGGGGACGCGACGCTTCAGCGCCGCCTGGGCCTTGCGCTGCGAGCTCACCACCTCGACCTCGAAGCCCAGGCCGCGATAGAGCGGGGTCAGGTTGGGGTAGCCGCCAAGCTCGATGATGGCCAGCAGGGTCGGTGTGGCCGCGGGCATCAGGCAAACACGATCCAGGTGGTCGCGATGTACTTCGCACCCG
>NZ_JAJDNA010000036.1 GCF_022340925.1 Thiocapsa sp.
AGAGCTGACACACCGGTGCGCGATCTGTTCGGCCTGCTCGCCGAGACGACGCTGCCGGCGCCGGTCGTGGATGACGCCGGTCGGCTGCAGGGGGTCGTCGTGCGGGCCTCCCTCCTGCAAGGGCTGGCCGAGCCGGTCAACGGCGATCCCGGAGCGCGCGCGAGGTGACAGCGATTCCTCGACTCCCTCTGGCCGAGTGGATCGACGCCGGTTTGGATGGCTTGACCGCGCAGTTCGCCGGCGGAACCAAGGTCATCTCCGATCTCATGGAAGGCGGGATCGAGCGGGCCGTCGACGCTCTCATGTGGCTGCCGCCCTGGCTCACCCTCGTACTGACCGCTCTCCTTGCCTGGCGGCTCGCCGGGGTCCGCACCGCGATCCTCGCCCTGCTCGGGCTGGCGCTGCTTTGGAACTTGGGGCTTTGGGAGCCGACCCTTCAGACACTCGTCATGGTGCTGATCGCGACCCTGATCGCCGTGCTCCTGGGGGCCCCGCTCGGCGTGCTCGCCGCCCTTTCGCCCGCCGCTTACCGGCTCATCTTCCCGGTCCTCGACTTCATGCAGACGATGCCAGCCTTCGTCTATCTGATCCCTGCGATCCCCTTCTTCGGGCTCGGGCCTGTCGCGGCGATCTTTTCCACCGTCATCTTCGCGATGCCGCCGGCCATCCGCCTCACGACGCTCGGCATCCGTCAGGTCCCGGCGGACCTGGTGGAGGCCGCCGACGCCTTCGGCGCGACATGGCGCCAGAAGCTGCTCAAGGTCCAGCTCCCACTGGCGGTTCCGACCATCATGGCGGGGATCAATCAGACCATCATGCTCGCCCTCTCGATGGTCGTGATCGCCGCCATGATCGGAGCAGAGGGGTTGGGCGGCGAGGTTTGGCGGGCGATTCAACGCAATGAGGCAGGGATGGGTTTCGAGGCGGGGATCGCGGTGGTCATCCTGGCCATGCTCCTCGATCGGATCACGCAGGGGATCGGCAAACGCAGCGCGGCCCATGCGTGATCAATCCGGGACACGCAGGAAGGAGGTGTCAAGACCATGATCACAAAAAAACTGTTTTTTGCCGCTGTCGCTGCCCTTCAGATCGCCGCGGCCCCAGCCTTCTCCGCGGAGAAGGGCGCGGTCGAGCTGGCTTATGTCGAATGGTCCAGCGAGGTGGCCAGCACGAATCTGGTCAAAGCGGTGCTCGAGGACATGGGATACGAGGTCAAGATCACCCCCGTTTCCGCCGCCGCCATGTGGCAGGCGGTGGGCAGCGGCGATGTCGACGGTGCCGTCGCGGCCTGGCTGCCGACTACCCACAAGCATTATCTCGAGCAGGTGGCCGACCGGGTCGAAGACCTCGGGCCCAATCTGGTCGGGACCCGGATCGGTCTGGTCGTGCCGGCCTATGTCACGATCGATTCGATCGAGGACCTGAACGCGCAGGCGGATCGGTTCGGCGGCAAGATCATCGGGATCGATCCGGGGGCGGGTCTGATGAGCAAGACCGAGCAGGTCCTCGAGGCGTATCAGCTCACCAACATGAAGCTGGTCGAGGGGACGGGACCCATCATGACCGCGGTGCTGGGCGACGCGATCGGCAAGGGCGAGTGGATCGTCGTTACAGGTTGGACGCCTCATTGGAAGTTCGCGCGCTACGATCTCAAGTACCTCGATGACCCCAAAGGCGTCTATGGCGGTGAGGAGGAGATCCACACCGTCGTGCGTCGTGGTTTGCAGGAGGACATGCCCGAGGTCTACGCCCTGCTGGACAGCTTCGCCTGGACCCCGGCCCAGATGGCCGAGCTCATGGTCCTGAACCAGGCGCGGCGCGCCAACCCGTTCAAGAACGCCCAACGTTGGATGGCGGAACACCCGGAGGCGGTTGCCGCCTGGAAGCGACCCACTAAGCGGAGGTAACGCTCGCGCGGCGACAAGGCCTGCGTCGTTGATCCGCCGGCGTCTTCTGCAACCGCAACCCTTCCGATCACGGGAGACAGGAGGTGACATGAAGCTCGAACGAACCACGCAAGACTACGGGGACAACCCACTCAGGGTGCGCGACACCAATCACTACCAGGCCGAATATATCCAATCCTTCGTCGAGAAATGGGATGAGCTGATCGATTGGGACGGCCGTGCCAAGAGCGAGGGAGACTTTTTCATCCGTCTGCTGCGCGAGCACGGTGCACGCAAGGTGCTGGACGTCGCGACCGGGACCGGCTTTCACTCCGTGCAGCTGCTGAAGGCCGGTTTCGAGGTCACCAGTGCCGACGGCAACCCGGTCATGCTGGCCAAGGCATTCGAGAACGCCCGCCGGCGCGAGAAGATCCTGCGAACGGTGCAGGCCGACTGGCGATGGCTCAACCGGGATGTGCACGACTATTACGATGCCGTTATCTGCCTGGGCAACTCCTTCACCCATCTTCACGACGAGAACGACCGCCGCAAGGCGCTCGCGGAGTTCTATGCCACGCTGCGTCACGACGGCGTCCTGATCCTCGACCAACGCAACTACGACGCCCTACTCGATCATCAGATCGCGCCTTCACACAACTATTACTATTGTGGCGAGAACGTCCGCGCCCAGCCGGAGCACGTCGACGAGACCCTGGCCCGCTTCCGTTACGAGTTCCCGGGCGACCACGTCTTCCACCTCAACATGTTTCCGCTGCGTAAGGGCTATGTCCGGCGAATCCTCAGAGAGGTCGGTTTCCAGCGCGTCACGACCTACGGGGACTTCAAGGAGACCTATCACGACAACGAGCCGGACTTCTTCATCCACGTCGCGGAGAAGCGTTACGTCGAAGGAGGTGAAGCACAGTGAGCACCGGGTACTCAACGGTTGTCGAGACCGCGCGCACCTACTACAACAGTGACGATGCCGATCACTTCTATTTCCACGTGTGGGGCGGAGAGGACATCCACATCGGCGTCTATGAAACCGCACACGAGGCGATCGCCGACGCCAGCCGCCGAACGGTGGAACGTATGGCCGCGCTGGTGCCGCGTCCGGGACCGGATACGCGGGTGCTCGACATGGGTGCTGGATACGGGGGCGCGGCCCGCTGGCTCGCCGGCCGCTTCGGCTGCCGTGTGACCGCGCTGAACCTGAGCGAAAAAGAGAACGCGCGCAACCGCGACATGAATCGCGCTCGGGGTCTCGACCACCTCATCGAGGTGCTAGACGGCAGCTTCGAATCCGTGCCGTACGCGGATGGCGCGTTCGATCTGGTC
>NZ_JAJDNA010000038.1 GCF_022340925.1 Thiocapsa sp.
GTGATCCGGCCGATCAGCCGGCCGTTGTGGTCCACCACCGGGACCACCGAGAGCTCGTGGCGCTCGGCCAGCCTCGCGACCGCCTCCTGGTCGGTGTCCGGGCCGACCGCGATGAAGTCCGTGCTCATGATGTCGCCGACCCGCGCCTCCTTGGGCGAGAGCAGCAGATCGCGCAGCCGCAGGTAGCCGACCGGGCGGTGCGCGGCATCGACCACGTTCACCGCGTAGAGGGTCTCGATGGCGCGGGCATTGGCGCGGATCTCGTGCGTCACCTGCCCGACCGTCCAGTCCGGGGGCACGGCGACGAACTTGCGGCTCATGATGCTGCCGGCGGAATCCTCCTCGTAGGTGCGCAGCGTCTCGACCGCCGCGCGCTCGCGCAGGCGCGGCAGCACCTGCCGGACCACCTCCTCGGGCAGGTCCTCGAGCGCGTCGGCGGCCTCCTCGGGCTCGAGTCCGTCCAGCACCTCGGCGAGGCGGTGCAGGGTCACGTCCTCGAGCAGGGCGTTGCGGAATGACGGGTTCAGCTCCGCGACCACCTTGCTCTGGAGCGGGTCGAGCCAGTTGATCAGAACCCGCGCACGCTTCAGCGGCAGATGGACGAACAGCGCCAGCAGGTGCGCGGGGGGCCAGCGGCGCAGCGCCGCGGTGACGGCCTTGCGGTCGCCGTCCTTGATGAGGCGCGAAAAGGCCTCGACGACGGTGCCGTTGTGCTCGTCCAGGTCATCGCCGATGCCGGCCTCCCCGACCGGGCGCCAGACCAGCCTGACCTGATTTGTCTGATCGTTCATGGCTTGACTCCGTTGTCGAGCGCCCTGGTTCCCGCGAGCGGGGCGGGTGCGACCACCCCGCATCCGCCCGGAAGCTGCCCCCGGATTGCGCCGGCGCTGCATCCGGGCAACGGGGGAGCGGCGTGTCCGGGCTGCGGGGCCGGGGCGGTCGCGTCAACCGGCATCATCGGCCTGGTCGTCATCACCGTCCAGGCCGCCCTCCTCGATCAGGCCGGTCATCGTGCCGTACAGACGCTCGATCAGCTCCTAGGAGCCTGTCTGACTTGAGGCGGATCGGCTTATGCGCTGAAGCATTCAGCGCTTCCCGTTCGGGGCTGGATGCCCCGCGATTTTCCGCCGCCCAAGCGGCCGCAAAAGAAGGAAAGCGGAAACCGCGTTTTCGCGTTCCGTGCTGGTTCTCGTCCAGGATGGCGGATCAATCAGCGTCTCAAGGAGCGGCGCCGCGGCGGGCAAGGCGGTCAGTTGATCCCGCCCATGATCTCGTCGTCCGCGATCGCGTTGTACTTGTCGATGAGCTCGGGTGCCAGGGTCTCTTCCTGGCCCATCGGCTCGAGGGACTCCATGCGACTCGCCCCGGACTCGGAATAGATCTCCATCGCGTCCGATCCGCTCCCGTCGATGACGAACGGGGCCGTCTCCAGATCAGTCACGTCATTGAGGGTCATGGGGTCGGTGGTGGTGATGCGCATGGTCGCTCGCGGGCGCACCCGACCCATTCCAGCCGGAGACGAAAAGGCCAGATGCATTGCCGGTGTCAGATCACCCGCAGGAAGCCATTCGGGCTCCATGTCGCATTCAGGCCGTAGAGATCGCAGCTGTCTCGATCGATAGCGAAACGATCGCCATAGTTGGCCAGAATATATTCGATCGCCCGCAGCGGTCCGGAGTCATACCTTCGGTAAGCCTCGCCGAGATAGGCAACGATCCCATCCTCCACGACGTACATGTCCCCGGGCGTCAGCAAGGTCCGAAAGCTCTCGAAGACGGTGACGCAGAGCTGGAAGGTGTGATCGGCGTCTTCTACCACCAGCCATGGCTTCGGGAGCTGATCGACGATGTCATAGATCCGGCCCAGATGCTCGGCCGACAGCTGGATAAAACGAATCTCGGGCGAGCGCTTGGCAAGGGGTGCCATTCGGTCGAGGATGTCGATGCACAACAGATTGGGCACGAGACCTTCCGCGGCCATCCTGTCGGCAAAGAAGAGTGCGCTGCCGCCTGAGTGAGAGCCGATTTCAATGACGCTTCCGGGCCTGAGATCGCTGATGAGCTTGCCGTAGATGGCCTGGCAGAAAGGCGACTTGAAAAAGGGGACGCGGCGATAAAAACTGCGGTTCATCACGCCGTTCTGGATCGCGGTCAGCTGCGCCTCGCTGAAGATGACCCCTGGCAGACCGATGCTGCTTGGCCTCGTCGTGTCTGTGAATCGACGCATGAGATCGGATGACTCGATGGCCCCGTCATTCATGAAACGGTAGCTCGGGCAGCGATAGTCCCGGCCGGTAATGGCGGCATATTCGTTTCGCCACAACACGTGCTTTTCCTCTGAGCCCCGATTGGTTGCGGTGCCGCCATGCACCTGATGGAAGGTGCCTTCTCCCAGGAGCATCACGACCTGATCCAGCGGGTCGCTCACAAGCCGGTCCCAGATCTCGAGATTGGCGAAACCGCCACCCTCGCTTGCGAACCGCTCGTCGAACCCACCCAGCCGGAGCAGGTTTCGCTTGGTCGTGAAAAAGAGGTTGGACTCGCTGATGCGGCTGTACCACCCCCTGCTGGAGCTGCCTGCGAGGCTGGAAATCTCGAACAGCCGATAGCCTTCTGCCGGAAAGCCGATCTGCTCGAGGAGCTTGTCTTCTAGCTCTGGCCCGTATCCGTGCTTGACCGACTCCATCTGCACATCGGGACCGAGGTGGAACCCGTAGGTGCCCACGACCGTCTGGCTCTCAGGTGTAATGATCTCTGCGGCGCTCGCAATGATGCCCGGGGACAGGATGCGCGCCGCATCGATCATTACACCGACGATCGATCCCCTGGCTTGTTGAATGGCGCCGTTGAGCCCGGCGACTGGTGAACGGCCCGGCGACTTGCGGATCAGAGCGCCGGACAGGTTCGGGCAGATCTGCTTGAGCTGATCGATGTTCGGTCGGTTGGGGGAGCCGTTATCGACCAATAGGACATCATAGTGAAGACTCTCTGTTGCGTTCTGATAACTGCGCGAAAGGCTCATAAGGGTGCGCGGCAGCTCCCGCTCCATTGCATAGGCGGCGATGATCACCGTGATCGCGGGATCGTCGGTGCCGGGGCGCGGGCCGAGATCAATGAAATCGAAGGAATCAGATCGGGTCTGGGTCATGGGCGCATCGAAAGCTGCAGAGATTGGTTACGATTGATTCTTGTCGCATCGCGGCAGGTGATCGCCATACCTCGGCTGGTTCCCGGCGTGCCCTCCCTGGCACAGGGGCCCGGCAGTCCCCCGGAACATGTCCGGGGCAGGCTCTGCCGGGGCGACGAGGCAGTCTGGTCTATCACGCTGGCTGAGGTTCGACGCTCATCACCTCACGGGATGGCTACAGCACAAGACTCGATGGAGTGATGGATCCCTCACGGTTGAGCACGGCCGGAGGCGGCGGTGCGTCCGCTTCGATCCTTTGGCGCACGATCGGGTTGTACCGCTGCGAGAGTACCCTGTTGGTGCGGTCCAACCGTCGGATGGCGGCCAAGCCGGTTGGCGCTGTATCGAGCAGGGCAATGTCCAGATCCGGTCGGTAGTCCCGCAGGATGTCTATCAGTTTCCAAACATCCCCGGTCCAAACTCGGGTCGTTCGCTTGCGCGCCGCCTGCTCAACCGCACAGGGAAAGATGTCGTCGATCAGAATCAACGCGTCGGGGCGACTGCGTTTCTCCAGATTGATGAAATCCCTGAGGGCAAATTCGAAGAGGTGCATCCCGTCGATGAACGCCATGTCAAAGTCATCGACCTCATCCGGGCGCTCGCCCTCGTCGACCTCGCGGAAATAGCGATCGCTGGAGCAGACGTGAAGGCTGGCGCTCGCCGGAAGCTCCACGGTCAACTCGGGCATGGGGTCGATGCCGACGGCGCGACCGGGTGCGAGCGTCAAGGACAGGCCGTGTCGGACCCCGATTTCCACGTATCGCCGAGTTTGCCGCATCTGGTGCAACCGTTGCAGCACATCCCGATAGTTCTCCGCTCCCCTGGTGGCATTGGCATCGGGGTCGCTCCACAGAGGCCCCTCCTCGACACTGATCTGAAGCCGTTGGCTGATGTCCGGATTGTCTGAGAAGGGAGGACTGCTCCGAGGCGGAGGCAGGGGAGGAAACCATTCCTGTGTGGCGGATCGGGCCAGATTCACTCGCCTCGAGACATCCTTGGCGAAGACGCCCACCAGGTCGTTCCAGGGGCCTTTGTCGTCCTTGAATAAACTGACAAGGCGGAGTCCCGTGCGTTTGGCGAAGACCCTGTAGGAATCCTCGTAGAATCTGTAGCAGTCCAGGGGGTAAGCGTGGTAGGGACCCGCTGAAGGTGCGATCAGAAAGATGTGGCCGCCCACGGCAGTGACCCTGGCCATCTCGCTGAAGGTGTAAACCGGGTCTTCGCAATGCTCCAGCATCTGGCCCGACAGGGTGAGATCCACGCATTCTGAGGCGAGATTGATCGTGCCGTCTGCGCGGACGGCCACGTCCGGATCGAGCGAGGGGTCCAGGTCAGCGGTGAAGTAATTTGCCGGGCATGCGAATACCGACCTGTAATTGCCGTTGAAGTCGCCACCGCCGACGTCGAGGATGTTCAGTGGATGCGTTTCCGGGGGTTCCAGAAACCGATCCACGCAGAGGCGCATGTTGGTCAGTGAGCTGTCGTGCACGGCGCTGCCCGCCCGGTTGGTCGCATGTCTGGGGAAGCATAGCCTAGTAGCCCATCGGTCTTAAGGCCGATCTACTGCGCCGGCGGGGGAGCGGCCCATGTCCGCCCGATCTCTCGTTACACAGACCCATTATAGGCCTCAAGATCGGTGCAATCTGTCCTCGCTCGTCCACTCCCTCGCTTCGATCCCCCTAAGTCCGACAGGCCCCTAGGCGTCCGGATCATTCATTGCCGCTCGAACCGTCCCGGATCCTGAGCAACGGCTCCAACAGCCCGACCGGGCTTTTTGGCGCTCTGCTCGCCCCGGCGCGTCGCCAGCCGCGCGGCGCTGGCCGAGGCGGGCCACCCCTGGCGGCGCGCCGTCCGGGTGACCTCCCTGACCCGGATCTCCGGCCGGAGCCCGGTCCTGGGCGAGGCCCGGTAGTCGGGGGGAATCGACCAACTGTACTTTTTATAGGGGAATCTCTGTTTGCCGTGGCTGAGGTCCGGTGGGAGCGCATCCATGACGAGATTAGCTCGATGGGCGGCAGGCGCGCTGCTGAGCGTGGTGGCCGGATTCGCCGTGTGGGTCAGCTTCATTCTGGTGGAGATTTCCGCCGGGATCGAGGGTAACGATGCCCGCCTCGCTGCCCTGGAAACGCGGCAAGCCGCTCAGGAGGAGCGGGATGTCGTCGCGGAGACCCCCCCCCGAGAGGCCACCGACACCGCCGCGATTGCGCAGTTGGTTGCGTCCCTTGGCGGGCGGGTGGACGACCTCGAGCGACTGCTGGAGCAAGTGAACGATCGAGTCAGCATGCAAGCCGTTGTGCCGGGGGCTCCCGTCAACCCGTACGCGGATTTGGCCGCAGCGGCCTCTCCGACGGAGATCGACCTCTCAACCGACCTCGAGGCGGCGTTCTCCAACGAGTCAGCGAGCACGGAGTGGGGTGAAGCCGCGCGGGCCTCCATCAACGAAGCGTTCTTCTCGGAATACACGAACAGGCCTTTCTACCTGGAGTATGGCGGACAGGTGGTCACTGAGTGCCGGGGAACGGTCTGCAAGATCGACTGGCTCCTCTCGCCATCCGTCGTGCATCTCGGCGAACAAGAGAAGGCGGATCTTCTCGAGCAAGGTAAGTTCGAGCTGCTCGCTCTTGCCACGACCGTCAGCGACGGCGGAAAGATCATGACGACCCCGTCCCTGTCTGGGAAAAGGCCACACATCTCTGTGTTGATCGAAAAACGAAAAGGAGGTGATGCAAACCTGGAGCTGCTGGGAGACATCCCTGGTCCGCAGCTCGATCTCCCGGTCAAAGGCGTTACCGATTGAGGCAATGCCCTTGGATTAACGGCCGGCCGCGTACACGCGGAGCGCCAGACATCGATCGTGACGGAATGCAGTCAGCCCCCAGGCAACGTGTGCGTCGGCCATTGATCTGGAGTGCAAGAAGGTGAACAAGATCACAAACGTTGTGCTAGGGGCGGTTGCTTGTTGCACCGCCATGGTCAGCACACCCGCCGCTCAGGCCGACGTCAACGTGCCTGCGCTCGAGTGTGTGGCGCCATTCCTTAACCAGGCGTTCCCGATGCGCTGGCATGAGCATTACCTGTTGAACCCTCTGGGGAACCAGGCGACCTGGGTGGTGTGTCCGCTCTCATTCGAGCACACCGCGCTGCCGCAGCGATTCGCGGTTGCGGTTTTCGGCGTCAAGCAGCCGGGCACGACGCAGTTCCATCGTTGCGTCGTGAACTTCATCGACCTCTTCAATGAAGACATCCCGGGTGTGTCTGACAACCCAGCCCAGAACTTGATCGCCTCGGGCTTGATGGCGAACCCGAACCAGCCAGGGCAGCGATGGGTATCAGTCATCAACGCGACCATCCCAGGGGTGACGAATGCGATCGGCGGCGGTTGCGGTCCTGCCTGCTGGACGATCTCGGTAAACTGCTTGCTGCCACCGGGTTTCGCGGTGCAGATGATCAGCCTGATCGGAACGCAGTGATCATTCCTTGACAGCCTCGGGACTGGACGGTCCCACGGAAGCGATCGACCAGCCCGACCGGCTTGATCTCGCGGGTGTCGGTAGACCGGTCCTGATGCGACACGCATCTCCCGTGCGTATCCAATCAAAGATTCTTTGAGGCGTGTCGATGGCGCGTCCGACGGGGAGACGCTATCGTTGCAACCCGTATTTGCGCACAGCTCCGGTGGCGCGCGTTCATGAAGGCTAATCAGCGGTGCCGAGCTTGAGAGCGTTGGCCATCCTGGCCACCTACAACGAGCAAAGATTCATCCGTGCCTGTCTTGAGAATCTGATTCGACAGGGGCTCGATGTCTATCTCATCGACAACGAATCGACGGATCAGACCCGAGCCATCGCGCAGGACTATGTCGGTCGCGGCTTGATCGGGATCGAATCCTTGGCGCGCAACGGCGTCTATCGTTGGGAGACGATTCTCCGTCGCAAGGTCGAGATCGCCCAGGCGTCTGACCATGACTGGTGCATGCACGTCGATGCCGACGAGATTCGCCTGCCACCCCCACCCTTCCGCACGCTCCGCGAAGCGATCAGGCACATTGATTCGGCGGGCTACAACGCGGCCAACTTCATTGAGCTCTGCTTCGTGCCGACACGGGAAGAGCCGGATCACGACCATCCGGGCTTTCAGGAGACCATGCGCTGGTACTACCCCTTTCGTCCGGCTCCGCACCATCGCCTGACACTTTGGAAACGCCAGGATGCTGCACCGGACCTGGCGGCGTCCGGCGGCCATCGCATCGCGTTCCCGCAGATGCGCATCTCGCCAACGGACTTCCCGATGCGCCATTACCTCTTTCTCAGCATTGAGCACGCCAAAGAGAAATGGGTGGATCGGTCCTACGCGCCGGAAGAGCTTCAGCGCGGCTGGCACCGCGCGCGAGCGGGGCTTCGTGCTTCGGATATCGGACTTCAGAGCCGTGACGAGCTGAGGCTCTATCGCTCGGACGGTGAGTTGGACTGCTCGAACCCGTTGCAATCGCATCCCGTTTTCGCCCGTCCCGTGCCTCGCGGTCCGCGAACCTGACCACAGGCGGCTCTTGATCCGCAGGCGATTCCGGATCGGCGGCACGCCATGTGGGTAAGAGCAGGGATCAGACAGGGCAACGAGGACCCTCACGGCCCGATATCTTCAGGGTGGCTCGGCTGCCCACGTCCCTGGAACCGCTGATCAATCCGGTGCTGACCGCGGCACACGGAGGCACAGCGATCTTCAGTCGCCTCGCCGAGTGCAGCCGAAGGAGCGGCGAAACCGCGCGTTGCTGTTGGGTGCTGATGTCTGGCCAGGATGGCCAGTCGATCAGCGGGCTAGGCGCCGCGGCGGCACCGATTGACAAGCAGCGTCGTCATCGGGGCGACGACAGTCTGGTCGAACCCGTCCGTTGCAGCGGCGACTGCTTGCGAGCAGCCGGGTCTCAGTCGGTCGTGGGTCTCGATGAAGATGGCGCCGACTTCGTCGATCCAGCCGCTCGAATGCTCGAACAGCTCTTTCTCTGCCCCCTCGATGTCGATCTTCAGCAGGTCGATGCGCTCGAGACCAAACCGCGCCTTCAATGTCTCGACGCACATTGCGGCTACCGCCCGAGAGGGCCCGGTATGTCTGGGGCCGAGGCCAAACGCGTGGACAGAGGAAGCCCAGTGGCCCTCTGGCCGCGTATAAAGCATCAGCTCCGCATCTTCGAACCAGAGTGCAGCCTGAATGGGACGTATCCGGCGACAGGATGCCACGTTCCTTTTCAGGAGCCGAAAGTTGGCCGGGTCCGGCTCGACCGCGATGATCTCTGCCTGTGGATATCGGTTCGTCAAGTAGATCGCGGACAACCCCGTGTAGGCACCCGCATCGAGGATGACTCGGGGCTCGAACGGCAAGGGCGCGCCGTAGTCCTCCTGAAGAAAGACGCTGAACCAGACGAGTGGGTCGGTCGTATTGAGGCGAAGAAAATGCCGCCGTCCGCGATACTCCAAAGAGACCCGACTGCGATCGCCCCATCGCTCGCGCCAAAGCAGGCGCCGCGCTCGGGTCGGACCGAACACGGAGATGATCTTCTCGAGCTGTCGTGGCGTTCGCCGGGCCGATCCGCGCATCTATACCGCCCAGTCCCGGGCAGGACCGGAGCCGTGCGTCCCGCTTGTCGGATC
>NZ_JAJDNA010000077.1 GCF_022340925.1 Thiocapsa sp.
TAAAGCGATCGAGCAAAGGCTTGATCAGCTCCTCCTTGCGGGCCGAGTACAGGTTGACCTCGGTGTCGGCCGCGGCATGGGCCGGTATCGCGGCCAACAGCATCACGGCTGCCGCGGTCAGGGGCTGGATTAATGGTTTCATGCGTCTGGGCCTCCTCGTTCGGTCGGCTGTGCTGTGTCAATGAGGTTGAGTATCGCTGGTGCGCGATCGAGCATCATAATGGGAATGGTTCGCATTAGCAATGCTGATGCTGAATTTCATCCGAAGATTCGAATATAATCCGGTCATAAACCCGCAACAGCGCCGAGCGCCCTTGAAACCTGGGTGCCTTGGTCAGACATCTCGTTCCGCACGCGACGGACATCGGTGGACGAGTAGGACAGGCGACGCGGGCTGTTGAATCACGGCCGGAAGGGCGTATAGTAAATAACCAAGTAAAACGCTCAACAAAGAGCTGAGCAGAACGGAGCCAGGAGAGATGACATCAACCCAAGCTGTCGACGACATCGTCAGGTCAGAGTACGAGCATGGTTTCGTCACCGAGATCGAGTCTGACACCTTCCCTCCCGGCCTTGACGAGGGGGTGGTGCGGGCGATCTCCGCTCGCAAGCGGGAGCCCGAATTTATGACCGAGTGGCGCCTCAAGGCATACCGCCACTGGCTCACCATGGCGCCACCCCACTGGGCCGCCGTGGACTACCCGCCGATCGATTTCAACGCGATCTCGTATTTTTCGGCCCCGAAGCGCCCCGAAGACGCCCCCAAGAGTCTCGACGAGATCGACCCCGCGTTGCTGGAGACCTATGAGAAGCTCGGGATCCCGATCGAAGAGCAGAAGGCGCTCGCGGGAATCGCCGTCGACGCGGTCTTCGACAGCGTGTCCGTTGCGACGACCTTCCGGGCCGCACTGGCCGAGGCGGGAGTCGTCTTCTGCTCGATCTCCGAGGCGGTCCACGAGCATCCGGAGCTGGTCAAGGCGTACCTCGGCTCCGTGGTCCCGCACACCGACAACTTCTATGCGGCACTCAACTCGGCGGTCTTCAGTGACGGCACCTTCGTCTATGTTCCAAAGGGCGTGCGTTGCCCGATGGAGCTCAGCACCTATTTCCGCATCAATGCGCGGAACACCGGGCAGTTCGAGCGCACCCTCATCGTCGCCGACGAGGGGAGCTACGTCAGCTACCTGGAGGGCTGCACCGCGCCCCAGCGCGACGAAAACCAGCTCCACGCCGCAGTCGTCGAGTTGATCGCCCTGAAGGATGCCGAGATCAAATACTCGACCGTGCAGAACTGGTATCCCGGTGACGCTGAGGGTCGCGGCGGCATCTACAACTTCGTCACCAAACGGGGTGACTGTCGCGGTGCCCGCTCAAAGATCTCCTGGACCCAGGTGGAGACCGGCTCCGCGATCACCTGGAAATATCCCAGCTGCATCCTGCGCGGCGACGACTCGGTCGGCGAATTCTACTCGGTCGCGGTCACCAAAGGGCGGCAACAGGCCGATACCGGCACCAAGATGATCCATCTCGGCCGGAACACGCGTTCCACGATCGTCTCCAAGGGCATCTCGGCCGGTGAGGGTCAACAGACCTACCGGGGCTTGGTGCGGATCAGTCAGCGCGCCGCGGGGGCACGCAACCACACCCAGTGTGATTCGCTGCTGATCGGTGACCGCTGCGCTGCCAACACCTTCCCTTACATCGAGGTCAGGCACCCGAGCGCCAACCTCGAGCACGAGGCGACAACCTCGAAGATCAGCGAAGACCAATTGTTCTATTGTCGGTCGCGCGGCCTCACCGCGGAAGACGCGGTCTCGATGATCGTCAACGGTTTCTGCAAAGAGGTCTTCAACGAGCTTCCGATGGAATTCGCCGTGGAGGCCCAGAAGCTCCTGAGCATCAGCCTCGAAGGAGCGGTCGGTTGAGGGGGCTCTCGATTGACTCGCCGAGCCTCGATTCGGCTCGGCCTGAGTCCTGACGCCACGATCCACGCGACGCGACCCAGGCCAGGCCGTGGACAGCTTTAAATCAATATCAAGCGCGTCAGCGGCGACATTGATCGGCTCGCCAAGAGGCCGACCAATCCACCCCTGCCGCCCATCATGCCGGACGCGATTGATCGGGAGACAACGATGCTATCTGTGAAGGGCCTGCGGGCCAACGTCGGTGAGAATGAGATCCTGAAGGGCCTGGATCTGGAGGTCGGCCCGGGTGAGGTGCATGCCATCATGGGTCCGAACGGATCCGGCAAGAGCACGCTCGCGCATGTCCTGTCGGGACGGGAAGGCTATGAGGTGACGGCCGGCTCGGTCACGTTCGAAGGGCAAGACCTGCTGGCGCTCGAGCCTGAGGAGCGCGCGCAGCGGGGTCTCTTCCTTGCTTTTCAGTACCCGGTCGAGTTGCCCGGCGTCAACAACACCTATTTCCTGAAGGCGGCACTCAACAGTGTCCGCAAGTCGCGCGGAGAGGACGAGCTCGACGCCGTGTCCTTCCTGCGGCTGATCAAGGAGAAGCTGAAGATCCTGCATCTGGATGACTCCCTCTTGAAGCGCTCGGTCAACGCGGGATTTTCCGGGGGCGAGAAGAAGCGCAACGAGATCTTTCAGATGGCCTTGCTCGAGCCCAAGCTCGCGATCCTCGACGAGACCGACTCGGGCCTAGACATCGACGCTTTGCGAGTCGTCGCCGACGGTGTCAATGCACTGCGTAGTCCGGAACGGTCGATGATCGTGGTCACCCATTATCAGCGGCTGCTCGACTATATCGAGCCCGACCATGTGCATGTCCTGGCAAAGGGGCGGATCATTCGCTCTGGTGGCAAGGAGCTCGCGCTCGAGCTCGAGGAGAAGGGTTATGGCTGGGTCGTCGAAGAGGAGCGGGCGGCATGAATGGGACGGCGCCCGCCAGTTTCGAAACCTGGCTCACCGCCCGGCCGGACGACAGGACCGGCGCCGGTCTGGACTGGCTCGAGGCGCGACGGCGAAGCGCACTCGATCAGGTCCGCGAGCATGGTGTGCCTTCGGCCAAGCAGGAGGCCTGGCGCTACACGAGTCTCAAGCGTCTGCTCGAGCAGGGCTTTGCCCAGGTCGACGACACGGTCACTGCGCTCCGGCTAGACGATATCGAAGAGCTGCTGATCCCCGAGCTGGACAGCCATCGGGTGGTCATGGTGAACGGTCGTTACACGCCGTCGCTGTCCGCGCTCGGCGATCTCCCGCATGGGGTTCGGGTCACCGGCCTGCGGGCGCTCCTCGCAAACGACCCCGACGCCCTCCGCGAGCGCATCAACGGTGTCGCCGGCGAGCGCCAGCCGCTATTCGCCGCACTGAACACGGCCGGCCTGGATGACGGGCTGGTGGTGTTGCTCGACCGCGGAGCGGTCTTGGAGCGCCCGATCGAGCTCATCCATCTGTCCGTCGGAATGGACGAGCCGCGGGTCGCGCAGCCGCGCCACCTGGTCGCGATCGAGGCGGGCGCGCAGGCGACCCTGGTCGAGCGTTATGTCAGCCTCGGCGCCTCGCTCTACTGCACCAACTCGGTATTGGAGCTCTCACTCGGGCGGGATGCGGTCCTGAAGCACGATCGGATCCAGGAGGAGAGTCCCAACGCCTTCCATATCACGGGCCTTTACCTCAGTCAGGAGGAGAACAGCCGCTACCAGGGCACGAACATCGGCCTGGGAGGCGCCTGGGCACGCACCGATCTGTTCACCCGCTTCCAAGGTGAGCATGCCGAATGCGATCTGCTGGGTCTCTATCTCGCGGGCGATCGCCAGTTGATGGACTACCACATTGACGTCCATCACGCGGTGCCATCCTGTACGAGCCGCGAGACCTTCAAAGGGATCCTCTACGGCAAGGGGCGGGCAGTGTTCGACGGTCGCGTGGTGGTCGCCAAGAATGCGCAGAAGACCGATGCGGCCATGTCCAACAAGAATCTCATGTTGTCCGAGAACGCGGAGATCGACACCAAGCCGCAGCTCGAGATCAATGCCGATGACGTCAAATGCAGTCATGGCACGACGGTCGGTCAGATCCAGCCGGAGATGCTGTTCTATCTGCGCTCGCGAGGTCTCTCGGCGCCGATCGCTCGCCGCATGCTCTGCATGGGGTTCGCCGGGGAGGTCATCGATGCGCTGCACGCCGATGCACTGCGCGAGCGGGTGTCGGAGCAAGTGGGTCAGCGACTCGAGTCCGCCCCGCTGACCTGATCCCCGGTTGGGCCGAGACCGCTCACCCGAGATGCGGTCAACCGCATACGTATCTGTCGAAACAGCAGTCGAGAGGTCGACCATGAACAGACTGGCCCGCTTCGCCGGCTTCGGAAAGGAGGATGAGGAGAGCGCGGATACCGGGACGCTGACACAGGACGTGACCGTGGAGCGGATGGATCCGGAGGCGCTGCGCGAGCCGATCGTCGAGGCGCTGCGGGGCGTGCACGACCCGGAGATCCCGATCAATATCTACGACCTCGGCCTGATCTACCGGATCGATATCTCGGAGCAGGGGAACGTAGCAATCGACATGACCCTGACTGCGCCGGCATGCCCGGTCGCCGGCATGATGCCGGTCATGGTCAAGGACGCGGTTTCGAGGGTCGAGGGCGTTGGCCTCGTTCAAGTCGAGCTGGTCTGGGATCCACCCTGGACACAGGAGAAGATGAGCGACGAGGCGCGTCTTCAGCTCGGTCTGATGTAAGCCTGCGGCGTCTTCGCCGTGTCAGGCGCGCAACGCACACAAGGGCACCAGGAGCTCGTCTCTGGTGAGCCCGCCGTGGACGCCGACCTGCTGGTACGGCCGCTCGAACGGCAGCCATTGTCGGATGACACAGCGATCCTTCGGCACCATGCAGTAGTCGCCGATGCGCTCCGTGAACCGCGGGTGTGGCCGGCCCGATCCGAATAGACCCTCCTCGATGAGCTGACGGCTGGGAAAGACGTCGACTCGGTCCGCCAGGACATCACGGCAATAATCGGTGAATTCCCCGCCATGTCCTGCCCGGACATAACAGAAGGCCGCGCGGGGCTCACCACAGAGCGGCAGCAGCAGAGTCCCCGCGAGCCCCGGGTGGTCGGCCAGGTCGATGACATCGCAGCTTACTGTGTCGAGATGGCCGTGATCCGCGCTCACCAACAGCAGCGTGTCCGTCCCCGCGATCTCGAGCATGAATGTCGCGAGCGCCGCCTCGATCTCCAACAGATGTGCCTGCGCCGCCGGGCTTCCCATCCCCTGCTCGTGCCCGATGGAGTCCAGTCTGGGCCAGTAGAGATAGAGATACTTGGGCTCTTGTCGAGTCCGGCGGCGCCCGCGCAGGATCCGGGCAGTCCGGCGGAACATGTCCCGGAGGCCTTGATAGGCCACGAGCACGCCGCGGCCGCGGTGGGCGAGGTTGAAGTCGGACCGAGCGATGGAATCGGGCGCGATCAGGATGCCTCGGGTGGCGATCCGATCGAACACGGGGCGATTGCCGAACAGCTTGACGGGGTCGATCCCGGCCTGTCGATAGGGCACGCCGCCAAAGCGTGGTCGTCCGGGCAGGACGGTCATGACGCAAGCGAGCTCGCCAAGATACGTATGCCAGCCGGTGAGCCCATGCTGCAGGGGCGCGTCGCCGGTGAGGAAGGTGGGAATCGCCGCGGCGGTGGTGGAGGGGAAGACCGATGTGAGTGTCGCCCGTTGGGCGCGGCTCAGCATTCCACCGGGGGACCGCGCGGCGAGCCAATCCGCCCCCAATCCATCGATGATCAACAGCACCAGATTGGTGACCCCGGCCAAGGTGTCCGCCGCTAGCTCCCTTAGGTCCGGATACTCGGATCGTCCGCCGCGCGCACGGATGATGCTGCTCATCAGGTTGACGATGCTGCCGCCGAGATAATCAGGTTTTTGCACGCGTGCGCTCGGGGCTGTCCGATGCCTTAGCGGCTGCTCGGCCGCCGGCTGAGCAGGAAGAAGAGGAGCAGGAGTATCGTCGACGTCAGCGCGTAGGGTCCGAGCGGCTCCAGGAGATCGGTGATGCGATGGAAGTCGCGTTCTAAGGTGTAGGCGCCGAATCCGAAGGTTCCGACCCACAGCGTCGTCCCCGCGATCGTTCCGACGAGGAAACGTCCCCAAGGCATCAGGAGTGCGCCGGCCGCCATATTGCTCGTCTGGCGCAGTCCGTCGAGGAAGCGCGCGACGAGCAACAGTCCGATGCCCCAGCGGGCGAACGCGGCTTCGGCCTTCAGAAGGCGATCGCGGTGCTTAAGGGCGCGCTTCAGCAACCCCTGCAACCCGTAGCGCCCGAGCAGATAGCCGATGATGTCGCCGAGCTGGGTCGCTAACCAAGCCACCAGCAGCACCGCCGCGAGGTTCAGCTTACCGGTTGCTGCCAGCAGTGCGCATGCGATCAGCAGGGTCTGGCCGGGCAATGGGATCCCGAATCCCTCGACCAAACAGGCGACGAAGAGCGCCCAGAGTCCGTAACGGTCCAGCACCGGCTGGAGAGAGGCAATCCCGGAACTCACGGTCGTCAGGACCTCGGTCTCGATGCCCATCGCGAATCACCAGACCAGCATCAGGATGACGCCGCCGAGCAGCAACCGGTAGAGCACGAACGGGAGCATGCTGATCCGTTCGATGAATTTCAGGAAGTAATGAATCGTCAGGTACGCGAAGACGAACGACAGCAGTCCGCCAAGGATCAGCGACCACCAGTCGACCGGCTCAGCCGATCTCAACAGGTCAATCGTTTCGAGCCCCCCGGCCATCAGGATGGTCGGAATCGCCAGGAGAAACGAGAAGCGAGACGCAGCCTTGCGTGTCAGTCCGATCAGTAGGCCGGCGGTGATGGTGATCCCCGAGCGCGAGGTCCCCGGGATGATGGCAATCGCCTGCAGCAGACCGATGAACAAGGCCGCCATCCAGCCGATGCCGTACTCGTCGCGGGTGCGTTTTCCTCGCCAATCCGCCCACCACAGGATGAGTCCGAAGCCGATGGTCGTCCCGGCAATCACCAGTGCCACGCGCGTCTCGTCCTCGCGCAGCACCTCGAGCACCGACTTCAGCGGCAACCCGAGGGCCAGGACCGGCAGGGTCGCGAGGATGATCATCCAGCCAAGCCGGGCATCGGGTTGATCGAGCCGGCGGATTCGCGGTGACTCGAGCATGGCGACCACCATGGTGGCGATCTCGCGCCGAAAATAGAGCATGACGGCGGCGAGTGTCCCGAGGTGGACCGCGACGTCGAATGCCAGACTCTGCAGCTCGAACCCGAACAGAAGTGGCGTCAGGATCAGATGTCCCGAGCTCGAGATGGGCAGGAACTCTGTGATCCCTTGGACGAGGGCCAGCAGGACGATCTGGATGGTCTCCACCGAATGGCGCTCCTGAGGTTAGGACGCGGATTATATACCTGCCAAAGATGGATTCTCCGCCCCGATGCGCGTCTTGCCATCCCGATGGCCGCCCTTGAAGCCAGTCCCGCCGATCGGTGGGCCGGGAGGGCGTCAAGACATGTCGTAGGTGGACCAGTGGCAGACCATGGGGAGGATCTCACGCGCGACGGCGGCCACGTAACCTGTCTCAGGGATGCAGTGCACGACGGTCGGCGGGCGCGCGCCTGGGTCGCGGGGTCGGAAGAGTCCGCGGCCATCGGCCTTCGCGTCCGCTTCCAGGGCCGTCCAAGCCAGGTAGAAGTGGGCCAGCCGCTCGCTCTCCCGCGCGGCCCCCAGGGCCTGGACGACCTCGGCCTTGAACATCCGCTCGGCCACTGCGGTGATGTCGCGACGAGGGCGAATCCGCTCGCAGTCCACACCGACCTCGGCGTCCGGGCCCCGCCCGGCTGAGACGCCGACCAAGGCCAGATCGCCTGTCGTCGTGAGGTTGAAGCAGAGGGGTTGCGAATCGGGCGGCAGCATGGGCTTGCCGGCGGGACCATGGTCGAAACGGATCGACTGCGGCGGCGCATCGAGATAGCGGGAGAGGATCCGGCGCAGTCCGGCCTGGGCGCGGACGTAGCGTTCCCGATAGGGCAGGTGGCGCATGCGCGAGGCCCGAGCCTGCTGACGGGATGCGAGCTGGCGCATGCAATCGCCGACGTCGGCCCCGAAGTGGTCGGTCCGGATCCGCCACAGATGGAGATCGCCCGGTCCGAGATCGAGCCTTGGTGGAGCGGCGCGCCAGTAGATGGTCTCCGGGGCAGGCATGGGTTCTCCTCTGCGCGTTCTGCGTACCGACATTCATTGTGACCCAGATCGTCACTTTCTTATAATGGTCCGCACACCGGGCGCGGCGGCAAGACGATCCCGGCCTCGTCGACCAGACGGGACCGCCTTCCGCCTCGTCGCATCAACGAGCTCCCCGCCGCAGGAGAGGGTCGTGCACACGCTGCAGCATTGTCGAATCGAGGCGCGCATCGAAGCCCTGTGTCAGAAGGGCTGCGCTCAGGTCAGGCGCGACATCGCCGCCTTGGAATCAGGATCGCAATTGCCGGAGACCAGGGACTTGAGTGCAGAGGAGAGACGCGCCCTTCTGAGCGAGCTGAAAGCGGTCATGGCCGTTTACGGCGACGCCTGCAGACTGTAACGACCCTGCTCTCGCGCCGCCGTCCCGGGCGCTGCGCTGACCCTCCGCCATCCCTTCCATCAGCCGGACCGGAACCCACCGCGCATGATCAGCATCGTCCGGACGCTTAGCCAAGAGCTGGCCGCACGTCCGTCGCAGGTAGAGGCCACGATCGCGCTACTGGACGAAGGCGCCACCGTGCCTTTTATCGCGCGCTATCGTAAGGAGACAACCGGCGGTCTCGACGACGCGCAACTGCGTCATCTCGAGCAGCGTCTGGTCTATCTGAGGGAGCTGAACGAGCGTCGCGCCGCCGTGCTCAAGAGCATCGAGGAGCGGGGGAGGCTGACACCGGAGGTCGAGGCCGAGATCGCGGGCGCCGACACCAAGCAGCGCCTTGAAGACCTCTACCTGCCCTTCAAGCCGAAGCGGCGCACCAAGGCTCAGATCGCCCGCGAGGCGGGTTTGGAGCCCCTGGCCGATGCGCTGCTCGCCGATCCGGACGAAGCCCCCGAGGCGCATGCGGCGCGTTTTGTCGATGCGGCCAAGGGCGTGGCGGATACAGCGGGCGCCCTGGATGGCGCGCGCCAGATCCTGATGGAGCGTTTCGCCGAGGATCCGGAGCTGAGCGGGTCCCTGCGCAACCTCCTCTGGGAGCAGGGCATCCTGGTCTCACGGGTCGTACCGGGCAAGGAAGCGGAGGGCGCCAATTTCATGGATTATTTCGACTATCGCGAGCCGCTGGCGCGGATCCCCTCCCACCGCGCGCTGGCCCTGTTCCGCGGCCGCAACCAGGGGATCCTGCACCTGGAGCTGCTGGCGGGCGGGGGCGAGGACCCGGATGCGGTCTTTCGCGGCCTGGTCGCCGCCCGATTCGGGGTGCGGCAGGCCGGGCGCCCAGGCGACGCATGGCTGATCGGGACGGTCCACAAGGCATGGCGAATCAAGCTGCTCACGCGGCTCGACCTGGAGCTCAAGGGGCGGTTGCTGGAGGCGTCGGAAGAGGAGGCGATCCGGGTCTTTGGTCTCAACCTCAAGGCGCTCCTGCTGGCCGCCCCGGCGGGCCGGCTGCCGACCCTCGGGCTGGATCCCGGACTGCGCACCGGGGTCAAGGTCGCCGTGGTCGACGCCACCGGGCGGGTAGCGGCGACCGACACCATCTATCCCCACGTCCCGAGGAACCGGTGGGATGTCTCGATCGCGCGGCTCGCCGCGTTGTCCAGAGACCATGGCGTTAGGCTCGTCAGTATCGGCAACGGCACCGGTTCGCGCGAGACCGACCGGCTGGTCCGCGAGCTGATCCGGCGCCACCCCGAGCTGGGGCTGCGCTCACTCGTTGTCAGCGAGGCCGGCGCCTCCGTCTACTCGGCATCCGAGATCGCCTCCAGGGAGCTGCCCCAGCTCGATGTCTCGCTGCGCGGTGCCGTCTCGATCGCCCGCCGGTTGCAGGATCCCCTCGCCGAGCTGGTCAAGATCGACCCCAAGGCGATCGGTGTCGGCCAGTATCAGCACGACGTCAATCAGACGCGTCTCGCCCGCGCTCTGGAGACCGTGGTGGAGGACTGTGTGAATGCGGTCGGGGTGGATCTGAACACCGCCTCTGTGCCCCTTCTGGCCCAGGTCTCCGGGTTGAGCCGTGGTCTGGCCGAGAGCATCGTTCAGTTCCGCGAGACCAACGGCGCCTTCCCCAACCGCACGCGTCTGCTATGCGTGCCGCGTTTCGGCGACAAGGCGTTTCAACAGAGTGCGGGCTTCCTGCGGGTGAGAGACGGCGACGAGCCCTTGGACGCCTCCGCCGTCCACCCGGAGGCCTACCCGGTGGTGCGCCGTATCCTCGCGGACACCGGGCTGCCGATGGGGGCGCTGATGGGAGATAGCGCAACCCTGCGTGTTCTTGATCCCGCCCGCTTCACGGACGAGCGGTTCGGCTTGCCGACCGTCAGCGACATCCTCGCGGAGCTGGAGAAGCCGGGCCGCGACCCGCGCCCTGAATTCAAGACCGCACGTCTTCAGGAGGGCGTCGAGACGCTCGCGGATCTGACTCCGGGCATGATCCTCGAGGGAACCGTCACCAATGTGACCAACTTCGGCGCATTCGTGGATGTCGGTGTCCACCAGGACGGCTTGGTCCACGTCTCGGCGTTGGCCGATCGCTTCGTCAAGGACCCCCACGCCGTGGTCAAGTCCGGCGATCTGGTCACGGTCAAGGTGATGGAGGTCGACCTGGCGCGCAAGCGTGTCGCACTGAGCATGCGTCTCGGCGATGTCGCGCCGCAGCGCGCCACGGCCGGCCCGCGGACCGCGAGTCCCGGGGACGATGGTGCGCCGACGCGCGCTCGAACGCCGCCCCGGCAGTCCTCACGCCCGCGTGACGGAGGGAAGTCGCCGGAGGGGCAACGCCCAAAGCCGACTCAATCCCCCGCAGCAGGCGGCGGTGCGATGGCGGATGCCTTCACCAGGGCGAGGCGCCGCTGACCGGGCATGCGCGGATGAGCAGAAGACCCGAATGAGCCGCTCCTCCGCGGCCGACCCCCTGCGCAGCCGCATCTACTGTGCCGCCTCCTCGATCCACGGTCAGGGCTGCTTCGCCAAGGTCCCATTTCAGAGCGGTGAGTGGATCGGCACCTACGAGGGCCCCGCGGTGGATCGGGACGGAACCTATGTGCTCTGGATCTACGACCCCGAAGGCAACGTCCTCAGTGGGCGCGACGGGCGCAACCTGCTGCGCTGGCTGAATCATAGCGATCAGCCGAATGCCGAGTTCGACGGCTTTGATCTCTATGCCTCTCGTGCGATTGCCGTCGACGAGGAGATCACCTTCGACTACGGCGCGGCCTGCTGATCGGTTGCTTTGTCCGTGACCCGCCCCGACACTTGTCCACCTTCGAGCCACTCCGCGAGCCCCCGTGAAGCGCCTGATCAAGTTCCTGCTGCCCGTCCTCGTCCTCGCCGTCGGTATCGGAGTGTTTCAGTATCTCAAGCAGACCCGCCCCGAGCGCCCGCCCGCGGAGATCCGGGAGCGGGTCTGGCGCGTCGAGGCCGAGACAGTCGAGCCGCGCCGACTGGCGCCCAGCCTGGAGCTCTACGGCAGCGTGGAGACGCCGGATCTGCTGCGTGCGGCGGCATCCGCGCCGGCCCGCGTCGCACGGGTGCTCGTGCGCGAAGGCGACCGCGTCGCGGCTGGGCAGCTCCTCGTCGAGCTCGATCCCCGGGACTTCAGCCTGCGACTCGCCCAGGCCCAGGCGCAGGTCGACGAGCTCAAGGCCCAGATCGAGACCGAGCGCACCCGCCACGCGAGCGATGTTGCCGCGCTGGAGCAGGAACGCAAGCTGCTGGCGATCGCCGAAGAAGGGGTGCAGCGGGCCGCCCAGCTCACGAAACAGCGTGTCGGCTCCGAGACCGATCTGGACGCCGCCGAGCAAGAGCTCGCTCGTCAGGCGCTCGCTGTCAGTAACCGCAACATGAGCATCGCGGACTTTCCAGCACGTCAACGCGCTCTCGAGGCAAGACTGCAGAGCGCGCGGGCCCGCGTCCAGGAGATCGCACTCGAGCTCGAGAGAGGGCGGGTGGCGGCGCCCTACGAGGCGATCATCGCCGGCGTCTCTGTCACCTCAGGTGACCAGGTCGGCAAGGACGACGTGCTGCTCACGCTCTACGCCCTCGACAGCCTCGAGGTCCGTGCGCGGATTCCCGCACCCTATCAGGCCGAGCTGACCGCGTCCCTGCGGTCGGAGGGGGCGTTGCCTGCAACCGCCGCCGTCGGTGAGCACACCCTCAGGCTCTCGCTCGGGCGGCTCGCCGGAGAGGCGAGCGCGAGCGGGATCGACGGCCTGTTCCAGGTGGAGGGCGAGGCGGGACTGCTTCGCGCCGGGCAGATGATCGCGCTGCGCCTCGAGCGTCCGGCTCGCGACGAGGTCGTCCCGGTGCCCTTCGGGTCTGTCTACGCCAGCAACCGAGTCTACAAGCTGGTCGACGGCCGGATGCAAGGCGTGCCGGTGCGCAGCCTCGGGAGCTGGTTCACCGATACGGGTGAAGAGCGCCTGCTGGTGCAGGCAGCTGGCCTCGCGGCGGGGGATCGACTGGTCGTCAGCCACATGCCCAACGCGATCGACGGGCTGCGGGTGGAGACCGTTCAATGACGGAGGGCACCGGCGCCAAGGGCAGGGTAGTCAAGGGTCACCAGGACGATCTGATCGGACTCTTCGCCCATCACAAGGTCGCGGCCAACCTCCTGATGGCGATCATGATCCTGAGCGGGATCTTCGCCCTCGACCGCCTGAACGTCCAGTTCTTTCCGAGCTTCGATCTCGACGTGGTGACCGTGCGTGTGGTCTGGACCGGCGCCAGCGCGGAGGACATCGAGGACGGGATCACCAACCCGCTGGAGCAGCGTCTGCGGGCGGTCGATGGCCTGCGCAAGATGACCTCGACCTCGACCCAAGGGATCTCCGCCATCACCCTCGAATTCAACGAGGGCGTCGACCCCTTGCTGGCGTTGGACCAGGTCAGGCGTCTGGTCGACGACTTCCGCAACCTCCCGCAGGACGCCGAGAAACCCGAGATCGCGCTCGCCACGCGCTACGAGTCGGTGGCGCGCCTGGTCCTGACCGGGATCGATCGCCCCGATGAGCTGCGGCACCTGGCCCGGCGCTTCGAGTCCGAGCTCCTCGAGCGCGGGATCGACAAGATCGAGATCCGCGGGCTCCCCCTTGAGGAGATCAGTATCCAGGTCGATCAGGCACGGCTCGAGCAGCTGGGTCTGGGTCTGACCCAGATCGGCGAGCGGGTTGGCGACTTCAGCCGCGATCTCCCGGCCGGGGCGATCGGCCGGGGGGAGGCGACCCGAGAGCTGCGCAGCCTCGACAAGGCTCGCGATCCGCTGGAATTCGCACAGCTGCCGGTCAAGACCGAGGAGACCCTGAACCTGCGTTTGGGCGACATCGCCGAGATCGAGCGGGTGCCGCGCGATGCCACGCTGCAGCTTTCGATGAACGGCATGCCGGCGGTGGAGATGGTCCTGCAGCGCGCCGAGACGGGAAACTCGCTCGCGGCGGCCCGATTGCTCGACGAGTGGCTCACGGCGACGCGTCCCTTGCTCCCCCCGGGGGTCGAGCTGGTCGTCTACGACGCCTCCTGGCAGCTGATCCGCGACCGCATCATGCTGCTGGTGACCAACGGGGCGGGCGGACTCATCCTGGTGGTTTCGATCCTCTTCCTGTTTCTGAGCGGCCGGGTGGCCTTCTGGGTCGCCTGGGGCATCCCGGTGTCCTTCATGGCGACGCTCTTCATCCTCTACCTCTCCGGAGGCAGCATTAACATGATGAGCCTGTTCGCGCTCATCATGGCGCTGGGGATCATCGTCGACGATGCCATTGTGGTCGGCGAGGATGCGATGGCGCATCATCAGATGGGTGAGGACCCCCTGCTCGCGGCCGAGGGGGGTGTCCGCCGGATGCTCGCCCCCGTGGTCGCCTCCTCGCTGACCACCATCGCCGCTTTTCTGCCGCTCATGCTGGTCGGCGGGGTGATCGGCAACATCCTCAGCGTCATCCCGCTGGTCATCGTCGCGGTGATCCTGGCGTCGCTGCTCGAGAGCATGCTGGTGCTGCCCGGCCATCTGCGCAGTGCCTTCGTGCACGCCCACAAGGTCAAGCCGGATTCACTGCGCGCGCGGCTTGACCGTGGATTCGAGCACCTGCGAGATCGGGTCTTCCGACCCTTGGTGACCTTGGCCGTCCACCACCGTTTCTCCACCATCGCCGCCGCCGTCGCGGCGCTGGTCGTCGCGCTCGGATTGCTGGTCGGAGGGCGCCTCGCCTTCGTCTTCTTCCCCACGCCGGAGGGCCAGATCATCACCGCCAACGCCACCTTTGTCGCCGGGACTCCACGTGCGCAGGTGGATGCCATGCTGAAGCACCTGGACCAGACCCTGTGGGAGACCGAGCGCGCCTTCGACCAGGGCAAGCTCGTCAATCTCGCGGTAGCCCTGCACGGCGCCAAGGCGGGGGATTCGGCGTCAGCCGATCAACTCGGCGCCCTGCAGGTCGAGCTCGTAGAGCCGGACGCACGCGACGTGCGCAACGAGCAGTTCATCCGGGCCTGGCGGGAGCGGATCCAGCTCCCCGCCGGCCTCGAGGGCTTCACCATTGCGTCGCGGCGCGCCGGTCCGCCCGGGCGCGACCTGGCCGTGCGCCTCTTCGGGGCCGATGCAGATATCCTCAAGGCGGCCGCGCTCGATCTGTCGGAGGTCCTCAAGGGACTCCCGGGCGTCTCGGCGGTCGAGGACGACATGGCCTTCGGGCGCGAGCAGATCATCTATTCCCTGACACCCGCGGGCCAGGCGCTCGGGCTCACGGTCGCCGACCTCGGGCAGCAGCTGCGAACCGCCTTCGAGGGACAGCTGGTGCAGATCTTCCAGGACGGCGCCGACGAGGTCGAGGTTCGGGTCAAGCTCCCGCGGGCGGAGCGCGAACGGCTCGGGACCCTTGACCGGATCAACGTGCGCCTGCCGGATGGCTCCTCCGTCCCGCTGACCACGGTCGCCGGGTGGCACTCGCGCCGCGGATTCGAGATCCTGCGCCATGCCGAGGGGAAGCTCGCGGTCGAGGTCTCCGCGGATATCGACTCCGAGGCCAACAACGTCGGCTCCATCATCGAGGGGCTCATCGATTCGACGCTCCCCGAGCTGCAGGCCGCCTACGGGATTAACTATTCCTTCGAGGGGCGTTCCGCGGATCAGCGCGAGACGCTGGGCGACATGCGCAAGGGGATGGTGTTGGGCCTGATCCTCATCTACGTGATCCTGGCCTGGGTCTTTGCATCCTACGGGTGGCCGTTGGTGGTCATGGCCGCCATTCCATTCGGCCTTACGGGGGCGCTCTTCGGCCACTGGCTGATCGGGATCGACGTCACCATCCTGTCCTTGTTCGGGATGTTCGGCCTGTCCGGGATCGTGATCAACGACTCCATCATCCTGGTCAGGTTCTACCAGGAGCTGCTCGCCCAAGGCGTCGCCAGCCGCGAGGCGCTGATCGAGGCGGCCTGCCAACGGTTGCGCGCGGTCCTCCTGACCTCCCTGACCACCATCGCCGGCCTGACCCCGCTGCTGTTCGAGAAATCCGTCCAGGCCCAGTTCCTGATCCCCATGGCGACCTCGATTGCCTTCGGGCTCGGGTTCGCGACCCTGTTGATCCTGCTGGTCATCCCGGCCATGCTCTCGATCCATGACAGCCTGCATCACCGCCTCGGGCGGCTGCTCGGGCCCAGCCCGGCGCAGGCCTGACCCGATCCGAATCGCGTGAGCCACAGATCTGAGAGCATCGCGGCAAGGGAGCGGATTCCGGCGAGCAGGATTCCAGGCGACCCGGCGGTCTGACCGATGGGCCAGGTACCGATCGCGACCGCTTCGGGCTCGATCGGTCGCTCAAGGGCGGCCAGGTCAGCCGCGCCGATGTCGCCGACTTCGTGCTGCGTCAGCTAACCGACGGCACCTTTCTCCACCAGACGCCGGCGGTGACCTGAGGCTGCGGATGACAAGTCCCCACTGC